>JAIBCK010000023.1 GCA_019694215.1 Thermoflexales bacterium
GCGGGCAGAGCTACTGGGAGGACACGGCCATCGGCCCGGAGCTGCGGATCCCGGTGCTTGAGGCGCAGGGAGTGCTGGTGCCGCAGTGCTACGCGGAGGGGCGCTGCGAGCTGCCGGCCCCGGACCCGGGCGCGCTGCAACCCACACCCGCCGTCCGCGTCGATCCGCCCTGATTGTGGTAAAATCACCGTCTGTTACGTGACTCGCCAAAGACTGCGGGTGCGCCCCTCCGGGCGCTTAATCTCCCGCATAGGTTGAGGAGCTACGACGACGACGTTCGTCCGGTTCATGCGCGACCTCTCGCGCCTCAGCTGTCTGGCTGGGGCGCGTTTTTTATGTCTGAAGCGAGGAGGTGAAATCACTTGGCAATCTCAAAGGAAAAGAAAGGTGCCGCCCTCGGCGATCTCAAGGAATGGGTCGATCGCAGCCAGGCCATCATCATCGTGAAATACGGTGGGATGACCATGCCGCAGCTCGACAAGGTCCGCAACGAGATGCGCAAGGCGCAAGGCGAGTTCCACGTCGCCAAAAACACGCTGGCGACCAAGGTGCTCGAGGAGCACGGGCTGAGCGTTCCGGAGAAGTGGCTGACCGGGCAGACGGCGATGAGCTTCTGCTTCAAGGATCCAGCCGCCGTGGCGAAGTCGCTCGGAGACCTGGGCAAGGAATTCGACAAGCTCCAGGTCGTGGGTGGTGTGCTCAGCGGCAAGGCGCTGGATGCCGAAGGCATCAAGGCCCTGGCCAGCCTGCCCCCGCTCGAGGTGCTGCGCGCGCAGATCCTCGGCGCGCTGTCCGCGCCGGCCAGCAGCATCGTTGGTGCCCTGAATTCGGCCGTCGGCAGCGTGATGTACGCGCTGCAGGCGAAGGTCGACAAGGAGCAGCCCGCTTCGTCGTAGGCGCTCCCGGCCCCTCCGGGGGCCATCCGGTTGGTAATTCAAAATCTACGTTAGACAAGGAAAATCGAAATGGCAGACCTGAACAAGATCGTTGAAGAGCTGAGCGCGCTGACGCTGCTCGAGGCCGCCGAGCTGAAGAAGATGCTCGAAGAGAAGTGGGGCGTGACGGCCGCGGCCGCGCCCGTGATGATGGCCGGTGGCGCCGCCCCGGCCGCCGCCGCCGCCGCGCCGGTGGAGGAGAAGACCGAGTTCGACGTCGTCTTCGATGACATCGGGCCGAAGAAGATCGAAGTCATCAAGGTCATCCGCGCGATCACCAACCTCGGCCTCAAGGAGGCCAAGGACCTGGTCGAGGCCCCCAAGTCGGTCATCCAGACCGGCGTGTCGAAGGCCACCGCCGATGACACCAAGAAGAAGCTCGAGGAAGTCGGCGCGAAGATCGTCCTCAAGTAGGCCGATCCTCTCTCGCATCAGACACGAGGGCCGCCCCAGGGCGGCCCTCGCGCGTTTTCCATCTGCTACAGTACTGCTGCCATGCAAGATCAAATCACCCGCTACGCGCGCCTGCTCATCCAGATCGGCGTCAATCTGCAGCCCGGCCAGCCGCTCAAGATCAACGCCGAGCTGGGGCACCGCGATTTCGTCCGCACGGTGACGGCACTGGCCTATCAGGCTGGCGCCCTGTTTGTCGATGTGATGTGGAACGACCCGCTCGTCGCGCGCGCGCGCTTTGAGCACAGCGCCGATGCGGGGCTGGATTACGCGCCGGAATACTTCACCGCCCGCGCCCGGGAGAGCCTCGATCGCCGCTACGCGGTGCTGAGCCTCACGGGCGAGGAATACCCAGACGCCTTCGATGGCATCGATCCGGCCCGCATGCGCCGGTCACGCCTGGCCTCGTACGCGCGCGTCAGTTTCTACAGCGAGGCCCTGATGGCCGACGCGGTGCAGTGGTGCGTGGCCGCCGTCCCGACGGTGCCCTGGGCGACGCGGCTCTTCCCCGGGCTGAGCGAGGCAGAGGCCGTGGCACGGCTGTGGGGGCACATCTTTGCGACGACGCGGCTGAATGAGCCCGACCCGATTGCGGCCTGGCGCGCCCACGACCAGCGCCTGGGCAACATCGCGCGCGCGCTCGAGCGGGCAGACATCCGCGCGCTGCACTTCGTGGACCCGACCCCGGGCCCGGATGGCAATCCGAGCACGGATTTGACCGTTGGACTGACCGACCGGCCGGCCTGGGTGGCGGCTGCATCACACACGCCGGAGGGCACGCGTTTCCTGCCCAACATGCCCACCGAGGAGATCTTCAGCACACCGCACCGGGACCGCGTGAATGGCCATGTGCGAACCTCAAAGCCGGTCCGCATCATGGAGCAGGAGGTCCGCGACGCCTGGATGCGCTTTGCCGATGGCGTCGTGGTGGATTTTGGCGCCGCGCACGGCGAAGCAGCGCTGCGCCAGATGTTCGAGATCGAGGGCGCGCGCAGCCTCGGTGAAGTGGCCCTGGTGGATGTCGACTCGCCGATCAACCGCAGCGGGCTGATCTTTGGCGACACGCTCTTTGATGAAAACGCCGCCTGCCACATCGCCTTTGGCAAGGCCTACCCGCTTGGCATCCAGGGCGGCAAGACGATGGACGCAGAAGCGCTCAAAGCGTTGGGCATGAACGACGCCAAGAACCATGACGATGTCATGATCGGAACGGAGACGATGTCGGTGACCGGGATCAGCGCTGCGGGTCAGCGCATCCCCGTCATGGTGAACGGCAAGTTCGTCCTGGGCTGATTGCGCGTGTCCTGGCAGCCGATCACCGACGAGCGCACCTGGGATGCCGCCACGCTGCATCTCCCCGCCGCGCACGTCCTGCAGCGCTGGGCGTGGGGGGCGTTCAAGTCGCGCTGGGGCTGGCAGGCGGAACGCTGGCTGCTGACCGACGCGGCCGGCCCGGTTGCTGCGGTGCAGGTGTTGAAGCGCCGTCTGCGCGGCCCGCTCTCGATGCTCTACGCCCCGCGTGGCCCGCTCGCCCGCGACGAGGCCGGCTGGGATGCGGCGCTCGCCTTTCTCGAACGCCGCGCGCGCGCGCAACGGGTGGTCTTTGCGATGGTGGATGGCGATGGTTGGACAGGCCCCGGCCCCACGGCGGAGGCCCGCGCGCATCTGGCGCAGCGCGGCTGGTCGCCCTCCCCCCAGCCCCCGCAGTTCCGCAACACCGCGCTGACCCGCATCGACCGCAGCGACGATGCGCTGCTGGCGGCCTTCAAGCCCAAGTGGCGCTACAACCTCCGGCTGGCCGAGCGGCGCGGCGTGCGCGTGCGCCTGGCGACGCCTGACGATTGGCCGGCGCTGCTGGCGCTCTACGCAGAGACTGGACAACGGGATGGCTTCATCATCCGGCCGGCGGAGTACTACACCGATGCCTGGCGCAGCCTGCACGGGCAGGGGTTGATCGCCGAGCACGAGGGCCAGGCCCTGGCCGGCCTGATGCTCTTTCGACACGGTGCGCGGGCCTGGTATTTCTACGGCATGTCCGGGGCCGCGGGCCGCGAGCACATGCCCAACCACCTGCTGCAGTGGGAGGCCATGCGTTGGGCGCGCGATGCCGGCTGCGTCTGGTACGACTGGTGGGGGGCGCCCGAGCGCGAGGCCGATGAAACCGATCGCATGGCCGGCGTGTGGCGCTTCAAGCAGGGCTTCGATGCCACCTTCGCCGAGGGCGTTGGCGCATGGGAATATTTTCCGTTGGGCGTCGGGCGGGCCGGGATGGCGCTGCTGCGCCGGCTGCGCCCCGGCGGGCGCGCCGCCGCGGCGGGCTAATGCTCGGCCAGGGCGCGCGCGATGTCGCGCTTGGCATCCCGGCTGGCGATGGCCGCGCGCTTGTCATACAGCTTCTTCCCGCGCGCGATGGCGATCTCGATCTTGGCGCGGCCGCGCTTCAGATATGCCCGCGTCGCGACGACGGTCATGCCCTTCTGCGTGGTGGCGACCTCGATGTCCGAGATTTCCTTCTTGTTGAGCAGCAGCCGCCGCTCGCGCCGCTCATCCGTGTGCGCGTTGAAGCCGGTGGCCAGGCTGTAATGCGGGATGGTGGCGTTGATCAGCCAGGGCTCGCCGGCGCGGATCAGGACAAATGCGTCGCGCAGGTCCATCCTCCCCGCCCGCACGGATTTGATCTCTCCGCCGAGCAGGGCGATGCCTGCTTCAAATCGGGTGCCCAGCTCGTAGTCAAAGCCGGCGCGCCGGTTGCTGGCGACGGGCTTGACGCCCTCCTCCCTTGCCATCGTGCGTGGATCGTATCATGCGGGTCCGTTCACCCGCAGACTCTGAGCCGATGATTACCGCCCTCACCTTCAACATCCGCTACGGACGCGCCGCTGATGGCGCCAACGCCTGGCGCGCGCGTCGCGCAGCCGTGATTGCGCGCATCCGCGCCCACGCGCCCGATCTGCTCGCGTTGCAGGAGTGTGAGGAGGGTCCGCAGGCGGCCTATGTCCGCGCCGGGCTGCCCGACTATTACTTCATTGGCCATCCCCGCGGGGGCGGCGATGAGACCGCCGCCGAGATGGCCCCGGTGCTCTTTCGCCGCGCCGCCTTTGCGCTGGAGGACAGCGGGCGTTTCTGGTTGAGCGAGACCCCCGACCTGCCCGGCTCACGCTCGTGGGGGGCGCAGTTCGCGCGCACACTCACCTGGGCGCGGCTGCAACATCGGGCCAGTGGACAACGCTTGATCTTCGCCAGCACACACTTCGATCTGGTCGAGGATGCGATCATCGAGCAGGCCCGCGTGCTGGCCGCGTGGGCGCGCCGCGCTGCGGGGGATTTTCCGCTACTGATCGGCGGCGATTTCAACACGCCGCGGGATGGCCCGGCGTATCGCATCCTGACGGCGGAGGCCGGGCTGCGCGACACGCTGCGCGATCGTCAGCCGCCGCTGGCCGACGAGGGCACCTTTCACGGCTTTGGCACGGTCACGCCGCGCCCCTCGATCGACTTCGTGCTGGCCTCGCCCGGGTTGCGCACGCTGCGCGCGGAGATCGACACCACCGCATCCCCCGCTGGCCGCTATCCGTCGGATCACTTCCCGGTGTTGGCGGAAGTGGTGGGTTGACGGCCATCCGCCGAAGCGAGAAGCGCCGCCGCCTCCGCCATCGTCGGCAAGCCGGCGCGGCCGCCGAGGCGCTGGCTGTTGAGCCCCGCGACGGCGCTCGCCAGGGCCGTCGCCTGCCGCAGGGGCTCGCCGCGCAGCAAGGCAAACAGCAGCGCTCCGTGATAGCTGTCGCCGCAGCCGGTCGTGTCCACGGTGTGGGGAAAACGGAAGGCGGGCTGGTGAAAGGCCTCCCCGGCGCGGCTGTGCGCGACGCTGCCGGCCTCGCCAAGCGTCACCACCGCGATGCGCGCCCCGCGCGCCAGCAAGGCCTCGGCCGCCGCGTGCGGATCCTCCAGGCCGGTGTGGCGACGGGCGAAGTCGGCGGCCACGACGCAGAGGTCGACCTGTTCGAGCAGCGGGGCGAGCTCGGGGCGATGACGGCCCGCACCTCCGTCAAACGAAATGAGTGCACCTGCCGACCGGGCGACGGGGATGGCGGCCGCGCAGGCCGCGAGGTGCCTTCCGTTCAGGTGCAGGCTGCGCGCCCGGCGGATGACCTCCAGCGGCACTTCCTCCGGGCGCAGCTCGGCCGCGTCGCCGGGGGCATAGACGATCGAGCGCGCGCCGCGCGTGGCCTCAACCAGAATGCAGGAAGTCGCGGTCGTTGCGCCGGGCCGGATGCGCAGGTGGCGCGTCTCGACGCCCTCGGCGTGGAAGCCCGCCCGCACCTGATCGCCGCGCCAGTCATCACCGATGGCATCCAGCATCGCCGTTCGCGCCCCCAGCCGGGCCGCGGTGACCAGTGCCGTCGACACCGGTCCGCCGCCCTGTAGGACCATCTCGCGCGCCTGCATCACCTCGTCCATCGCGGGCAGGTGGTCGACGCGCGACAGCACATCCACCGTTGACGCGCCGATGCCCACGATGTCGAAGCGATCCTCTTCCGAAGCCATGCGTGGATTGTGCCAGACCGCGCTGTAGACTGCCGGGCATCGCGGAGGCGATTTCCGATGACACTCACCGCACAGGCCGTGATCGACTTCCTGCACCACTTCGAGCGGCTCGCCGAACAGGAGGACTTCGACCTGATCCGCGACAGCATCGATGAGGATGCCTTCTTCCGTTTCAACGATGGCGACTTCCGCGGGCGGGCGGCGATTCAAGCCGCCTTTGAGAAGACCTGGCGCGGCGACCCGAGCGTCCGCAAGGCGCGCTTCTACCTCAGCGACATCACCGTTCTGACCCTCGATGCGGCCACGGCCAGCGCCACCTACACCTACAACTGGGAGGGCGCACAGGGTGAGAAATCGTTCGTTGTGCGCGGCCGCGGCACGCGCGTGCTGGCGCTCGGCCCACGCGGGTTCCGCATCGTGCATGAGCACCTCAGCCGTTTCCCGCGCTGACGCTGGCACCTCGTCAGGCGCCCGCAGTCGCCCTGGCAGCCCCTTTCAACTGCGGGAGAATGGCGTCCGATGAAAACCCCGCTCCTGACTGATGATGTCCTGCACGCCCTCGACAAGAGCGTCCTGTGCTGGCTGGCGACCGTGGACGGGCAGGGCAACCCGAATGTCTCGCCCAAGGAAGTCTTCGCGGCGATTGGCCGCGAGCGCATTGTGATCGCCCACATCGCGTCGCCGCGCAGCCTGCGAAACATCGCCGGGCACCCGCGCGCCTGTGTCAGCTTCATCGACATCTTTGCGCAGAAGGGCTACAAGGTGTCCGGGGCCGCCGAAATCGTCAAACGTACGGATGCGCGCTTCACCGAGTATGAGGCGCCGCTGCTGGCCATCACGCGCGGCCTCTTCCCCATCCTCGCGATCTTTGCCATCGAGGTTGAGGCAGTGGAGGCCATCCTCGCGCCAAGCTATCGCATGATCCCCGGGACCACCGAGGCGACGCAGATTGCGGCCGCGATGGACACCTACGGCGTCACGCCCCGGACGCCCTGAGGCGCGCTCAGCCCATCCCTGCGGCCTGTGCCATCCAGAGATCCGGGTCCGGACCTGCGGCCAGCCACGCGGCCTGCTCGCGTCGCGCCGCCAGGGCGTCGGCCTCGGAGCAGCGTGTGAAGCGCAGCCTGTCGCCGGCCCAGAGCTGCCCGACCAACGGCAGATCGGCGCCGATCACGCAAGCGATGAGGGGATATCCACCAGTCGTCTGCGCATCGGCACCCAGCAGGATGGGCTGACCGTCCGGCGGGAGTTGCACGGCGCCGGCCACGACGCCCAACGAAGGAAGATCAAGCCGGTGCGCATGCGGATGTTGCGCGGTAAGGCGCAGGCCCTGGCGATTGGCCTGCGCGCTGACGACGAGGCCGTCGCCCGTCAGCCAGTCCAGCACGCCCGGAAGGCGCTCGGCGTGCGGGCCGGGAAGCACGCGCAGGCGCGGGGCCGCGGCATAGCCCGGGCGCGACGCGGCCGGCCACGCAGCGCCCACCCATCGAATATCCTCTGCCAAATCCTCGCTTCCCGCGACGAGGTCATCCAGGGCGAGGGCGGCGCCCATGTTGCCGGCCTGATACACGCTGCGCGAGCCCAGCCACTGCGGCGCCGCGACACCACCCGGCAGCGCCAGATACGCCCGGGCCCCGAGGCCAGCGCGGCGTGCCCCAAACCGGAGGCGCGTCCCGGCCCGTGCCCAGGTCACCCGCCAGGTGTCGAGGCTGTGCCCCGCCAGCGTCATCGCGAGGTCCGCGCCGCACACCGCAAAACGCCCACCCTGTTCAACCAGAAATTCAGCGCCGCCCGCGAGCATCTCGACGCACGCCGCATCGCGCGGGTTGCCCAGCAGCGCGTTGGCGGCCGCGCAGGCGAAGGCATCCATCGCCCCGCCGCGTGGCACCCCCAGCGCGGCAAAGCCCGGCCGCCCGCCGTCCATCACCAGCGCGAGGCCACCCGGGTCGAGCACACGCAAGCGCGTCATTGTGGGATGAAGCGCACCCGGTCGCCGGCGCGCAGCAGGGCGGGAGGATCCCGTTGCGGATCGAACAGGATGGCGTCGGTTCTGCCGACGAGGTGCCACCCACCGGGCAGGCGGGCGGGATAGATGCCGGCCATCCCCGCGGCGATGGCCACCGATCCCAGCGGCACGGCCAGGCGCGGCGTGCTGCGCCGGGGCAGACGCAGGCTCTCCGGCAGCGGCCCGAGATATGGGAAGCCCGGCGCGAAGCCGATCATCAGCACCGGCCACTCCGACCCGCACAACTGACGAACCACTTCCTCGGGCGGGAGGCCGAGTGCGCCGGCGACGTCCGGCAGGTCCGGGCCATCGGCCCCACCGAAGCGCACGGGCAGCGCGGCGACGCGGCCGGCCACGTCGGTGACGGGGAGGGCGGTGGCTTGCCGCAACAGGGCCTCGACCTTGGCGCGTGGGAGGCGCAGCGGGTCAAAGGCGATGAGCACGCTGTCCAGCGCCGGGACAATCGATTCGATCCCATCCTCGCACCGGGCTTCACCCGCACAACGCTCAAAATAATGCGCCAGCGCGAGGGCGGCCGCATTGCGGGCGCGCGCGTCGAGGTCGGGCGCGGCCTCGAGGGTGGCCAGCATGGCGGCCTCGCCGAGCGGGTCCAGGCGCCACGCGGTCATGCCCTAACGCAGCGCGACCGTCGCCCCGACCGCGCTGACATCCAGCGACCAGGCCCGCGCGCGCAACCCGGCCGCGGCGAAGGCCTCCACCATGGCCTGCCCGATGCGCTCGTGCCGGGCGCGCGCGACGGCGAGCAGTCCGGGTCCGGCCCCGCTCAGGGCCACCGCGATGGCCCCCGCGTCCAACGCAGCCTGCCGAGCCGCGGGCGCGCCCGGGATGCGCGGCAGGCGATACGGCTCGTGGATGCGATCGCCCATCGCCCGCGCCAACAGGGAATCGTCGTAGTTGCGCAGCGCCTCGATCACCAGCATCGCGCGTCCGATGTTGTAGATCGCGTCGGCGCGCGAGT
Organism: Thermoflexales bacterium; assembly: GCA_019694215.1. GTDB lineage: Bacteria > Chloroflexota > Anaerolineae > J036 > Brachytrichaceae > Brachythrix. The sequence goes on from JAIBCK010000023.1 coordinate 8,918, forward strand.
AGGTCGCCGGCAGGGCGGCGCGCGCCTCACTGGTCGAGAACTTGAAGTCGGGCACGCACACGGCGACGCGCATGGCGGCAATCGGCAGCCGGTCGGTCAACACGTCTCCATTCTCATGGGTGACGACGATCAGGCCGCCCAGCAGCGCCGGCGCGACGTTGTCGCCATGTCCCTCCAGCGCCACGGCCTGACTGAGAATGAGATTCTGACGTTGGGCATCCAGCGCGAAGCCCGGGCCGGCCGCGGCGGCATGCGCAAGCAGCAGCCCGCCCAGGATGGCCGTCGAGCTCGAGCCCAGGCCGCTCCCGCACGGCACGGCATTGGTGCAGGTGAGGCGGTAGCCGCGCCCGCGGCCCGGCAGCAGGTCGTGTCGCCCGAGACGTCGCCACTCATCGAGCAGGGTCTCGGCGACGATGTTGCTGCCGTCGGTCGGGATGCTGTCCGCGCCCTCGCCGGTGACGGCGACCTGGAGATTGTCTGTCTCTGCTGCGTTGTGCAGGCTGAAGGTGTTCCACAGGTCCAGCGCCACGCCCATGCAATCGAAGCCCGGGCCAAGGTTTGCGGAGGTGGCCGGGACGCGGGCGATGATCTCGTGCGGGAGCATGCGTCAGCCCAGGGCGAGGTGGCCGAGCAGCGCGTCGATGCGCGGCGCGATGGTGATGGGTGGCTGCGTGCCGCGGATGGCGGTGTCGGGGTCCTTCAACCCGTGGCCCGTCAGCACCGCGACCACGCGCTGGCCATCGAGATTGAGCCAGCCCTCGCGGTGTCCCTTGGCGATCCCGGCCAGCCCGGCCGCGGAAGCGGGCTCGCAGAACACGCCTTCCAGTTTGGCCACCTGCCGATACGCCGCGACGATCTCATCATCGGTCACGGCGCAGATCTCGCCGTCCGACTCGTCGAGCGCCAGCAGCGCCTCGTTCCAGCGGGCCGGGTTGCCGATGCGAATGGCCGTCGCCAGCGTCTCGGGCTTCTCGACGACGTGCCCGAGCACGATCGGCGCGCTGCCGGCCGCTTGCGCACCCAGCACGCGCGGGCGCTGTCCGATCACGCCGTCGTTGAAATACTCGGTGAAGCCGAGCCAGTAGGCGGTGATGTTGCCGGCGTTCCCGACCGGCAGCGCCAGCCACTCCGGCGCAAAGCCCAGCGCGTCGACGATCTCGAAGGCCGCCGTCTTCTGGCCCTGCAGACGGGCGGGGTTGATCGAATTGACCAGCGCGATCGGCGCACGCTCGGCAGCCTCGCGCACCATGCGCAGCCCGTCATCAAAGTTGCCGTCGATGGCGATGACCTGCGCGCCATAGCTCAACGCCCCGGCCAGCTTGCCGGCGGCGATCTTGCCATCCGGCACCAGCACAACGCACGGGATTCCGGCGCGGGCGGCATAGGCGGCGGCCGAGGCGGCGGTGTTGCCGGTGCTGGCGCAGATCACTGCGCGCGCGCCGTCGGCCACGGCCTGGGTGATCGCGGCGGTCATGCCGCGGTCCTTGAATGAGCCGGTCGGATTGGCCGCCTCGTATTTCAGCCACAGCTCGAAGTTGGCGCGGCCCTGGCCGAGCACCCTGGCGAGCGAGGGCGCGGGCACGAGCGGGGTGTTCCCTTCGAGCAGGGTGACGGGCGGGATGGCGCGCGTGATCGCGACGCGCTCACGGTAGTGGGCGATGACGCCGGGCCAGGCGGTGCCGGCGGGGGGGGTAGCGGGCATGCGCGAAATTCTACTCAGGCGCGCAACGTCAAACTCACCGGGCAGTGGTCGGAGCCCACCACATCGTCGTGAATCTCGGCGTCGAGAATCGAATCACGCAGGTCGGGCGTGACGAAGAAATAGTCCAGGCGCCAGCCGATGCCCTTGGCCCGGGCACCGGTGCGCTGATCCCACCACGAGTACTTCACGGCATCCGGCTTGAGATGGCGGAAGGTGTCGATCAGGCCGGCGCTGAAGAACTCGCCCATCCCGGCGCGTTCCTCCGGGAGGAAGCCCGAGGTCTTGGCGTTCTCCTTCGGGCGCGCCAGGTCGATCTCGGCGAAGGCGGTGTTCACATCGCCGCACACGATGACCGCGCGGCCCTGCGCGCGGAAGCCCGCCACGCGTTCGAGGAAGCGTTTGTAGAAGGCCAGCTTGTGCTGCACCCACTCCGGCCCGCGCCCGCCATTGGGGAAGTAGATGTTGAAGAAGACGAAGCGATCAAACTCGGTGATCAGGGTGCGGCCCTCGTGGTCAAAGCGCGCGTCGTCCAGCCCCACCTCCGTGTGGCGCACCGGCAGGCGCGAGAAGGTGGCCACGCCGCTGTAGCCCTTTTTCTCCGCGCTGGCAAACGCACTGGCATAACCTGCGGGCGTGCGCAGTGCCGCGGAGAGCTGCTCGGGGTGGGCCTTCGTCTCCTGAACGGCGATGACATCGGCGTTGCTGGCCGCCAGCCAGTCGAGGAAGCCCTTCTTCTCCGCCGCGCGGATGCCGTTGACGTTCCAGGAGATCAGTTTCAGGGTGGACATGGGGCTCGATTATCGGGCCGTCGCGCCACCGCTGTCCACGATAATCCGCCGTCATGTCCACCGCCTCCCTGACCGCGGCCGGGCTCGCCCGGGCCGCCCGCGTGCTGTGCCGGCGCGACCCCGATCTGGCCAGGGTGGTTGCCGCGCATGGGCTTCCACCGTTGTGGGATCGCCCGACCGGCTTCGCCACGCTCACCCTGATCATCCTCGAACAGCAGGTCTCGCTCGCCAGCGCAAGGGCCACCTACGAGCGCCTGCGCGAGGCCAGCGGCGGCGCGGTCACCCCCGCGGCTTTCCTGGGCTTCGCGGACGCGGAGCTGCGCGCCTTCGGATTCAGCCGGCAGAAAACCGGTTACGTGCGCGGCATGGCCGAGCACATCCTGACGGGCCGCTTTGACCCCGACGCGCTGGCGGCGCTTCCGGATGCCGAGGTGCGCGTCCGGCTCGTCGCGCTGAAGGGAATCGGCACCTGGACGGCGGACATCTACCTGCTCATGGCGCTGGGCCGGCCCGACATCTGGCCGCGCGGCGACCTTGCGCTGATCAAGGCCGCCCACGCTGTGAAGGGACATCCGCTCAAGGCCGGGCCGGAGGCCTGGGAGGCCCTGGCCGAACCGTGGCGTCCCTATCGCGCCGTTGCCGCGCGGCTGCTCTGGCAGTACTATCTCGCTCAACGTCGGCCGGGCGCGTGACGCCTGGCCGGCCCAAACAGGAAAACCATGCATCTCTCCGCCCTCTTTCGCTATCCCATCAAGTCCTGCCGCGGCATCGCGCTGAACGAAGCCCAGGTCGGCCGGCGCGGCATCGCGCAGGACCGCGCCTACCTGGTCGTGGATGAGCACGACACGTTTGTCACCCAGCGCGACCATCCGCGCATGGCCCTGATCGATGTGGCCGTGACCGCTGACGCGCTGGTCGTCTCGGCCCCGGGGCAGCACCGCCTGACGCTGCCCGCGCGACGCGACGGTGAAGCCCGCCGGGTGACGATCTGGGGCGATCAGGTCAAGGCCCTGGACCAGGGCCCGGAGGCGGCAGCCTGGTTCAGCGCGGTGATGGGCTTCCCGGCCTGGTTGGTGGGCATCGCCGATGACGCGCAGCGCCGGCTGGATCCGCGCTTTGCCGTCAGCGCCGACGATGAGACGGCGTTTGCAGATGGCTATCCTGCGTTGGTCGTCACCGCCTCGGCGCTCGACGCGCTCAACGACCGCCTGATCGCCGCAGGCAGTGAGGGGGTGAAGATGAACCGTTTCCGCCCGAACCTCGTCATCTCCGGCGCGCCGCCCTTTGCCGAGGACGGCTGGAAGCGGCTGCGGGTGGGGGAGATGGTCTTCCGCCTCGTCAAGCCATGCGCGCGCTGCGTGATGACGACCAACGACCAGGACACGGCCGAGCGCGGCGTCGAGCCACTGCGCACGTTGGCGACCTTTCGGACGATCAACCAGAAGGTGATCTTCGGCCAAAACGCCATCCCGGAGGCGCCGGGCATGCTGCGCGTGGGGGACCCGGTCGAAGTGCTGGCCTGATCTGCGCGCTCAAACGCGGTCGAGAAACGCGTTCGCCATCTCGACGAAGCGCGGGGTGTTGTGGCGGTGCAGACCGTGCCCGGTGCCGGGGAAGACGGCCAGACGCGCGTTGGGCAGCCACTGATACAGCCGCACGCTTTCCTCGATCGGCACGATCGGGTCGCGGTCGCCCGCCATCACCAGGGCGGGCATGCGCAACGCTGCCAGTTCCTGTTGCGAGAAGTCGGGTCGCACGGCGTCCTCGGCCGCCCAGGCGCGCAGCATGTGCTCGGGCGCGTCGCGGTGCACCTTGAGCAGGAACTGCCACCACACACCCTCTTCGCGGCGCTGACGCTCCGGATCCCAGAAATTCGTCGCCGCGCGGACGACGTCGCGGGTGACGTTGTTGCTGATCACGATCAGCGCCCGCACCCGTTCGGGGTGGCGCAGGGCCAGGTGCAGCGCGATGGCCGCCCCGGCGGAGAACCCGCACACATCGGCGCGCGCTTCGCCCAACGTATCAAGCAGGGCTGCAATGTCATCGGCCATCTGGCGGCCATCGAAGACACCGGCCGGGTTGTCGCTCTGCCCGTGCCCGCGCAGGTCGACGCCGATGACCGGCCGGCGCTCGGCGAGCGCCGGCAGCGGCTTCTTCCAGCACGCCTCGAAGGTCTCCATCGCGCCGTGCAGCAGGACGAGCGGCGTCCCGCCTGATCCCGCACCGTGGCGCTCAAAGCGAAGCGTGACGTCCGGCAGCGCAGCGAAAGGCATGCCTCGTCAGGAGATCCCGCCAAAGAGAAACCAGAAGCGCTCCGGCGGGGTTGCGGCGCCCGCGACTTCGGGCTCGAGCAGGAAGGGGCCGGGCATAAGGCGCCCGCGCACGCCGATATCCCACGCGCACAACCGTGAAAGCTGATCCGCCGGCTGCGTCACGGCGGACGCCAACAGCTCGGCCTTGAGGCGCAGATGGACCTGGGCGAGATAGCCCCGTTGTGCAGGCGAGCCATCCGGCCCCGCGCCGCGTTGAGGGGGCAGATCTTCAAGCCACATGGCCATCGAGTCCAGGCGGCTCTTGAATTCGCGGCGGGCCTTGGCCTCGACAAGGGCGGGCACCCGCGCGCGCACGGCGGCGACGGCGGCCCTGGCCCGCTGCACGGCGTTGAGCGCTGCACTGCCCGTCGCCGCGCTCAGCCGCCACTCGGTCTCCAGCCAGGCGCCCAGCGTCAGGTCGGGCATGCGCAGGCCGTTCACGCCGCCCACGGGATAGAACAGCACCTCGGCGTGCGCGTATTCGTCAAACTGCTCGGCGACCACGCCGGCAAAGGTGATGTCGATGTCCCAGTTCATGCTGCACCATCCTCCGCGCGCAGGCGCGCGACGTCGCCGCGAACCCCGCGGCCACTGGCATACACCTCGGTCCAGGTCGGACCCCGCCGCAGCACCACCCGGCGGCGCGGCCAGAGCAGGACGCCCAGGGCGCCCAGCCCGGCCAACCCCAGCCCGGCCAGCAGGATCAGCGACCCTGGCGCATAACGAACGTTGATTATGGCCCCCGGAAGGGGGTCGATACGGATCGTGACACCGGCCGCGATCAGCTCGGAGGCCAACGTCCACTCACCCAGCGATGCACCATCCGGCAGCCGCAGCGCGCGGAGGGTGCGCGACGAGGGCTCGCCCGCGGGCGGCGGGATGAGCACGACCATGCGGGCGCGTTCGATCAGGACCGCCTGTTCGGGATCGCCCGGGCGGTCGGTCAGGATCACCGCGGTTTCGGCCGGGGCAAAGCTGGAGACCGTGAGCGTGAGCGGCGCGCCGGCTGCGTCGTGGGCGGTGAGGCGGTAGCGGTTGGTGTGCTGGGTGACGTTCACCGTCAGGGCGTTGGCCGACACGGCCGGGCGCTCACCTTCCCCGCTCACCGTCTGGTCGCCAAGCCGCAGCACGAGGGGGCCGGATTGTCCAACGCTTATAAGCTTTATGCTGCCGACCGGGCTGGAGGCGGGCAGCTTGAGCTCACCGCCCAGATCGATCTGCCGGTCGAGCAACTCCCAGCCGCGGGTGGCGTTCAGGCTGGCCCCAAGCGCGATTAGCACCAGGCCGAGGTGCAGGGCGATGCTGAGCAGCGCGCTGAGCGCGCCGCGGTCGGCGGCAAGGACTTCCGGATCGCCTGGCGCGCGCGCGCCAGTGCGATAGCGCAGCGCCCGCAGCCGTGCGCCGAGCGCGTCGAGCCCGGGGCCGTGCTCGGTCACACGCAGGCGCGTCTCGTCTTCCAACGTGGGGCGAGGTGGACGCAGTCGGGTCAATCGGTCGATCAGGCGGATCAGGGCGAGACCGCCCATCACGGCCATGACCAGGCGGAACCAGGCCACCCGCATGACATTGAAAAGCCCGAGATCCGATAGCACCCCGTAGGCGCCGCCCGACACATCCTGGGCGCGGGTCTGCCACTGGCTGAAGGCGAGCGCGTTCTGCTGCCCGTCGCTGGGCATCTGCGGCAGTACGGAGGCTGCCAGCAGGCCGCCGCCGACGACGGCGACTGCCATGAGGAGCAGACCGTCCGCCGTGATGATGCGCCAAAGCTGCCGCCACCGATCATGTTGTTCGAGGGCGTCCGGCACCTGCGGGGTGCGCGGCAAGGGGGTCGCGGGGGAAGCGGGCTGCATTCCGGAGTGTCGCGCATCGCGCCGACGCAAACATTATAGGGCGCGAAGGAGGGCGGTGCACCTGTGCGGGGCCGTGAAAAGGCATGGAGAATAGCCTTCGTCACGGAGACAGCCATGAAACACAACCGTCCTCTTCTCTCGCTTGCGCTGGCGCTGATGCTGGCGCCCATGCTCGCCTGTGGCGTGACCCTGCGGGCACCCGACTTTCTCGGCCGCGGCGTTGCGGCAGCCACCCCCTCGGCCGGGGACGCGGCGCGCCCCATCGCGCCGGCGGACCAGCCTGCCGCACCGAGCGCCGGGTTTGCGCCCACGCCGACGGCGATCCCGGACGCTGAGCGCGGTCAGGTCGATCAGGAGGAGCGGCTGCTGGTCAACCTGTATCAGCGCCTCAACCCGTCGGTGGTCTTCATCCAGGTGACGATGACGACGACCGGGCGCGGCGGCGGAACGGTCTCGGGCAGTGGCTCGGGGTTCGTGCTCGACACGAAGGGCAATATCGCCACCAACAACCACGTCATCGCCGGCGCGACCCAGATCGGGGTGCGCTTCTCGGATGGCACAACGGCCAAAGCAACGCTCGTTGGCGCGGACACCTACAGCGACCTCGCCGTGATCAAGGTCGACGTGCCGGCCAGCCAGCTCGTCCCGGTGGTGCTGGGCGACTCCTCGACGTTGCGCGCGGGTCAGAAAGTGCTTGCGTTGGGCAACCCGTTTGGGCTGGAGGGGTCGATGACCACCGGCATCGTCAGCGCGATCGGCCGCACCCTGACCGAAGGCGGCACCGCGACGACACCGGGCTTCTCCAACCCGGAGATCATCCAGACCGATGCCGCCATCAACCCGGGCAATTCGGGCGGCCCGCTCTTCGACTATCGCGGGCGCGTGGTCGGGGTGAACTCGGCCATCCGCACGACCAGCACAACGGCCGGTTCACAGCCAGCCAACTCGGGCGTCGGCTTCGCCGTCCCGGTCAATACGGTCAAGCGCGTCATCCCGCAGCTGATGGGCGGCGGCCAGGCCCGCTACCCCTATCTGGGCGTCTCGCTCTCCGCGATCAACGCGCCCTCCGATCAGCCCAATGCCATCAAGGCCGGCGCGCAGGTGAGCAACCTCGTGGCGGGTGAAGCGGCGGAGCGGGCCGGGCTCAAGGTCGGCGACATCATCACCGCCTTCAACGGGCAGGCCGTCAAGGACCCCGATGCGATGATCGCGCTGATGCTGGCCACGACCATGCCCGGCGACGTGGCCACCCTGAGCGTGTCGCGCGGCGGCAAGATGCAGGACATCAAGGTCACGCTCGGCGAGCGGCCGCGCTAGTCGCCGCGCTCACACGAGGCTGAAACACGGCGGCCGCCCCATCTCGGGGCGGCCGCTTGTCTTTTGTGGCAGCGCTTCCGCGGAGAGCGGAGGCCGACCCTTGCCTAACGTGTAAACACCATCAGCGCGCCATCCGAGCGGCCGAACACCTCGGGGAAGTACTGTTCGCTCGCCTGGGCGGGGATGGTGTTGAACTCGCCGGCCTGGGTGACGCGCACGGTGTAGCTGTACTCGTAGGTCCCGCGCGAGAGATAGGGTGCGAAGATCGCGACGCGGTCGTCGCGCATCTCGGCCCGCACATACCAGCGCCACCAGTTGCCATACCAGCGCTCCAACCCGGCCCGCGTCGTGCTCACGCCGGTGGCGAGCTGGCTGGTCGTGGCCAGCCCGATGTCGACGGCCTCGGCGCCCGCCGGCAGCGTGTCCTCGAGCTGGACGTAGCGCAGCTCCGTCGGCGCGATCAGCGTGAGCGAGACCCGCAGTTCATCGCCCACCCGCGCCTGCGTCACGGCCGGGCACGCGATGCCCGCCGTGCAGCTCGCCAGCGTGTAGCGCCGCTGCACGATGATGCCGCGGTCGAGCGCCTGCACCGCCGACGCGGGCAGGGCCGCGCGCAGGTGCGCGGTGTAGTACAGCTTGCCATCGCCGGCGCTGCGTTGCAGGGTCAGGGTATTGGGCGTGTCACGCAGCAGCGCGGCGACCGGCGTGGTGAAGACGCGGGTCTGGGCCAGGGTCTGCGCCGTCGCCACACCGTCACCAAGCTTGCGACCGTTGAGGAGCACGCTGTAGTCAAAGTTGGCGCGCAGCTCGCCGCTGGCGGCGGCGTAGTCGATCAGCGCCATCATCACCCAGGTGTTCTCGTAACTGCTCTTCCACGCCCCCTCGCCGTCGCGGGCCGCCATCAGCCAGCGCGCAGCGAGGGCACCCAGTGCGTTGCGCGCATCGAGGCGCGAGAGCGCGCTCAACGCCAGGGCCGTGCTGCGCGTGTCGCTGTTGAATCCCCACAGGTCAGGGGTGCGTTCTTCCCAGTGCGCGCCCGTCGCCGAGAGCTGCGCGTCGCGGGTCAGGTCCGCCAGCAGCACGGGCAGCCGGGCATCCTTGCCGTCGAGCCGCGCCACGGTCTGCGCCAACAGCGCGCGCCCGTACACCCCGAGGTTGTCGCGCGCGTCATACAGCTCGTTGACCCGCGTCTTGTCCGGCGTCCCGGCCTCGGCCAGCACATACAGCGCATAGGCCTGCTGATTGAACGCCCAGGGGCCGCGCAGCGTGTTCGTCGCGCGCACGATCTGCCGGGCGTAGGCCAGCCCGCGGTCGAGCATCGGCGCGTTGACGGCAAAGCCCGCCTGCCGGGCCCGCATCAGGGCAAAGCCCACCCACAGCGTGGTGTGCGCGTTGGTCTCCCCCTCGCGATACCAGCCCCAACCGCCGTCGGCGTGCTGTTGCGTGGCGAGCTTGGCGATCGCAGCAGGGATGACCTCCTTGAGGCGGGCCTGGGCATCGCCGGGGCGCGGGAACTGCGCGAGCAGTTGATAGGAAAGAACGTTGGCCATCAGCCGTGAGGCCACGCCCTCGCTGCCTTCGTAGGGATATTCCTCCACGACCTGAAATCCCGCCTCGGTCGCCGCGATGAGCGAATGGTCCAGGCGCAGGCTGAGGGTGCCCTGCGTGTCGTCGAGCAGCTTCGGCAGAACGATCTTCTCCGTCCGCACGCCGCCCGCGTCCAGCGCGCCCGCTGTGCCGACGATCTCGCCGGCGCTGTAGCGCAGCACCTTGATTCCGCGGTTGGGGGCGGTGCTCAGCCGCGGCCGGCTGGCATCCCCGTTCGCGCCCGCGGCGACGCGGAAGAGCAGATCGACCTGGCTGACATCCTGGACGCGCGCGCGCCAGGTGGCTGTGGCTTCACCGTTGGCCGGGACCTCGACGGTGAGCTCGGCCGGCGTCTGCAGCGCAAGGCCCGCAGACTCGGCCAGCCACACCCGCGCCGAGACGGTGCTCGCGGTGTTGTTCTGCACAACGGCGGCGAGCTCCACAAGGTCGCCGACCACGAGGAAGCGCGGTGTGACCGGGCGGATCAGCACCGGGCGCGTGGCAACGGTGTCGGTCTGGCGCTCGCCGACGCGCGTCTTCTCGTCGATGGCCACCGCGCGCACCACCCAGGTCGTCAGGTTGTCCGGAAGCGTGACGGTCACACGGGCGACGCCGTCGGCGTTTGTTTGTCCGTCGGCCTTCCAGAAGGCGGTGTCGGCGAAGGTCTCGCGGATCGGCGCGTCATCGGCGGCATCCTGGACGGAATAGTTGCTTTCGGCCGTGGCTGCGCGTGCGCCGAGTGCCGGGGCGGCGGCCGGCGCCCCCGTTGCGGCCGGCCGCGGGGGCTCTGCGCCGGCGGCGCCCATGCCCTTGGCATCCGCGGCCGCCTGCTGCTCCTCGGCCATGCGACGGTTCATCGACCAGGACAGCGTGGTGGCGGTCCCGACGCCATCCCCGCGCGGGCCGTAGAAGGCGTTGACGATGGCGTTGGCCTCGCGCGGGCGCAGGTTCAGCACGCCTTTGTCCACCACGTCGAGCGAGAAGCGCGCGGCGACGGGTGCCCCCAGCGCATCGGTGATGCGGATCTCGTAGCTGACCTGCGCGCCGGGCTGCGCGAGCGCGGGATCGGCGGTGATGTTGATGTTGAGCGTTTGCGCGACGGGTTTGACCGTCAGCTCGACCAGCCCGACCTTGAAGTCGGCCTGGTCGGCCACGCGCTCGCCCGCGCCCGTCAGCGGCTTGATCAGGACGACCGAGACGTAGATGTTCGGCGCGTGCGCGTCCGTGATCGGCAGGCGGTAGAGGGCGGTGCCGCCATGCACCTGGATGACCTCGTGCGAGTACATCCGCCCGCGCTCGATCGTGACCAACGCAAAATGGTCCTCCGCGAACGGGGATGGAATCAGGATCTCGGCCGTGTCGCCGGCCACATACTCTGCCTTGTTCGCCACCAGGTTGATGCGGTCGCTGTCATCGCGCAGCCACGAGGCCGCCAGATCGCCGACGACGAAGACGAAGCGGCTGCTCTGCGCGAGGCGGCCCTGGGCGTCGCGCGCCCGCGCGACGATGCGCAGCGCACCCGACAGATCCGTGGTGAACGTCGCCGTCGCTTCGCCATTCGCGTCGCTCGTCACGGTCTTGGTCATCAGCGGCGTGTCGATCACGTCGCTGCGCCACCGCCCGGCCTCCTCATCGTAGTGGCTCTTCCATGCGCGCTGCACCAGCACGGCTTCCACGCTCTGGCCGGCCAGGCGCTTGCCGTCCCAATCCACCACCACCAGGCCGGCCTCGATGGGCTTCCCGGCGCGCACGATGGTCCCCGGGCTGCTGACCCCGACATACAGGGCGGCCGGATGAATCAGCACGCTGCTGCGCCCGGCGATGCTCTGGCCATCGGCCCCGGTGGCGTTGCCCTCGATGGAGAAGCTGAGCGGGCCGAGCATGGGGGTGCTGTCCGCGCCACGGATCTCGGCCGAGATGGGCACGCGGAGGGTGAGCACGCCCGCGCCATCGGTGCTGCTGTCGCCGCTGGCGATCACCAGCCGGTTGCCCGCGGGCAGCGGGCGCAGCACCGTCGGCCCTGCCATGCGCATCGGATATGGATGCCACGGGCTGTCAGCGTCCGCAAAACTGTATTGATCGAGTTGCGGCGGTGAGAACGTTGCGCTGGTCGCGACGATGTTCCAGCGCATGCGGGTGTTGGCCAGCCCGCCGCCCGCGAGATACGCTGCCGCCAGGTTTGCCTCGAGCGTTTCCCCGCGCGCATACGCCGGCCGTGCAGGGGTCACAGTCACCTCGTATTCCGGGGCGCGATAGGCGGAGATCTGAAACGCCGCCGTGGCAACCTGATCCTGGTTGTGCTGAACGCTCACGCTCACCTGGCCGAGCGCCACATCGGTGGGCAGCACGAGCTCGGCATCGAAGCCGCCCTGGTCATCGAGTTTGAGGGTGGTGTTCATCAGTTGGCCGCGTGGGCCAAAGGCCGCCACGATCACCGACTGATTGGCCGCGAGCGGCGAGTAGCGCCCGTCGTCGTCGTTGCGCAGCACGCCGCGCATCCGCACGGTCTGGCCGGGCCGGTAGATGGCGCGGTCGGTGTAGAGATGGCCCATCACCTGGCCGCCACCGTTCCCCCGGTCATAGCTCAGGCCAAAGTCATATGGCGCGATGCCACCGCTGCTGTTGGCCAGGACGATGCCGAAGGGCTGCGCGCTGAGCACCCAGCTCGCTCCCCGGGCCTGCGCATCGGTGTTCAACGGGAAGCGCGCCACCCCATCTTTTCCCGTTGTGCTCCGGGTGACATCGAAGGTTGTGGTGCCCCCGCGCGGGTCGTAGCGCTCGGTGACGGTCTGAAGGGCCACGTCGGCCAGCGGCTTGCCGGTCTTGAGGTCCGTGGCCCAGACCAACCCTTCGTCGCTGCCGAACTTGGCGGTGAGGTTGATCTCCGTGACAAAGAAGACGGCGAAGAACGGCGCGCCGCGATTGGCTTTCTCCAGCTCCGGAGCCGACATCGTGAGGAGATAGGTGCCGGGCTTGAGCCGGCCATCGCCCTCGCCGAGGGTGATGATCGTGCGTGAGACCTGGTTGAGGGCGCCCTCCGGCTTGACCTGCCACTGACGCACGGGTGTGCCGGGCGGTTTGGTCTGCATGTCAAAGCCTCTGCCGCTCAGGCTCAGCAGCTCGTCGCTGGAGATGGCGCGCAGCGCCAGGTTGAGGACGCTGACGTTGTTGCTGCTCGCCGTGACGCGCACCGGGAGATGGGCGTCGAAGCTGGCCGGGAGGCCGCCGATGTTCAGCGATGCGGCGGGGGGCAGGGCCGCCGTGCTGAAGGTGAAGCGCGTGAGCTCGGCGATGGTGTTGCCCCAACGGTCACTCACGCCGGGCAGGAGCTCGACGGTGTAGTCGCTCGAAGGGGACAGCGCAGCTTGAACGTAGAAGGAGTTGTTGTATTCGTTGTAACCGCTGAAGGCGCGGGTGAGCGAGATGGCCGGCGAGAAGCGCAGCCGCGCCCACACCGAGGCCGGATCGACCGGGGCCGTGAACTGGATGGTGATGCCGCCGTAGGGATAGGCATCCTTTTGACCGTTTTGCGGTGACGTGCCCTTGACCCGCGGGCGCGGATACGTCTTGAAGCCGGAGACCCATTGCTCGCGCGAGCCCAGGCCGCCGGATGCGCTCTTGATGCCCGCGGCAACCTTGACCGTGTAGGCGGCGTCGAAGTCCAGCCGCGCCGTTGGCGTGAAGGTCAGGGTGGCGCTGAGCACGCTGGCCGTGCCTGCGACGGTCCCGCCGCGGGCGTCCTGCAGCGCGAAGGCGGCGCGGGCGCTTTCGGCGTCGACGTCCTGGTTGAAGCGCACCCTGATGACGCTGTCCACCGGCACAGGCGTGGTGGCCTGCGGGTCGGGGCTGACGGAGAGGACGCGCGGGGCCGCCGTCGAGAACGACCAGCTGAAGGCGCCGGCAATGGGGTTGCCATCCACGTCCTTGAGCGCCCCGTCCAGCGTCAGGCGAAATTGCGTGCCGCCCGGGAGCGGCCGCGCAGGACGGAAGACCAGGATCGACGTGTTGACCCATTCCGTTGTTCCCTCGATGGCCGGCTCGATCGTGAGTGGCCGGGGCAGCTCGGGCGCGCCGACGCCGCGCGAGACCACCGTGAGCGGGACGACGGGTCGATTGAACAGGATCGTGACGGGCACCTCGGGGGTCACATCGGTTGTGCCGTCGGCGGGGATGACCTGGGCGACCTGCAAGGGGTCGCGCATGCGGTAGCGGGCGATGAAGGGCTCGCGCAGCGGCGCGCCGTCGGCGGCCCGCGCCGACTGGGCCACGCCCACATCGATCACGCCGGAGGCCGGGGTTGTCTCGGCCGGCTTGAACACCACCTTGCGGCCGCCATCGCTCCAGACAAAGCTGCCGGCCGTGGCCGGTTGCGTCTTGAAGGCGGCCTCGACCGAGGCCGTGTTCATGGCCCGGTCAAAGGTCAGGGTGATGGCGGAGCCGGGGGTCAGGCGTTCGCCGGCCGCCGGCAGCTGGTCGAGGACGCGCGCGGCGTCACCGGACACGGGTGAATAGGGCAGGTTGAGGCGCGGGGGCTCGGGCATGGGGGCCGGCGGCGCAACCGGTGTGCTGACCCGACTGCCGGCGGGAGGCTGCCCGGGCGAGACGCTCCCCGGCCGACCGGTGACCGCTGGACCATTGTCGATGCCACCCGAGGGCACGTAGACGGGGGCGGCCACCGTCGCGGTAGCCGGTGGGGCAGTTGGTCCGGGGGCAGGGCGCGTCGGCGTGGCCGAGGAGGGTGTGCTGGGATTGCAGGCTCCCAGAATCAGTGCGGCGAGCAGGCCCGCGGCGGGCAGTCGATTTCGGTCCATGTCATCACCTCAGAAGGAGGTTGTAACACAGTCGCACCCGTGTGGCCTGACACAGCGCTGATCATGCGCTGACAGCGCCCCGCGGCCCACCGCCTCCTGTCAGCCGGCCGAGGCTATCGGTCTTCGGTCTCCTGGCGGCCGTCCGCGGTCCGCCGTCGGCGGACGCTCGCCGCGCTACGCTTCCCGCCCGATCACCTGGGCCAGGACCGAGCCCGCCCACTGCTCGCGGAAGAACAGCTTGCCGAGCGTCTGCACCTGCTGGCGGAAGCCGTTGCGGGTGAAGACGCGCGTGAGGCTGACGCTGCGTTCGGCATCATCGACGGTGAACACAAATTCGTTCACCGACGGGAACATGGCGAAGACGGCGCGCAGGGTGAGATACAGCCGCGACAGGTAGATCGTCAGGAAGGTCGACTGGAAGACGAACAGATACTCGATGTTGCTCTCCTCGTACAGCGCCTGCCACTCCTGCGGGTAGCGCACCCGGCCGGTGGCCTTGAGCAGGCTGGAGAAGAGATCGAAGTGCTCGAGATCGAACTTACTGCGGAAGTCCACCCGCCAGACAAAGCGGCCGCTGCCCGGTGTGGTCTCTCGCGCAATGCTCGCGTTGGCCACCAGCAGGTTGACCAGCACATGGGCATCACGCATGGCCTCGGACACGTTTGACTTTGCGCTGACCCGGCGGAAGCTGACATCGGTCTTGTCGGCGATGATCACCGACAGCGTGGCCGGATCCAGGCGTTTGAACACGCCCTGTTCGGCACCGAACTCGACCTCGTGAAAGAGTGTGACTTCCAGCGCGGTCGTGAAGCTGTCGAGCGTGGCCGCATCGACCTCGGTCTGCTCGAACATCAGCGCCATGAGATACACGCCATACAGGCCGTGCAGCTTGCGGCCGATGAGGTTGCCGAGGTCGTGCATCAGGCCGCCGATCACGACCTCCTGGGCCAGGGTCTCGCGCGCCCCGAGCGGGTCGTAGGCGCGTGCCAGCGACAGCGCCTTGCGCGCGACGTTCGAGACGTGTTCGCTGCCGTGGGCGTTGAAGCCGGTCACCGTCTCACTGTCGAGCGCAACTTGCTGCAGGTCGTAGATCGGCGCCAACTGATCGATGAGATAGGCATACAGGGCGTCGGCCTGCAGCCCCAGCAGGGCGTGATAGTCCAGGCGCAGGCGCAGCCGGCCCTGCGGCGTGAGCAGCCGCTCGACGAGGTGGCTGGGCGTGTCCTGACGCCGCAGAAAGTCATCCAGCCGTTCGCCGCTGGCCACGCGGTGCAGGACATGACCGTTGGACTCCTGCTCGCGCAGGAAGTCGGCGAAGGCCGCCGGCAGCTCGAGGTGCGGAAAGCGATGCTTGAGGAGCGCAAAGGCGCGCTCGAAGCCCAGTGAACCCATCCGTCCGATTGTAGTGGCCCGCGGCTATGGGAACTCGCGCAGCAGCTCGCCCATCTGCGCGGGCTCGATCGTCGCCACGCCGGTCTCGAGCAGGCGCCGTTCGAGCGCTCGGCCCGGATCGTTGTGCACCGTGGCCGTGCCGTTGCGGGTGACTGACAGCACGCCGTTGTAGGCCGCCAGCTCGGCGCCCGCGGCGCCCGTCACCACCAGCCTCACGCCGCGATAGCCCAGCCTGTCGCCCTGCGCGGGGACGGGCGCGCGCACAGGCGCAGCGTCGGCATCCCGCAGCAGGGCGGCGGCCTGCGCGGGGGTGATCTGCCAGCTTGGATCCGGCCGCCCGGAGTAAAGGCCGAGCGTCACGGTCGCCGTCGAGGCGGCGGGCGTGGGAAGGCAGGCGCTGACGAGCAGCACAAACAGTGCGAGCAGGGGGCGCGCCCCGCGCGGGCGAGGCTGGCGGTGCATCATCGTGAAAGCGCCGTGATCGCCGCCTGCAGGACCGGGTCGGCGTCCTCGTTGCCGAAGTCGTCCCACGCGGCCGGCACGGGCACGTTCGGCGTGAGGCCCTTGCCCTCCCAGTTCCCGCCGCCGGGCAGCTGGTAGGTCTGCACGGCGATGCTCATGCGCGAGCCGTCGATCAGCCGGAAGCCCTGCAGCAGCTCGATGTTGCCGGCGCTGGGCTGACCGACCAGGATGGCACCGCGCTGGCTCTGCAGCGCGCCGGCGAAGACCTCGCCAAACGATTCGGTATCGCGGCCGATGAGCAGCGCCAGTTTGACGGAGTGCGAGTTGCCGGTCTCGATGGGGAAGAGGTCGATAGGCTCACGTTTGCCGTTGCGGTCGACGAACTCGCCCGGCGATTTCTTGACAAAGGCACCCAGCGCGGCCGAAAGCTGCGGATAGGTGCCGCCGGTGTTCTGGCGCAGGTCGAGGACGAGGCCGTCGAGCTTGCCGCCGTTCTGCTCCATCAGCTTCTCCAGCGCGTCGTCGAGCTTGTCGCGGACGGTCTTCTCGTCAAAGGTCGAGAGCCGGATGTAGCCGATCTTGCGGGCACCCGGCAGCATGCGGTAGTCGATGGCGGCATCCGGGCGGATGATCGCGCGGGTGACTGTCACGGTTCGCTCGGGCTTGCCCGGCTGGTGGAGGACGACGCGCGACGATGCCCCTTCCGTCCCACGGAGAAGACCCATCTGCGGAACGCCATCGCCATCCACCACCGGCTTGCCATCGATGGAGACCAGGATGTCATGCAGGCGCACGCCGGCCTTTTCGGCCGGGCCGCCCGGCACCAGGCGCAGCACATACAGCCAGTGCTTGTCCTCGTTCAGGCTCACCGTCAACCCCATGCCAATGTAGGCGTCCTCGCCGAGATACGCGGCTGCCTCCTGCTGCGCCTCAACCGGGTTGAGGAAGTGCGAGTGCCCATCACCCAGGTTGTCGATGAGGCCGGTCATGGCCGCCCAGAACTCGCCGTCGGTCATGCCGGCCTCGATGCGCTTGGAGACGGCCGCTTTCGCGCCCGCCCAGTCAATGCCACCGAGCTTGGGATCGACGTAGTTGTCCTCGATCAGCTTGGCTGCCTGGTCGAAGGTCTGCTGCTGCATCGACTTGTTGCGCGCGCCGGGAGACGTGGTCGGGAAGACGTCGCTGCCGGTCGGCGTGCCCACGCGGGCGACCGTTGGGTTGGGGCGGGGCGTTGGGCCGGCCACAATCGTGGTGGCAGCCCCAACCGTGGCGCCCGGGCGCACGGTGGCGCGCGCTGTCGGCGCGACGGTTGCTGTGCCTGCGCGCACGGGTGCGGCTGGCGTGGCCGTTGCTTCCAGCTGTCTGCCGCCGGCCATCGCCGTGGCGAGGAGGTCGCCGCCCGCGCCGCCATCGCCGTTGTTTTGGCCGAGCGAGAGGAAGAGGATGCCGGCCACGACGACGCACCCGCACAGCGCCAGGATCGCGGCGATGATGCCGCCGATCAGACAGCCGTTGCCCTTCTTCGGCGGTTGCGGCGCCGGGTATTGCGGTGGGTAGGGAGACTGCGGGTATTGTTGAGGGGTTTGCACGTTATGCTCCTGTTTCGTATCGATCAGCGCGACAGCGCCGTCAGCGCCGCCTGCAGGACGGGGTCGATGTCATCGGCGCCGAAGCTGTCCCAGGTTGCCGCAACCGGGACATTGGGCGTCAGACCCTTGCCCTCCCAGTTGCTGCCATTGGGCAGGCGGAACGTTTGAAATGCCAGCGCGAGCTTTGAGCCATCGCGCAGGTTGAACACGCGCAGGAACTCGATGTTGCCTGCGCTCGGTTGCCCGACCAGCAGCGCGCCCCTCGCGCTCTGCAGGCCGCCGGCGAAGATTTCGCCAAACGAAGCCGTGTCCTTGCCGATGAGGATCGCCAGCTTGACCTTCTGTGAATTTCCAATCGCCAGATCGAACACGTCGAGCGGGTTGCGGTTGCCGTTGCGATCGACGAAGTCGCCGGGCGCCTTGTTGGTGAACAGCCCCAGCGTGGAGACCAGATTCAGCTCGGTCCCGCCGTTGTTCTGTCTGACGTCGATGATCAACCCGTCCAGGTTGCCGCCCGACTGATCCATCAGCGTCTGCAACGCGTCGGTGACCTTGTCGCCGATGCCGTTCTCATTCAGCGTGGAGAGATTGAGATAGCCGATCTTGCGCGGGCCGGGGATCAGGCGGTGCTCGATGGGCGTGTCAGCGACCAGCTTGGCCTGGGTGAGGGTGACGGTGCGATCGGCCTTGCCCGGGGTGAAGACGACCAGCCGCGAGGTCGCGCCTTCGCGCCCCCCAAGCTCGTCCGAGCGCGAGCGGCCATCGGCGGTCACGGCCGGCTGCCCGTCGATGCTGCGGATGATGTCGTGCGGCCGCAGCCCGGCCCGCGCGGCGGGGCTGTCCGGCATCACCCGCAGGATGTAGAGCCAGCCCTTCTCGCGGTTTGGCCGCGCGAAGACGCCAGCCTCGACGACGGTGTCCTCGCCGAGGTAGCGCGCGGCATCGATGCGGGCCTCCTCCGGGCTGAGGTAGTACGAGTGATCGTCGCCCAGCCGGGTCAGCAGGTCGCTGATCAGGGCGTGGAATTGCGCATCGGAGATCCCGGATCGGATGCGGCCGAGCGCCGTGGCCCGTTCAGCATCCCAGTTCAGACCGTTGAACTTTGGATCGACGTAGTAGTCCTTGACCGTGAACCAGAACTGGTCAAAGACCTCCTCCTGCTGTTGCTTGTCGCCCGGCGTCCCGGATGGCGCCGTGGTCGGGCGGGCCGTGGCCCCGGCGCGCGGGGTCGGGGCGGGGGTCGCCGTGCGCACCAGCGCGCCTGCCGCTGTCGGCGCTGCCGGTGCGGACGTCGCCCGTGCCGTTGCGCGGGGCTGCGCCGTGGCGGTGGCGATGGCAAAGCGGTCGCCGCTGTCGTCCGGGAGCGCCGCCGTGGCGGCGGCTGAGGTGGCTGTGGCTGCCGCTGCATCCAGGCTTTGCCAGCCGACGACATACAGCCCGGCCAGGATGGCCGCGCAGACGCACAGCAGCGCGACTACGGCGATGAGGCCGCCGATCAGGCAGCCGTTGCCTTTGCGGGGAGGACGTGCCACCGGGGACGAAGGTGGGGGATAGGGATAGGGCGCTTGCTGCACGATCTCACTCCTCGCCGCGCACTGCGCAGCGACCATAGTCTACTCCCCCACGTTCGAGCGCGGCAGGTCGGGTCTTGAACGACACTGTCAGCCTCATCATTTGATTGTAGGGCGTCGTCGCTCGCCATCGCGCGTTTGCGCCCTTGCGCGTCCGGCCGGATCGGCGACAATGGCGGCGTCCCGCGCAACGACATTCCACGCGGGACCGATTTCGGGGGACATCATGTCACGATCTGGTTCGACGTTTCTGATCCTGTCAGCACTGTTGTTGTCGGCCTGTGCGGGCCTGCCCGGCCAGGCGCCGGCTGCCTCGCCCAGCGCCGCCTGTGCGGTTCCGGCCTCGTCGGCGACCCTGCAGGTTGACCCGCTCGCCTCACCCACCGGCGCGCAGGAAGTTGACCTCGCCATCCGGCTCATCCCGGCAACCGGGCAGGCCGCGCGTGTGATCGCGCGGGGCAGCGATGCCGGCACCAATGGCGTGCTGGCCATCGAGACGCAGTCGGGCGCCTTTGGGACCAACAAGGTCAAACTGCTGCCGAACACCACGCACCGCCTGTCGGTGACCGTGGAATACGATGAAACGGTGAACGTGCCGAACTGCCCGCCGCAGACCGCGCGGCGCAAGGTCAGCACCTCGGCCGATGTGAATGGCCTCCCGCTCGTCATCGCGCAGAGCCAATCGCTGGCGGGCGCGGCGACGCCCGTCGCGCCGGCTGCCACCGCGGCGGGGGATTCGCCGGTGGCCGGCCCGACCGTTGCCGCCTCGGTACCCACGGCGGTGCCGCCGCCCGCCTCCGGCGGATGCGTCGACACGGCCAGCTTCATCGCCGATGTCACCATCCCCGACGACAGCGAAGTGGCAGCGAACAGCGCGCTCAACAAGGTCTGGCGCGTGCGCAACGCGGGCGCCTGCGCGTGGACGGGCGGCTACAGCGTGGTGCGCACCAACGCCAGCGCCGGCTTCAACCCGCCGGCGACGGCTGCTATCCTGTCCGTCGTCAACCCCGGCGACAGCGGCGACGTGGCCGTGGCCATGACAGCCCCCGGCACGCCCGGCTTGTATCAGGCCGCGTATCGGATGAAGGGCCCGGACGGCACGCTGTTTGGCCCGGCGCTGACCATCTCGATCAAGGTGCCCGGCACGGCGACCACGAGCTGCTCGGGGACGCCGACCATCGCCTCCTTCACCGCCGACCGGCTCAGCCCGACGAGCAACATGTTCATGCTGCGCTGGGGGGCCGTGACCAACGCCGACCGCGTCGAGCTCGACAATGGCATCGGCGGGGTCGCCTCACCCGGCGAACGGTCAATCACCATCTCCAGCAACAAGACCTACCGGCTGACGGCCAAATGCGGCGCGAACAGCGTCTCACGCGAGGTCTCGTTGGTCTACAACGCGCCGGTTGCCATCGTGAGTTTTGCGGGCAGCTGGGTGCACAACTTCGGCACCATGACGCTGTCCCAGAGCGGGACGACGGTGACGGGAAGCTATGTCAATGCCATGAGCGGTGCCAGTGGCACGATCAACGGCACCGTCTCCGGCAACACGCTGAGCGGCAACTGGAGCATCAGCGGCGGGTCGGGCACGCTGCAGTGGACGATCAACGGCAACGCCATCGATGGCAACTGGAATGGCAGCAATCAGTGGTGCGGCGCGCGCAGCGGCAACGCCTTCCCGGCCGGCTGCGGCTTTGCCGGGAGCTGGGTGGCGTCCGTCGCCGGCAACAGCGCCTGCGCGATGAACCTGACGCAGAACGGCACCTCGGTCAGCGGCAGCTACTGCAACGGCACGCTGTCCGGCAGCGTAACCTATGCAAGCGGCTATGCGCTGCTGTCGGGCACCTGGCAGACCGGCGCCTCGGGGACCTTGAAGCTGTACCTGCTGGGCTACAACGGCGATCAGTTCCAGGGCAACTGGAACACCAGCAATGCCTGGTGTGGCCGGCGCTCCAGCGCCAGCCTGCCCTCGCCCTGTCTGCGCTAGGCGCCCTGCTATAATCCGCCCGCTTGCCGCCCGGACAGATTGGCAAGAAAGTGGGTGATTTTTCCAGTGGCAACACGTGTCCTCGTCGAAGACGACGAGACGTTCGAGTCGGCGCTTCGGCGCTTCAGCAAGATGGTGCAGGGTGACCGCGTGCTCGCGGAGGTCCGCGCACGCCGCTTCTTCGAGAAGCCCAGCATCGTGAACAAGCGCAAGCGCGCCGCAAAGCTCCGCAAGAGCCGCCGACAGAGCGCCCGCCTGCTGCAGCCCGATATGCCGTAAGCGGCGCATCGGTCCTATCGCAACCAACGCCCGGGAGTCCCCCGGGCGTTGCTGTTTTTCCAGCGCAAGCTGTTATAGTCGTACGTCTATGGATGCGCCACTCAAGACCAGAATCCTGTCCGACCTCAAGGACGCCTTCCGCAGCGGGGATGCCACGCGCAAGACCGTGCTCAGCCTGCTCAACGCCGGGATCAAGAACGAAGAGATCGAGGCGCGCGTGGACGCGCGCGCGGGCGTGCTCTCGGACGCCGACATTCTGGCCCTGGTTCGCCGCGAGATCAAGCAGCACGAGGAGTCGCTGCACGAGGCGAAGGGCGCCGGGCGCGCCGACCTGGTCGCCCAGCAGACCGCGGAGCTGACCATCCTGCGCGGCTACCTGCCCGCGCAGCTCACGCGCGAGCAGATCACCGAGATCGCCAGGGCTGTCATCGCCGAGGTCGGGGCCAAGTCGCCCAAGC
Organism: Thermoflexales bacterium; assembly: GCA_019694215.1. Classification (GTDB taxonomy): domain Bacteria; phylum Chloroflexota; class Anaerolineae; order J036; family Brachytrichaceae; genus Brachythrix. The sequence goes on from JAIBCK010000023.1 coordinate 31,023, forward strand.
AACAGGGCGACGTGATGAAGGCGCTGCTGCCGCGGGTGAAGGACAACGCCGACGGCAAGCTCGTCAGCGAAGTGGTCCGCGGGCTGTTGACCTGAGCGACGAGGGGCCTTGGCGAAGCTGACCCTGACTGGCCGCGCGCGGGTGTTCGCCCTGATCGCCATCGGGGTGGGCGCATTTCTGGGCCTGACGCTCGCCCAGCTCTCGCGATTCTTCATCGGCGGGGGCGAGGCCTTTTCGACCGGGACCGTGGCCCCGCGCGATGTGCGGGCGCCCACGCGGGTGTCCATCGTCAATGACACCCTGACCCGCAACCAGCGCGATGCCGCCGAGGCCAATGTCGCGCCGATCTACTCGCCGCCGGACGCCCAGGTGGCGCGCAAGCAGCTTGCCACCGCGCGTGAGACGCTGGACCGCATCGCCATCATCCGCGCTGACAACACCCAGAGCGACACGAGCAAGCTGCGGACGCTGCTGGCCGTCCCGGCGGTCAAGATCGAGGAGCCGATCGCGCGGGTGATCCTGCGCGTGTCCGATCTGTCCTGGACGCGCATGGACGCGCAGGTCATCACGCTGCTCGATCAGAACCTGCGCGAGCCCATCCGGCCGGAGGGGCTGGACATCGTGCGCGCCCGGCTGCCGGGCCAGGTCAGCCTGAGCTTCTCGGCCGACGAGACTGCGGTGATCAGCGCGCTCGGGGCGGCGCTGCTGGCGCCCAACGTCAGCTTTGATGCGGCCGCCACCGATGCGGCCAAGCGCAATGCCCGCGCCGCCGTCCAGCCCGTTCAGCTGACCTACGAGGCCAGCCAGATCATCATCCGCAGCGGCCAGGTGGTGACAGCGGCGGAGCTCGAAACGCTGGACAAGCTCAACCTTCGGCGCAGCGCGATGACCTGGCTGGATGCGCTCAACGCGCTGGCGCTGGCGGCGCTGGCGGTGGTGACGATCGGGCTGTCCATGTGGCGGCAGCACTTCGGTCAGACGCATGAACTTCTGCACCGCCCGCTCCGCGAGAGCGGACTAAGCGCGCTGTTGATCGTCGTGGCGGTGGTGCTGGGGCGCTGGTTGCTGCCCGGGCACGGCTTTGTGCCGTATCTCGCGCCCATGCTCGCAGTTGGCATCGTGGTGGCGGCCTGGTCGGGCGTGCTGGCGGGTGCCGCGGCCGCGGCGACCACCGGCGCGCTGATCGGGATCGGGCTGGACCGGCCGATCGAGTTCGCCGCGCTGTATGCCTGCGGGGGCGTGATCGCCACCCTGAGCATCCGGCGCTCCGAGCGCGTGGGCGACTTCGTCCGCGCGGGGATCTGGGGCTTCCTCGCCCAACTCGGCGTGATCATCGCCTTTCACGCGATCGGGTTTCAGGCCAGCGATCTGGCGCAGATCGCGCTGTATATCGTTGGCGCGTTTGCCGCCTGCATCATCGCGGCCGCGCTCGCCCTCGCGATTCTGTATCTGGCCGGGGCCGTCTTTGATTTGCCCAGCGCCATCCACATGAACGAGCTGTCCCGGCCGTCGCACCCCCTGTTGCGGCAGATGCTGAGCCGCGCGCCGGGGACGTATCACCACAGCCTGATGGTGGCCAATCTCGCCGAGCACGCCGCGGACCGCATCGGCGCCGACGCCCTGCTCACCCGCGTGGGCGCGTACTACCACGACATCGGCAAGACCGCGCACCCGTACTTCTTCATCGAGAACCAGCTTGATCGGGACCGCAACCCGCATAGTGAGATCGATCCGCTGACCAGCGCGCGCATCCTGCACAACCACGTGCTCGACGGCATGCAGATGGCGCGCGAGCGGCGGCTGCCCTCCAGCATTCGCGCCTTCATCGCCGAGCATCACGGAACGATGGTGACGCGCTCGGCCTACGCGCGGGCGCAGAAGGACAGCGCGACGCCGGTTGAAGAAGGCCCCTTCCGATATCCGGGCCCGGTTCCGCAGCGCCGCGAGACGGCCCTGCTGATGCTGGCGGACGCCAGCGAGGCCACGGTGCGGGCGCTGCGGCCAACCAGCCCCGAGGAGATGGACCAGATCGTCCGCCGCGTCATTGCCGAGCGCGTGACGGACCATCAGCTCGACGACAGCGGCCTGACGCTGCGCGACCTCGACCGGGTGGCGCTTTCGTTTGTTGAGACCCTGCGCGGCGCGTATCATCCGCGCATCGACTATCCACAACTCAGTGGGCCGTCGCCTGCACCGGCGAGCGTCCCCCCTCCGCCGGCCGAGATCACCCCGCCTCTCGTGGGCGGGCGCGATCAGGTGTAAGCCGACCAAATCATGCCCAATTCAGCCCGCCTTACCATCAGTGTCAAGTCCAAGCGTGGTCACGCCGTGCCCGGCCGGGTGGGCCTGGTGCGCAGGGCCGCACGCGCCGCTTTTGCCGCCGGCCTGCGCCGGCTGGATGGCAAGGTGCCCGTGCCGGGCGAGTACTCGCTGACCGTGCGGTTGAGCGACGACGCCGAGCTGCAGGTGCTCAACCTGCGCTACCGCAAGCTGGACAAGCCGACGGATGTGCTGTCGTTCGGTGGGGCGGGCTGGGAGGATGGCGCACTGGCACCGGCGCAGATCGGGCTGACCGACGCCGAGCTGCGCTACCTGGGTGATCTGGTAATCTCGATGGACCGTTGTGCCGCGCAGGCCGAAAGGGCCGCCCATTCTTTCGAGGCCGAGCTCTCGCTGCTGGTGGTGCACGGTGTGCTGCACCTGCTGGGGTATGACCACGAGTCGCGCTCCAGCAAGACGGCGATGTGGACGGCGCAGCAGAAAGCGTTGGGCGATCTGGACCTGCTCATGCCCACGACCGCCCACCCCGAGCGCCTGCACTGATTGACGGCTAGGCCGTTTCGTCCTCGTCGGAGGCTGCCGCCACTTTCTCGACCGCGGCGGCGAGCGTGGCATACGGCTGCGCGCCCATGACGAGATAACGTTCGTTCAACACCAGCGCCGGAACACCGGACAACCCGTATTCCGCCGCCTGGGCGACATCGGCGTCCACCGCTGCGACGGCGCCGGCATCCGCGAGGGCGGCCTCGAATTCGACCACCGGCAGGCCGCATGTCGCCCACAGCCGGCGCAACACCTCCGGATTGGACAGGTCCTCGCCCTCCAGCCAGTAGGCGTTCTGCGCCTGATCGTGAAAGGCCTCGCCAGCCCCGCGCGCTTCGGCGGCCTTCTCCAGCACCAGTGCTGCGCGCGAGGAGATTCCAAAGGGGCCGGGCTTGAGCGTGAGCCCGGTATCGCGTCGAACGCGCTCGGTGAAGGCGGGGCGACCGGCCTCGATGCGGGCGCGATGTTCGGGCGACATCGGCGGTGCGCCGGCCGGACGCAATTCATAGGAACGCCAACGCACGTCGACGCCGTGGCTGCCCTGGAGCTTCTTCAAACTGAAGAAGACGAGAAAGCAGTATGGTCAGACGAAATCGGACCAGACGTCGATGCGGACGGGTTTGGTGCTCTCAGGCATGGGGTCGCAGTCTAGCCTGCTTCGGCCAGCAGGTCGTCCAGATCGAGCGGACGGGTATACATCGTCAGCGCGCCATCGGGCTGGCGCGGCCAGCGCTCGCGCGGGCGGTCCCAGTACAGCTCGATGCCGTTGTCATCGGGGTCGCGCAGGTAAAGCGCCTCGCTCACGCCGTGGTCGGCTGCGCCGTCGATCGCCCAGCCGTGTTCGATCAGGCGTTTGATTGCGATGGCCAGATCCCGCCGCTGCGGATACAGCACGGCGATGTGATACAGCCCGGTGGTGCCCGGTGCGGGCGGCGAGCCGTTGGCGCTCTCCCAGGTGTTCAGCCCGATGTGGTGGTGATAGCCGCCTGCCGAGACAAAGGCGACGCGCTTGCCATCACTGAGCAGCAGGTCGAAGCCGAGTAGCCCAACGTAAAAATCAAGGGCGCGCGGGATGTTGGACACCTTGAGGTGGACGTGGCCGATCGAGGCTCCGGCGGGGATGCGATACGGGGCGGTGCTTTCCGGGTTTGTCATAGCGTTCAGGCGAGGCGTTGCGTCCAGGCGGCGAGCGCCTGGACATAGGCGGCGACCGCGTCTCGTGTGGCGGTGTCGGTCAGGTTGCCCTGCGCGTCGAACTTGCTGGCGGCCTGATCGACATACAGCTCCGGCCGGGTCATCATCAGCATGCCCATGCCGTGCCCGATCTGACGCAGCTGGAGCTGCGCGCGCAGCCCACCAAAACGGCCACCTGCGCTGATGATGCCGACCGGCTTGCCGGAGAAGGGCTGCTCGCGGGTTGGACGCGAGGCCCAGTCCAACGCATTTTTGAGCACACCGGATACGGCGTAGTTGTATTCCGGGGTGGCGATGAGCACGCCGTCGGCGTCAGCCACGGCCCGTTTGAAAGCGCGCACTGCCTCTGGTGGGTTGCCTTCGAGGTCCTGGTTGAAGAGAGGGATACCCTCAAGCAGGTGAATTGTGACAGTTATGCCATCGCCCGCGGCATCGCGCGCCGCGCGCAGCAGGCCGTGATTCCACGACGCCTTGCGCAGGCTGCCCGGGAGGGCGAGGAGGCGGATCATGACCGCATTTTATGGAGGTGCGCCAAGCCGCTGTCGGCGTGGCGCACCCCATCGGTCGGTCAGGCCTGCTTGACGATCTCGGCGTCGATGGTCAGGGTGATCTCGTCGCCGACCAGCACGCCACCCGTCTCGAGTGGCATGTTCCAGGTCAGGCCCCAGTCCCTGCGGTTGAGCTTGCCCTTGGCCTCGAAGCCGGCGCTGGTGGTGCCCCAGGGCGCCTTCGCAAGGCCGTGAAAGGTGACGTCCAGCGTGACCGGATGCGTGACGCCCTTGATGGTGAGGTCGCCGGTCAGGCGGGCGTGTTCGCCCTTGACGCCGTCGACGCGCGTGCTCCGGAAGGTCATGCTCGGGTGGACGGCGGCTTCGAAGAAGTCGGCGCTGGCCAGGTGGCCGTCGCGCTTGGCGTCATTGGTGTTGACGCTGGCCGTCTGCACGTCCACGCTGACGCGCGTGGCCTCGGGGCGGGCCGGGTCAAACTCGACCTCACCGCTGAAGGCCTTGAACTCGCCGCGCACGGTGCTGACCATGAGGTGGCGTGCGGCGAACTGAACGCGCGTGTGCGCGGGATCGATGCTCCAAGACATAACGTTTATCTCCTTCCATTGAGGCGCTCTGGCCTTGGGTTAAGTGGACTTGTGTCCGTTTATAATCCGATCATAGTGGACGCGCGTCCACTTGTCAAGCGAGTAGAATGTGAAGGTCATTAGCGTTTCGCCTGAATCCCCTGAGCCCCCGCCGCCCGCCCTGCTGGTGTTGTCGGCGGAGGGCGAGCGCCCCGAACGCGCCGACGCTGCCGCTAACCGCGCGCGCATCCTGTCGGTCGCGGAGCGTCTGTTTGGCGAGAAGGGGCCGCATGCGGTGACGATGGCGGACATCGCCCGCGCCGCGGGCGTGGGCCAGGGCACCTTGTATCGCCGCTTCCCCCGCAAACCGGACCTGTGTCTTGCGTTGATGGACCACCAGTTCCGGGAGTTTCAGGACGCGACGCTGCGGGAGCTGGGTCGGATGACAGGCGCGCGCACCCCGCGGCTCGATCAACTGGCGTGGGTGGTGGAGCGCTTTGCGGCTTTTGCGGAGGGCAACCTCGATTTGCTGCGGGAGGCGCAGCCCGCGCTGGCGGATTCGGAGGCGGGGCTGCCAGAGTCACCGCCGTCACGCTGGCAGGCGCTCACGGTGCGTGGCCTGCTGCAGGCGGCGATCGAGGCCGGCGAAGTAGGGGCGCAGACCGATGTCGTCGTCGTGGCCGATCTGCTGCTGGCGCCGCTGCGTGCGGAGAGCCTGTGCTTCCTGCGCCACACCCGCGCCTATGCGCTACCGCGCGTCATTGCGGCGATGACGACGCTGATCCGTTCGCTGCGGGTCTAGAAGCCGTAGCCGGTCGTCACCCCGCGCAGGCCAAAGGCCGCGGTCAGCAGGCACAAGGCCGCGTAGATCAGCAGCGCGCCGCGGTCGTCGCGGCCGTGGGTGAAGGCGAAGGTCGCCGGCACGGCGATGATGACCAGCGCGCCATACAGGTAGTGGACAAAGCGCACGGCCACGCCGAGCCCCATGCTGATCATGATCAGGCCGAGGGTGAGCTGAATTAGCCCAACGACCGGACTCAAGGCAAGTGCGCCCCAGTAGTTGCCGCTGATGGTCTTCTTGCCGCGGAAGAAGTCGATAAACCCCCACAGACCGAGCAGGGTGTTGAAGAGCACCACCGAGTTGGCGATGCTGATGTGAATCTGGAGGATGTTCATGCTCGCCCGTCCTACAGCCGGATCAGCGGTTGCTCGCGCACAACGGTCCCGGTCAGGTCATAGGCCATGGCGCCGGTGATCTTCACGGGCACCATTTCGCCGGGCGGGACCTCGCCATCGATGACGACCAGGCCGTCGACCTCCGGCGCGTCGCGGTAGCTTCGCCCAACGCTCAATCCATCGTTGCTACCTTCGACCAGGGTCTGCAGCGTCTGCCCGACAAAGCTCTGGTTGCGGGCCAGCGAGATGCCCTGCTGGACGCGCATCAGCGCGTCGCGGCGGGCTTCCTTGACATCCTCGGGCAGCTGACCGGGCAGGGCGCCACTCGGCGAATCGGCCTCATACGAGTAGGTGAAGACGCCGACGCGGTCAAAGCGCATGGCCTCGACAAAATCGATCAGGCTCTGGAACTCTGCCTCGGTCTCGCCGGGGTAACCCACGATGAACGTTGTGCGAACCGCCAGCGCGGGCATGGCCTTGCGCATTTTCGCAACGGTCCGGTGCACCCAGTCGATGTTGCTCGGCCGGCGCATCCGGCGCAGCGTGTCCGGGTGGGCGTGCTGGAGCGGGATGTCCAGATACTTGACCACCTTCGGGTTGTTCGCCATCACCTCGATCAGGCGATCCGAGACCGCGCCTGGGTAGGCATACATCAGGCGCAGCCAGTCCAGCGCGGGGGCCTCGCGGGTGATGTCGGTGATGAGCTGCGGCAGGCCGTCCTTCAGCCCGAGGTCGCTGCCGTAGTCGGTCAGGTCCTGGGCGATCAGAATGAGCTCGCGCGCGCCACGCGCGACCTGCGCGCGGGCCTCGGCCAGGATCAGCTCCGGGCGCCGGCTGCGCAGGGTGCCCTTGATGGCCGGGATGGTGCAGAACGCGCAGGGGCGCCGGCAGCCATCGGCGATCTTGATGTAGGCGCTGGCGCCCTGCTCGGCCACCCGCGGTGCGCCGCGCTCGTCGTCGCCAACCGTCACAGCGTCGGTCGGGAGGTGATACATCGGCTCGGGGTGGGCGCGGCCGCGGGCGCGCTCGATGAAGTCGACGATGTCCATCCAGCGGCGCGTGCCGATCACGCCATCCAGCCCGGGCACCTCGGCGGCCAGGCGCGGACCCCACAACTGGGAAAGACAACCCGCGGCGATGAGGAGCTGGTTGCGCTTCTTGTGCCCGGCCAGCTCGCGCAGCGCCTGGATGGACTCCTCGCGGGCCGGCCCGATGAAGCCGCAGGTGTTGACGAGCAGCACGTCGGCGCGCTCCGGGCGCTCGACGCCGCGGTAACCGTTCCCGGTCAGCAGCGTGGCCATGCTGTCGCTGTCGACGGTGTTCTTCGAGCAACCCAGCGACAGCAGGTAAAACGATTTCTTGCTCATGCGTTCAGGGCAGGCGTTCGTCGCGGATGGTCCCGGCCGCATCGTAGATCCGGCGCAGCACCTCGTCGCGCGCGCCCAACGGTCCGAGTCTCTCGCCATTGACGATGGCGTCAAAGGCGGCGGCGTTGCCCGTTTCGAGGGTGAGGGTGCGGGTGACCGTCCAGCTCAGGGCGGGGCCGATTGGCGGAAGCCCTTCAAAGACCGTCGCGCCCTCGACGGTGATGCGCGCCCAGGCACGCTCGCGGGCATCCAGGGTGAAGGCCATCCCGCCGCCTGGGCGGGGCGTGAAGCGGCTGGTCGTGACGGGGGTCGCGCTGGCGGTTGGCGGGGGTTGCGTCGCGGTTGCGACCGGGCTGATCGCGGTCACGCTTGCGGCGGAAGGTGTGATGACTGACACCGCCGTCGGCGTGGCCGTGGGCGCCAGCAACTTCTGCAGGGCCGGGACACCCAGCACGCCCACGAGCAGCAGCGCGATCAGCGCGCCGCCGCCGATCAGGCTGGGGGCCAGCCAGGCCGGGGTAGGCCGGGGGCTGCGCGCGGCGGCGCGGGTCGGAGCGTGCCCGCTCGCGCGGCGGGGGGGCAGGCGGGTGATGACGGGTGCCGTGTTGGGGTCGGCGCTGCCGCCGGGGCCACGCGGGTTTGATGCGGCGTCATAGGCGTCGACGCGCGCGGCGGTCGCGGCCATCTCGGGCGCGTAGGCGTCGTCGCCGTCGGCCTCCAGCGCCGCTTCCGCGGCATCGAGTTCGTCCAACGAACGATAGACCCGCTCCTGCGCGGCCGCGCGAGCCGTGCGCGGGGGGAGTGGCGCGGCCTCCGCGAGCGCATCCAGCTCGGCCTCCTCCGCCGAAGGCAGTGCCTTGTTCCAGCGCGTGGGACGCTGCGGCTCGGTCTGCACGGCGGGCGGCGTGTTGGGGCGTCGGCGTTTTGCCTGCGGGCGCTCGGGTGTGGGCGGGGGTGGGATGAACTCGTCGTGATGGACGAGGGCGACGTTGCCGGTGGCCGCCTCGAACTCGGCGACGCACTGGTCGGCATCCATCCCCAGGTAGCGGGCGTAAATGCGGATGAAGCCCCGGGAGGGCGGCCCATCGGGCAGCGCCATCCAATCGCTGGCCTCGATGGACTCGAGGAAGCGGCGCCGAATGCGCGTGACGCGCTCCACCTCGGCGAGGGCGTCGCCGCGCGCTTCACGCGCGTCGCGCATACGCCGTCCGAGCAGGGCGCTGTGGGGCTGAACGGGGTCGGTCATCCGCGAGGGATTATAGATGCCGGGCTCGTTGGCCCGACCCGGCGGCGAAAAAACAAAAGGGCGGGCAGCCCGTGAGCGCCCGCCCTAACGGTTCGTTCCGATGCGTTACGCCGCGGGCGCTTCCGCGGCGGGGGCCTCGACTTCCGGCGCGGCGGCCTCGGGGGCGGCGGCAGCCTGGGCCTCAGCCTGCTTGGCGCCTTCCGCCTGCACGACGACGGTGACCTCGGGGGCCACATCGGCGGCCAGGCGAACGGGCACGCGATACGAGCCGACATCGCGGATGGGCTCGCGCAGCGCGACCTTGCGCTTGTCGACTTCCTTGCCGAGCAGCTTGCTCAGTTCCGCGGCGATGCTCGCCGAGGTGATCGAGCCATACAGCTTGCCCTTCTCGCCGGCGCGCACGATGAAGTGCACGGCTTGGCCGTTGAGCACCTGCGCGGTCGCGTCGATGTCCGACTGCATCGCGGCGCGCTGCTTGAGCGCGCGGCCTTTGACGACCTCCGACTGCTTGAGGGCAGCGCCGGTGGCCAGCACGGCCATCCCGCGCGGGAGGAGGAAATTACGGCCATAGCCATCGGCCACGGTCTTGACTTCGCCGGCATGGCCGAGCTTGTAGACGTCCTGTGTGAGAAGCACCTTCATGTCGCACCTGTGAGACAACAAGACGCGCCCGCACCGGGGCGCGCTCATGACTGTATGAGTTGGGGTGGGGATTATACCGCAAAGAACTGACCGAGGACGGAAGACCGAGGACGGAAGACCGAGGACCGAAGACCGAGGACGGAAGCAGAGACGAACGGGCGTGGGCGGCGGTCCACGTTGCGCAGTTGCCCGCGCCCGTACGAGCCTGCTTCGGTCTTCCGTCGCCGGTCTTCCGTCGGCCGTCGGCGGTCCGCGGTCCGCGGTCTACTACCCGTACGAGCCTGCTTCGGTCCTCCGTCTCCGGCCGTCCGTCAGCGGCCCACCACCGCCATATAGACCTGGGTGACGGTGAGGGGCAGGACCTCCGCGATCTCGGGCGGCTCGCTGCCACCGGCGGGGTCGACGATGATCTCGTCAAGCGTGCCCAGGAAATTCGGGCCGAGCGGCGAGCCCCCGACGATGAAGGTGCCCCCATCCGACCGAAAACTCACCGGCAGGGGGGTGCCCGCGTTCAGGGTATCCCAGGCCGTTCCGTTGATCAGGTTCTGCAGCGTGAGGAAGGTGTCGGCCGGTTGCTTGCGCCGCCAGTAGGTGCTGCGCCAGG
>JAIBCK010000112.1 GCA_019694215.1 Thermoflexales bacterium
GCGGACGGCCGTCAACCGTCTTCGAGGCGCCGCAACACGCGCCGGGCGCGGGAGCGAATCGCGGCCGCGCCATAGCCCAACCGGCTGAGCACGCGCTGCGAACGCTTGACCGGCTTCGGCGGCACCAGCCATTGCACCGCGGCCGCCGCCCAGGTCAACCCACCACCAAACCCGACCAACACGAGCTTGTCATCCGGTTTGAGCTTGCCGGCGGTGACGGCCTCGCACAACGCAATCGGGATCGATGCGGCGCTGGTATTCCCGTAGCGGTCGATGTTCACAAAGAACTTCTCCATCGGGATGCCAAGCGCCTTGGCGGCCGTGTCAATGATGCGGATGTTGGCCTGGTGCGGAACGACGACATCAACCTGATCGTTCGTCCAACCGGCCCGGCGCATGACTTCGCGCACACTCTTGTCCATTACCCGCGTGGCGAAACGGAAAACCTCGCGGCCATTCATCTGCAGCGTCTCGGCGGCGTTCTGCCGCTTGTAGAGCGCCGGGCCACCCGAGCCGTCGGCGCGCAACAGCGTGGTAAGCACGCCACCGGGCTGCGTGCTGGCCTTGAGCACGACCGCCCCGGCACCATCGCCAAACAGCACGCAGGTGTTGCGATCCTTCCAGTCAACGATGCTCGACAAACGCTCGGCACCGATCACCAGCGCCGTGTGAATCGTGCCGGCCCGGATGCTATCGGCGGCCTGCGACAGGGCATACAAAAAGCCGGCACACGCCGCGCTCAGGTCATAGGCGCCGGCATTGTCGGCTCCCAGCGCATCCTGGACTAGGGCGGCGGTGGATGGAAACATGTAGTCGGGCGTGACCGTGGAGACGATGATCAGGTCGAGCTGCGCCGCGGGGACGCCGGCCATGTCCAGGGCATCGATGGCGGCAGCCGTCGACAGGGAGGCCGTGGTCTCCTTGTCCGAGGCTATGTGACGCTGGCGGATCCCCGTCATGGTGCGGATCCACTCGTCCGATGTATTGACCGTGCGCGCCAGATCATCATTCGTGACGATCTTTTCGGGCACGGACTTGCCCCAGCCAACGATGTGTGCATAACGCATGAATACCGCCTGTCGCGCGGCGAAACCCAAATGGCCGCCTGCCCCTCCGCAGGCGGCCACCCCGGGCTACGCCGCGTTGAACTCCGAGAAAATCACGCTGGCATTGTGTCCGCCGAAACCAAACGAGTTGGACAGCGCGACGCGCACCGGCCCGCGATAGGCGACATTCGGCGTGTAGTTCAGGTCGCAGGCCGGATCTGGCGTGTGATAGTTGAGCGTTGGGGGAATGACATCCTCGTTGATCGCCTTGACGCTGGCGATGGCCTCCATCGCCCCCGCGCCACCCAGCAGGTGCCCGGTCATCGACTTGGTCGAGCTGATGCGCAGGCCGTAGGCGGCCTCTCCAAACACGGCCTTGATGGCAGCCGTCTCGTTGGCGTCGTTCAGCTGCGTGCTCGTGCCGTGGGCGTTGATGTAGTCGATCTTCGATGGAGCGAGTCCGGACTGACGCAGCGCGACGCGCATCGCCATGGCCGGGCCGTTCTGATTCGGGGCGGTGATGTGGTGGGCGTCGCAGGTCGCGCCATACCCCAGCACCTCGGCGTAAATGCGCGCGCCGCGGGCCTGCGCGCTCTCCAGCGATTCCAACACCAGCGTGGCGGCGCCTTCCCCGGAGACGAACCCATCCCGGTCCTTGTCAAACGGTCGACATGCACCCTGCGGGTCTTCGTTGCGCGTCGAGGTGGCACCCATGTTGTGGAAGGCGGCCACCGTGAAGCGCGTGATGGGCGACTCGCAACCACCGGCCACCACCGCGCTGACGCGCCCGGCGCGGATCATCTCGAAGGCCTCCCCGATGGCGTTGGTCGAGCTGGCGCAGGCCGTCACCGTGCACAGGTTCGGGCCGCGGATGCCAAACTGGATGGCGATCTGCCCGGTCGCTGTGTCGGGGAGCATCATCGGCACGGTGAAGGGGCTGACGCGGCGCGGGCCACGCTTGTCGAGCACGGCACTTTCGGTCAGCAGCGTCTGAATGCCCCCGATGCCGCTGCCGTAGACCACCGCCACGTCGTCGGCGTTGTCATCGTTGATGACAAACTTGGCATCGGTGATGGCCTCGCGCGTCGCGACCAGCGCGAACTGCACACAGCGATCAAAGCGGCGCGCCTCCTTGATGCCGAAGTGGGCGGAGCCATCGAAGCCCTTGACCTCTGCCGCGATGTGCGTGTCGAGATCGCTGTGGTCGAACTGCGTGATGACGCCGACGCCGGATCGACCGGCCACCAGCGCCTGCCACGTTTCGACCGCGGTGTTGGCGAGAGGGCTGACCGCCCCCATTCCTGTTATGACAACTCGATGCTGTGACATGTGAACGAAAATAACACCGCGCCGGGGCGCGAGATACTTCCCACCCGTGACAGCCCGCGCGGGTGCCGCTGACAATCCTCCTGACTTTGAGCCGCGTTTGCCTTTTCGGCTGGCGGTTCTGCGCCCGGCCGAGGCGCTGGAAATGCTGCGCTGGCGCTACGCCCCGCCCTACGACGGGTACAACGCCGCGCTCGCGCCCGGCTCGGCGGAGGAGGCGGAAGCGGTTTCGCGCTGTCTTGACCCGGCCCTCCGCTTCGTCGCACTGCGCAGCGGGGGTGCGCTGATCGGCTTCGCCTCGTTTGGCGAGGACGGCCGCGTAACCGGTGGTGCATATGAAGAAGATGCGCTGGACATTGGCCTGGGGTTGCGCCCGGACCTGACCGGGCGCGGCATCGGCGCACGGGTGATCGCGCGCGTGATCGAGCATGGGCTGATGACGTGGCAACCGGCGGCGTTGAGGGTCACGATTGCCGCGTTCAACACCCGCGCACAACGCGCCTGGGCGCGGGCGGGATTCGTCGAGCGGTCCCAATTTGTCACATCGGATGGGCGTGCGTTCGTGATACGCTTGCGCAAAGGGTCGGCATAGGCATGTCGGTTTTTCTCGATCCCGGGCGCCTCGTGGATGGCGAACTGGAGCTGTCGCTGGTCGAGCGACACCCCGGCGACCCTGCGCGCGGTTTCTCGCCCTCGTACTACTTCTTCATGCGGCCGGTCGGGCGGCAGACCATCATGGGCGGGATCAGCCTGCGGCTGGGAAACGACGAAGACCTGCTGCTGTATTACGGCCACATCGGGTATGGCGTGGACGAGCCGTATCGCGGGCATGGCTACGCCGCACGCGCGTGCCGGCTGCTCTTTCCGCTCGCGCTCAAGCACGGCCTGGACCCGCTGTGGATCACCTGCAACCCGGACAACATCGCCTCGCGCCGCACCTGTGAGCGGGCGGGTGGGCGCCTGGTGGAGATCATCGACATCCCGCCGCGCATCACCGACCTGCGCCAGCGCGGCGAGCGTCAGAAGTGCCGCTATCGCTTCGATCTGGTCTGGCTGACCTAGTTTCTACGTTGTTTGGGAACCGCCCCGGGACTCGTTCGGCTTGCCCAGCCCGACCGCATGGGCGATGGCGGCGACGCGTGAACCGACGTTGGCGCGCAGATCGCTGGCGACGGGCAGCAATTCGCCCTCGCGCACGGCGGCCAGGAAATCCCGCGGGCTGGTGTAGTCGCGCTTGAGGCGGACCCGGCTGATGCCGACCTCAGGCAGGGTGTGCGCATCGCTCGCGCAGATCATCGGCAGGTCGAATTCGAGCGCGATCTGGCGGGCCTCCTCATTCCGGCGCGGATCGCGGGTGCGGGCGTTGAAGACCTCGACAAAATCCAGGCGATCTGCATAACGTCGGATATTATCTCCTCCGATGCCGTAGCGACGCGGGTCGAAGGGATGCGAGGGGCCGCAGATCCCACCCTGGGCATGCACGCGCTCGATGGTTTCGGCCAGCGACAGCGCATCGGGCAGGGCCTCGCGCAGGAAATAGCACAGCAACTCGCCGGAGGTCGTCATCGCCTCCACCCCGGGGATGATCAGATCGGGGGCCATCTCAAACGCCCGCCGCGCGCCGTCGAAGACGCGGTGGTCGGTGATCGCCAGGCGGGCCAGCCCCACAGCGCGGGCGCGCTCGATCAGGGCCGGCAGCTGGACGAGGCTGTCGGGCGAATGGCAGGTATGGCAGTGCAGCTCGAGGTCAAGCATGGTGATGAAGGGAGATTATCCCCACCTCCCCGGGCGCGGGCGCGGAATCCGCGCTAAGATCGCCCTCACCATGACCAAGAAAGCGCTTCTCGCCATCGACGGCGGCGGCATCCGCGGCATCATCCCACTCTGCGCGCTGGTTGAGATGGAACGTCAGATCAACAAGCCCGCGCGCGAGGTCTTCTCCTTCCTGGCCGGCACCTCGACCGGCGCGATCATCATCGCCGCGCTGTCGCAGGGGATGCCCGCCGCGCAGGTGCTGGACATGTATGTCAAGATCGGCCCGCAGGCCTTTCGCTTCGACCTGCTGCACTTTCTCGGCAGTCTGGCCTCCTACAAATACCGCAGCGCGGGGCTGGCCGAGATCATGCAGCCCTACCTGGGCGTGGCACCCCTGAACGCGCTGCCAGTCGACATCATGATCACGGCGACGCGCGTGAGCGACGGCAAGGCGTATTACTTCGTCCGCGACAACGAGGCCAACAGCCAGACGACCGGCAACCTGCGCCTGCTCGATTGTGTGGTCGCGTCCGCCGCGGCACCGACCTACTTCGATCCCTGGAATGTGCCGACCATCGGGCCGTGCGTGGATGGCGGCGTGGGCGTGGCCGGAAACCCGGTCTATCAGATGTGCACCGAGGCGTTCTACTATACGGCACCCGGCCGTTATGCGCCGGAGAACAGCGTGATCATCTCGCTGGGCACGGGCTACGTCACCGCGATGGCGGCGCCGCACAACATGGTGGACTGGGTGAAGTTCGTCATCGGCGAGCTGCTGGAATCGCCAGCCGAGCAGCAGACCCAGATCACGCAGCGCCACTTCGGCGAGCGCGGCGCGGTCGTGTATCGCTTCAACCCGCAGATGCCGCGCGACATCGGGATGGACAATGTCAAGGCCATCCCCGAGCTGGTGCAGATCGGCAAGGTGCTGGCGCAGGGGCTGAATTGGGCCGACATGCTGGCCGGCGTCACCGCTGACCTGCGCGTGCCCCCGCGCCCGCAGAGCCGCAACCTGCGCTAGCGGCTCGCAGCGGGCGCGGTTGAGTCAGGCGTCCGGGCTTGTGGCCCGCGTCAGATCAGCAGGGAACGGTCAAACTCGGTCAGGCACTCGACGCGGCCGGTCTCGGGGTTGAGCCAGTAGTCGTCCTCGACGCGCACGCCCCAGCCGCCGCGCGCGTCATCGGGGTAGTACAGCCCGGGCTCGTTGGTGATCACCGTGCCCGCGGGCAGCGGCTTGTCGCCGCCCAGGCCGGCGTTGCGCATCCCCGGCGCCTCATGCACCGAGAGGCCAAAGCCATGCCCGAGGCTGTGGATGTATCCGCTCGAGATCCCGGCTCCGCCCTTGCGCAACGTTGCGTGCCCATACTTCTCAAAGATGTCGCAGGCTTTCTCCTGATACGTGCTGGCCGGCCGCGTCGAATCGAACATGGCCGCGACGGTGCGATGGACCTCCATCACCTGGGCATAGCCTTCCTCGATCCAGGCCGGCGCATGTCCGATGCACCACGTTCGGGTGATATCCGCGTAATAGCCACCCGGCAGGCGCGGGAAGATGTCAAAGACGATGCTCTTGCCCGTTTCGAGCAGGTCGGTCGGCGTGCCCGCGCTGTGCGGGACGCCGGCATCCCGGCCGATGGCGAAGATGGCATCGCTGGCCTCCAGCCCGGCCGAGACCATGCTCAGGCGCATGAAGCGTTTGACATCCGCGATGCGCAGCGGGTCGCCGGAAGGCTGCACCAGCACGCCACCCTTGATGGCATGCCGGCGCAGGAAATCGCGCGTCTCGCCGATCACGGTCTCGGTGGCCGCGCAGGCCTTGCGAATCTCGGCAACCTCGCGAGCATCCTTGGTCTCGCGCGCCTTCGTGATGATGTCATCGTCGTACTCGCCAACCACCTCGCACAGTTCCTCGCGGGCGATGGCGTTCAGCAGCGCCCAGGTGCTGTTCTGATGGTTGGCCCCGTAGAAGGCCACCCGCCCCGCCACGCCGAGGTCGGCAAACTGCGCGCGGATCAGGTCGAGCTGCGCAGCAAGGCGATCTCCGTTGTGCTTGCGCATCAGCCCGAGGATGTTGTAGCGCCCGTTGTCGATCAGGTTCAGGCCGGTCTTGGCCGCCTCGTCGCGCTCCATGGTGCCGTGCACGAGCGTGGTCGCCTCGCGCGTGATGATGATGCGACCGGTGGCGATGTGCACATCCCCGATGAAATAGGTGAAGGGCGAATTGGCAGCATCCAGCCCATCGGGGCCATCGATGATCAGCGCGTCCAGGTTGCGCTCACGCATGAGGCGCGGAATGTCGGACTTCATGGGTTTTCTCCCTCCACAAACGCCCGCATGCGCGCGATGCGCGCGGGCTGTTCTTCGAAGATGTAGCTCACCGGTGAGACCACGACCCCGCTGCCGCCGATGGCGCGCAGCTGATTGACGGCCCCGGCCAGCTCACTCCGCCGGACGATCAGATTCACGGCAAACCAGCGTTGTGCGCCCTCCTCGCCCCGCGGCGCGCGCGGGCTGGGGATGAGCGGCGAGATGGTTGGACCCTGCAGGCCATACAGATCGGTCTGATGAAACATGCGGTCGGCGACGTCCTCGGCGCTCGCGCCACGCATGTTGGCGAAGACGTGGACGTAGCCCTCGGCGCGCAGGCGGCCATCGATGTACTCGAGCAGCTCGGTCGCAACTGCCTGCGCCTCCGGGCGGCGCAGCGATGTCGCGTTGGCGATCAGGCAGGCCTGGGTCGCGACGACCGTCCCATCCTCGACCAGACGCAGCCGGTTTTGCTGCAGCGTGCTGCCGGTCTCGGTCAGGTCGCAGATCATGTCGGCCGACCCGATCTCGGGCATCACCTCGAGGGCGCCCTCGGCTTCGACGATGTCGAAGGCGGGGATGCCGCTCTCACGCAGGAAACGCGCCGTGAGCCGGGGGAACACTGTCGCCACGCGCAACGGTCTCTTCTCTGCTGCGAGCCGCGTCGCACGCTGCGCAAGCGCCGACAGCGTTCGCTCGGGCCAGCCCTCGGGGACGGCCAGCGCCAGACGGCAGCGGCCATAGCCCAGCGCCTCGTGCAGGATGTGCACGCGCGCGCCGGCGTCGGCCTCCTGCGTGACGTCCAGCCCGGTGATGCCAAAGTCGACGCCGCCGTTGGCCACGCTGATCACGATGTCACGCGGGCGCTGGAAGACGACGCTGACATCGGGCAGTGCATCGATCACGCCGAGGTAGCCGCGCGTGCTGGACTGGCGCACCTGAAAGCCACAGCGGGCCAGAAAGTCCAGCGTGCTGGTCTGCAGTCGGCCCTTCGACGGCAGGGCAAGGCGAAGCGGAGAAGCCATCAAAACAAAGGCGGGCCGCGAAGGGCAAACTGCCGCACGGGGTGCGACGGTCTGCGATTCGCGGCCCGCGTCCTGGATCTAGGCCTTGGCCAGGGCGACAGCCTTCTGGGCCGCCTCACCCAGCGTGCTGGCGGAGTGCAGGTGCGCGCTTTCGAGGATGCGGTTGCCCTCCTCCTGATTCGTCCCGACCAGACGCACGACCAGGGGCACCTTGATCTCGACGAGCTGCGTCGCCTCGATGATCCCGCGCGCGACCTCATCGCAGCGGGTGATGCCGCCGAAGATGTTGATCAGCACGGCGCGGACCTTGGGGTCGGCCAGGATCAGGCGCAGCGCGGAGGCGACCTTCTCGGCCTTGGCGCCGCCGCCGACGTCGAGGAAGTTCGAGGCGCTGCCGCCGAAATAACGCACAACGTCCATCGTCGCCATGGCCAGGCCGGCGCCGTTCACCATGCAGCCGATCTCGCCATCCAGGCTGATGAAGTTGATCCCGGTCAGGCGCGCCTCCTTCTCGGCGGCGGTCTCCTCGTCCGGGTCGCGCATGGCCTCGAGGTCGGGGTGGCGGAACATGG
The DNA here is from genome assembly GCA_019694215.1 of Thermoflexales bacterium. Taxonomy (GTDB): domain Bacteria; phylum Chloroflexota; class Anaerolineae; order J036; family Brachytrichaceae; genus Brachythrix. The sequence continues at coordinate 8,032 of JAIBCK010000112.1, forward strand.
CGTTGTCGTCGATGACGAGCTTGCCATCCAGACCGACCAGCGAGATCTTGCCATCCTTGTCCGCGACCATGGCGAGCGGGTTGATTTCCGCCAGCGAGGCATCGGTGGCGACAAAGGCGCTGGCCAGGCCGCGCGCGATCTGCGCAAACTGGGCCCAGTGCTCGCGCGGCAGACCAATCGCGACGGCGATGTCCTTGGCGAGGTAGTCGGGCAGGCCGACGAAGGGATCCAGCGGCACACGCACGATCTTCTCCGGCGCGGTGTGGGCGACCTCCTCGATGTCCATCCCACCGGCGGCGCTGGCCATCATCACGGCGCGGCGGCTGGCGCGATCGATGACGATGCCAAGGTAGATCTCGCCGCGGATGTCCGCGGCCGGGTCGATCAGCACCTTGCGGACCGGCAGGCCCTTGATCGTCAGGGCCAGAATGGCCGCGGCCTTCTCGCGGACCTCGTCGATCGTCTTGGCGACCTTGACGCCGCCGGCCTTGCCGCGCCCGCCGACCAACACCTGCGACTTGATCACCACCGGCAGGCCGAGCTTCTGCGCGGCCTCGACGGCCTCATCGACCGTATCAACGCAATAGCCCTGCGGCACGGGCACGCCGTGCTGGCCAAAAATGCGCTTGGATTGATATTCGTGGAGCTTCATCTTGCCGGGAATTGTAGCGCGGCGGGGAGTGGT
>JAIBCK010000024.1 GCA_019694215.1 Thermoflexales bacterium
CCGCGCCAGGTCTCGAGCGCCAGGATGGCGAAGGCGAAGGCCTCCTTGGCCAACGCAGGGATGCCAGCCTCATCCGAGCGCCGCACACGGATGCTGCGGCCGGGCGCGGCGAAGGCGTTGAGCTGCTTCGCCAGCATCGCCATCAGGGTGGGGTTGAGCGCGCCGCCCCCGGAGACCAGCACCTCGTCGGGCATCCCGGGCAGGAAGTCGCGATACGCCAGCGCGATTGACAGCGCGGTAAACGCCGTGCTGGTGGCGACGACGTCCTCGGGGGCGCGGCCACGCGCCAACCCGCGCTGCCAGATCATCTCGCCGAACTGCGCCCCGAACACCTCGCGGCCGGTGGTTTTCGGCGGTTGTGCGCGCAGAAAGGCGTGGTCCATCAAGTCTTCGAGCAGGCTGCCGTCGACCTGGCCCTGCGCGGCCAACCGGCCGTCCAGGTCGCATTGCAGCTCGCCGCCGCTGGCCCGCCGCGCGGCATCATCGATCAGCATGTTGCCGGGCCCGGTGTCAAAGGCGAAGACCGCCGTCGCGTCCGGGCCCTCTTTGGCGGGTAGATACGTCACGTTGGCGATGCCGCCGATGTTCTGCGCGGCACGGATGAGGGTGGGGTGCTGGAGCAGCAGCGCGTCGACATACGGCACCAGCGGCGCGCCCTGGCCACCGGCGGCCATGTCGCGGGCGCGGAAGTTCGAGAGCGTGGTGATCCCGGTCCGCTCCGCGATCACCGCCGGCGAGCCGAGTTGCAGCGTGCTGTGGGCGGGGATGTGCCACATCGTCTGACCGTGGCTGCCGATCAGGTCGATGTCCTCCGCCGTCAGCCCGGCCGCGCGGGCACCGGTCAGTGCGGCTTCGGCAAAGGCCTCGCCCAACGTGACATTGAGCGCGCACAGGCGATCGACGCTGCCGTGCTCGGGCCGCACGCAGGCCAGGATCTCATCGTGCAGGGCATCGGGAAAGGGCGTCAAGGTGTGGGAGAGCAGCCGATATCCGCTCTCCCCACCGGTTTCGACCACGGCCGCATCGATGCCGTCGGCCGAGGTCCCGGACATCAGGCCAATGGCAATCATGCGGCCGGCTTCATCTTGATCAGGATGCTCCAGGTGCCGCGTTGCACGACCTGGCCATCCTGATTGACGACGCTGATCTTGAAGGCGACCTTGCCGCAGTTCAGCCGCGGCACGGCCTTCGTCTCGGCCACTTCGGCCACGACGTGGATGGTGTCCCCCAGGAAGATGGCCCCGGTGAACTCCCATTCCAGGCCGCGGAAGACCTCGACGGTGCCGACCATGAAGCCCATCTGGAAGGCCAACCCCGATGCGATGCTCAGCCCGAGCAGCCCGTGCGCGATGCGACGGCCAAATCGCCCGCCCTTGACAAACGCCTCGCTGGTGTGGATCTCGTTGTAGTCGCCCGAGACCCCGGCAAAGGCCACCACATCCGCCTCGGTCACCGTGCGTGACGCCGAGGTGATGCGGTCGCCCACGACGAACTCCTCAAAGAACAGGCCCTGGATCGGCTTTAACGCCATGGTCAATCTCCTTTGGCGGGATTGTACCGATGCCGTGGTCTAGTCGATCCAGGGCCCCGGCGCTATCGCCACACGATGGGGACAAAGATCGCGGAAGGCCTGCCGAAGATCTCGATGTCATCGATCGCCATCCCCGCGTAGTTGACCGAGCTGTCGGAATCAATGTGAAAGCGCAGCTGGATGGTCTTGCCCGCGAAGTCGGTGATGTTGGCGCGGTGACGCCCCCAGCCGGCCGACTCCTGAATGGTTTGAAACGGGTTGCCGACCGACTCATCCATCGCATAGCTGTAGTGTCGCCACACCGTGCGCGTATGCCCGGGGTTGCCCACTTCAATGACGTCGACCTGGCCGTGGTCGTAGCTCGCGTCCTCCAGCTGATACTTCATCCACCAGGACAGCAGCACGTCATCCGTCGCAGGGGCCAACGAGATCGGCGGGGAGAAGAGGTCCTGCGAGGCGTTGTTCGAGTAGTTGCCGGTCAGATTGGTCTTGAAGCAGCTGCTCCCGGAGTGACAGCTGTCGATCGGCGCCGCAGAAGGCAACCCCAGCGCCCACTGGTCAAAGGTGCCGCTGTGCGTGTAGCCTGAAGCGCCATTCTCGAAGTCGGCTTTGTAGAGGTGGCCACAGGTGCCCGTAGAACAGGCCGGTGGCGTGGGGTCATAGCAGGTCTCGATCTTCCAGCTGTACAACGTACCCGTATTGCCCGCGACATCGTCGCGCAGGACGAGCTTCCAGGTGCCGGCTGCGAGCTGTCCGCTGGCCCAACCCAGCAGGTAATCGGGCTCGGGCCGAAAGGCCATGCCATTGACCGAAGCAAACACCCCGATGGGCAGGGCGGCATCGTCCGCGAGCCACACGTTCATCGTGGGGTTTGTGGAAGCGCCGATGTCCGTGAACAGCACGATGGCATTGCCGTCCGGCGGGTAGAGGGTCACGTCCAGGTCGGGCATGTTCGCATGCGCCAGAGACAGCCAGACCGCCAGCCGATCGAAGATCATGTTGCCCCCGACGGTGATCGTGGAGGTGACCGTGCCGGCATCGGCAATGGCCAGGTTCGGTGTCACCTGGTTCCAGGCGCAGACCAGCGCCTTCTGCGGCGAAACGGAGACGCTGAGCTGATACGTCGCCAGGGTCGCCTGCGTCGTGGTGACGGCGACGTAGTAGACGCCGCTGCTGCCGGCCGTCATGAAGTGGGCCCTGGAGTTGGGCGTGTTCAAGCTGGCATCCGATGCATACAGGAAGGCGTTGTCGAACTGCCCGATGCCAACGCCGAGGTTTGCAGTGCCCCCGTCTCGTTCAGGATCGGCATCCAGCGAGGCGAAGACGGTATCGCCGGCGTTGAGCACCACCTGGAAGTAATCGGGATTGGCCGCCGTCACCGTGCCCGACACCCAGCCGGAGGCGGGCAGAACCATCGCAACGGAAGGGTCGTTGTTCGGTTCCGTCTCGTTGGCCATGCCACTGGTCTGAATGGCCACATGCAGGACATACGGGCGGATGGTCGTGGCGAATATCGGTCGCACGCGCAGGTAGTAGGTGCCCGATGCTGTCAGCAGGCTGCCGGCGATCGAGGGCGAATTGATGGCAAAGGAGCCATCATCGTTGTCGGTCTCCAACACCGTCACCCCATCGGGTGCGATCAAATCCAGCACCGCGTCCCGGCCCGCGATCGTGATGTTGGCCGACCCGGCCGTCATCGCCGCCGCGTAGACGCGGTCGCCGGCCGTGCCCTGGAATGAATAGTAGTCGGCCTCGCCGTTGGGCCAGATATAGCCCTTGATCGTTGCGCGCAGGCCGCCCAGTGCCATTGCCGTTGCGGTGCTGTCGTTCGGCTCGACTTCATCGACCTGCGCCGGTCCGGGCGTGACGTTGGGCGACAGCCCGCCGACATCCCGGGCAGGCCGCGCCTGCACCCCCTGGCCGACGCCCAACGACGCGAACGCGATTGCCAACGCCAACGCGGCGCGGCCCACGGCTGTGCTGTGATATGACATGCTTCCCCCCGGAAACGTGAACTTTGGCGCCCGGCCAGATTTGGCCGGGGCACGGCCGGGATTATGGGCAGATCGCGAAAACACGCCAGTGGCCCCACCCGGCGCATTGACCGTCGGGAAAAGCTGCGTATAATCGTCGGGCTATTTTGTGGACCAAAGCCGCGGCCCTGCCGCGCTCCAGGCGAGGGGAATGGACCAATTGCCTGGGTGAGATGGCCACGAAATCAAGGGAACCCAACATGTACGCAATTGCCCAGGTCGGCGGCCGCCAGTATCGCGTGTCGCCGGGCGACGAGATTCTCGTCGAAAAGCTGGACCAGCCCGCTGGCAGCGAAATCAAACTGCCCGTGCTTCTGGTCTCGGATGATGCCGGTGTTCGCATTGGCGCGCCGCACGTGGCGGGGGCCGATGTCACGGCCAAGGTGATGCGCGACGAGAAAGGCGAGAAGCTGATCGTCTTCAAGTATCACCCCAAGAAGCGCTATCGCCTCAAGAAGGGTCATCGCCAGACGTACACCCGCTTGAAGATCGCGTAAGGAGAACGACAAAATGGCTCACAAAAAAGGCGGTAGCAGCAGCACGAACGGGCGCGAGAGCAATTCCCAGCGCCTTGGCGTCAAGGTATACGGCGGTCAGGCCATCCGCTCGGGCGGGATCATCGTCCGCCAGCGGGGCACCCGCGTGAAGGCCGGTGCCAATGTCGGTGTCGGCAAGGATCACACCCTGTTCGCGACGGCCGATGGCGTGGTCGCGTTCGAGACCCTGCCCACCGGTGCCAAGCGTGTTTCGGTCGTGGCGTCCGCGCCGCAGGCGTAACGGAGAAGGCGAGATGAAGCCCAATATCCATCCCAAGTACTACCCGCAGGCGAAGGTCTTCGTCGGTGGCCAGCTCGTCGGCACGGTCGGGTCCACCCGCCCGGAGCTGCACCTCGACGTGTGGTCGGGCACGCATCCGTTCTACACGGGCGAGCAGCGCATCATCGACACCGAGGGCCAGGTCGATCGCTTCCAGAAGCGCCTCGAGCGCCGCAGTGGCGAAGTGACCACCAAGGTGGAGAAGCAGAGCCGCCGGCGCGCCAAGCGCCAGATCGCGGAAGTCATCGATGACGAGGCCGTCGCGCCTGCCGCCACCGATGACGCCGAAGCGGCCAGCTAACCGCGCGGCAGCAGCCAAAACAAAACACCCCCGCATCACGCGGGGGTGTTTGTTTTTCCCGAAGCAGCGATCTACTTGATCGCGTCCTTCATGCCCTTGAGGAAGCGGGCGGTAACCTTCATGCTGGCCGGCTTGGCCTTGACCGTCATCATCTCGCCCGGCTTGAAGGGATTGGGCTTGGTGCCCGCCTTGGTGGCCGGCTTCTTCTTCGAGGTCGCCTTCATGACGCCCGGAAGGGTGAAGGCCATCGGGCCGCGCGTGCTGAGTTCCTTGACCATCAGCTCGCCAAGCGCGTCGAGCACGGCGTTCACCTGAACCTTGGTCAGCTCGGTCTTCTCGGCGATCGCGCCGACGACCTGCGACTTGGTCAACTGCTTCTTGTCTGCCATTCTGTTTCTCCTTGAGTGTTGCGCGGCCGAAGCGCTGCCGTCCGCGCCGATGCGGACATTAACGCACAAAAAGGCCTGATACGCAAGGGTTTTCCACAGAAAATCCCCGAAAATGCCTGAAAAACAGGCGTGTTTTCCACAAATTTTCCCCGCGAGCCTGAATTTCAGGCCTTTTCGCGGGTGATACGGGCGAGCTCTTCGGCTGCCCGGAGGGGCCGCCGCTGCACCAGCGCGGTCGGCGCGCGCAGGTTGTAGGCGAAGATCTGCTTGTTGATCTCGGCGATATCGGCTTCCAGACGGGCCACGATGGCGCGCCAGCGCGCCTCGATTTTCTCCCGCTCGCTGAAGTCCTCCGCCTGGGCCTGCCGGCGCAAGCGCCAGGCGTGCCCACGCGCGGCGCGCGCCAGGGCTTCCTCGATCAGCCTGCGCAGCCCCTTGTCCTCGTCGATCCAGCCGGGCAGGGCGCCGGCATTCTTCAGGATGCGCGCGACCAGCCGCTCGTCCTCCGGGATGTGGGCCTCGTCGGGGTCCTCGCTCAGCCGGCCCCGCCCGGTGGGTGGCTTGAGGTCGCCGTGCTCCTGCGCCTCACGGATTTTGTTCTCGACCAGCCGATCCCAGCGATTGGACATGCCGCGATTGTGCCATGGAAGGCATGAGAAGTCACAGGGCGGCTTCGTAGTGGCTCAGCCGCGTCACGGCGTTGCGCGCATCCAGGTCGATGGCAATCACATCGAAGCGCACCTCGGCCTCCAGCAGGTCGTGGGCCACGAGATAGGCCTCCGCCGTTTGTCTGATCTTTTCCCGTTTTGCGCTGCCGAGCGTCTCCTCGGGAGCGCCACGCGCCTGGCCGTGCCGCGCCCGCACCTCGACAAAGACGAGCAACCCGTCCCGCCGCACCACCAGATCGAGCTCGCCGTGGCCGTGCCGCCAGTTGCGCGCCACGATCTCGTAGCCGTGCGTCTCGAGGTGGCGGGCGGCGAGGGCCTCGCCCCACTGGCCGGTCTGTTTGCGTGTCGCCATGATGCCGTGGTCGTGTGGGCGGAATTTCGCCAGCCGCCCAACGTCCTATCATCCGCAGCGGCTAGGCTTCCTCTTCGGCCTCGGGCGGATGGGCGGCCTGCCGCCCGGCGATGCGCGCCGCGATGATGGCCGTGCCGAGATACATCACGCAGAAGCCGGCAATCAACCCGGCCTTGAACTCGGCATGCCACAGGGTCTGGGCGAGCAGGGCATAGCCGACCTGACCCAGCGCGGCGCCCAACCCCACCCATGCCCCGGTGGCGGTTCCGGCCAAAGCGCCGTAGCGCGGATCGGTGTACGGTTCGGCGGCCTTGCGCCCGGCACGAATGGCCTGCACCAGCGTCACGCTGAGGATGGCGAGATACCCGGCCGCCAGCGCGGCACCGACCAGAAACAGGTTCGGGATGAGCGAGACGAGCGATCCGCCCACGGCCAGCGCTGCCAGCGCGGCAAAGAGGGCGGTCATGAACAGGGATTGAAGGCGCAGCGACATACGGCGGCCAGTGTACGCGATTCACGAAGGTGCGTGACTTGCGCGGCAGGCCGTTCGGGCCTAAGATGATCCTGCCATGCCAGGAGAAACGATCCGCGCCGACTACGAGGAGCTGGCCCAAATCGCCAGCCTGTGGAAACGTGAAAGCGACGCCGTGGGGCAGACCGTCTCCGCGCTGCGCCGCGAGATGGCCGTGCTCGAGGGCGGCGACTGGGTCGGCCAGGGCGCCCGCGCCTTCTATGCGGAGATGAACGGGAGTGTGCTCCCCAGCGTTGTGCGCCTTGGCGCCGCGTTGGGTGAGGCCGCCCAGGTCTCCGCCAAAATCAGCGCCCTCGTCCAACAGGCCGAGGATGCGGCGGCCGCGGTGTTGCGCGGCCCGGGCACGGGCGGCGATGCCAAACTGCCGGCCATGGGGGTGACCGCCGATCAGGTCCAACCCAAGGCGTCCAACATCGGCGCCACGCTTGGAGGCATCCTGGGCGGCATCTTCGGCGGCGCGGCTGGCGCGGCTGCCGGCGCGAAGGCGGGCTCGATGTTCGATCATCCGGGCGGCACGTTCGTCCCCCTCGCGGATGCGCCGAAGACACTCGATGTTCCCAAGCCGCTGAACGACGGCCTGGCCGATGCCTGGAAGGATTCCTTCCCGGGCGGCCACTCGCAGGAGCAGGGCGGCATGCTCGTCCAGGACAAGGACGGCAACCTCGTCTTCCGGCGCGGCGCCTCCGGATCCTCGGGGGCCTTCACGCCCAACTACGGCGACCTGAAGGACGGCGACACGCTGATTGCGCTCGTGCACACGCACCCCTACGATGCGACGGAGGGCGGGCACACGGATGTCTCCTTTAGCGGCCCGGACATCGCCAACCTGGTCAACCGACGCGACCCGATGAAGATGGTTCAGAGCGGCGACGGCCAGTTTGCCGTCCTGCGCACCCAGGAATTTGACAGGCGCGTCAACGGGTTGGACAACGCTGGCAAACAAGCGTTGTACGATCAAATGAAGGCCGACTACGACACGACCTTCAATGCCAACGCGGACACGCTCAGCTTCTCAGAGCGCAGCCAGCGCGCGGCCGAGGCCGTGGCGAAGAAATACGACCTGGCCTACTACCAGGGCAAGGATGGCGCGCTCACCCGCAAGACGCCATGAGGAGACGCCCGCAGACAGGATTCGCCATGAGCAACCTCACCTTCGCCATTCACCCCCATCGTGCCGGCTGCTGGCAGGTCATCGCGACCGCCCGGCACGGCGCGCACACGGCGGATGCCAGCATCGTCGTCGCCGCCGCGGTGCAGCCGGATACCGGTACCCCGCTGCATGGCGGCCTCGCAGCCAGCCTGGCCTGGGCGGCGCTGGGTCACCAGCTTCTGGCCGGGGATGCGGTCGCTGCGGCGGCCTGTTTCCGTGCCGGTCTGACCGTGCTGGGCGAGCGCTACGCCACCTTTGACGTGTCCGAGGACACCGGCCTCAAGATTGCCGCGGCCGAGCAGCAGCTTGCAAAGGGTCACGCGGAGCAGGGCGCCAATGGGCTGGCGGCCATGCTTGCGCTGCGGCAAGGGTTCTATCGCGACCGTTATGCAGATGCGCTCGTCGCCTGAGCGCTGAGGCCGGTCAACCCATCGCGCGCAGCTCGGCCTCGCTGAGGATCGGGACACCAAGCGTTTGCGCCTTGGTGAGCTTGCTCCCCGCCGACTCCCCCGCGACGAGATAGTTCGTCTTGCGGCTCACGCTGTCGCTGACCTTGCCGCCGCGCGCCTCGATCCAGGCGGCAATGGCCTCGCGCGGCTCGCTCAGCGTGCCGGTGATGACGAAGGTCTTGCCGCTGAAGACGCCATCCGGCACCACCGCGGCACCCGCCGGCAGCGGCTCCTGGCGCGGATCGATGCCGTGCGCGCGCAGGCGCGCCACCAGCGCCCGGTTGCGCTCGCGAGACCCCCACGCGGCGACGCTCGCCGCGACGATCGGGCCGACCCCCTCGACCTGTTGCAGCGTCTCCTCGCTGGCCGCGAGCAGCGCGTCCAGGTTGCCGAAGTGGCGCGCCAGGTCGCGGGCGGAGACCTCGCCGATGTGGCGGATGCCCAGCCCGATCAGCAGGCGTTCGAGCGGCCGCTGGCGCGAGGCGGCGATCGCGTCGAGCAGATTCTGGGCCTTCTTCTCGGCGAACTTGTCCAACCCGAGCAGCGCCGCTTTGTCCAACGTGTAGATATCTGCCACATCGGCGACCAGCCCGGCGTCGATGAGCTGCGCGACGATCTTCTCGCCGAGCCCCTCGATGTCCATGGCCCCGCGGCTGACGTAATGCTCGATGGCGCGGTCGAGCTTGCCCGGGCAGTCCGGGTTGGGGCAGTACACCGCCACCTCGCCCTCGCGGCGCTCGACGGGTGTCTCGCAAAACGGACAAATCTCGGGCACGATCACCGGCCGTTCGTCGCCTGTGCGCGCCGCCAGCACGGGCCCAGCGACATACGGGATGACATCCCCGGCCCGCTTGACGATGACACGGTCGCCGATGCGGATGTCCTTGCGCGCGATGTCGTCGTAGTTGTGCAGCGTGGCGTTGCTGATCGTGATGCCGCCCACCGAGACCGGCTCGAGCACGGCGGCCGGGGTGAGCGCGCCGGTGCGGCCGACGTTGACGGCCACATCGAGCAGACGCGTCGTCGCCTCGCGGGCCGGGAACTTGAAGGCAATCGCCCCGCGCGGGTCCTTGCCGACAAAACCCAGCGCGTCCGCCAGCCGCAGGTCATCGAGCTTGATCACCATGCCGTCGATCTCGAAGGGCAGGGCGTCGCGGCGCGGGATCATCGCCTCGCAATACGCGATGGCGTCGTCCAGTGATTCGAAGCGGCGCGCCAGATCGCTGACCGGAAAGCCAAAGTCCCGCAGGTGTTCCAGCAGCCCCCACTGCGTGTCCGGCGCGCCCTCGCCCTGCCACTCCACCACGGCGTAGCACAGCACCGAGAGCGGGCGTTTCACGGATTGGGCGGGGTCGAGCTGGCGCAGCCCTCCGGCGGCGGCGTTGCGCGGATTGGCAAACGGTTTGTCCCCTGCTGCGAGCAGGGCCGCGTTGAGCGACTCGAAGGTCTTGAGCGGCAGGTAGGCCTCGCCGCGCACGGACAGCGCGGCCGGGGCGCGCGCCCCGGCCCGGGCGCCCTCACGCAGGCGCAGCGGCACACTGCGGATTGCGCGCGCGTTGTGGGTGATGTCCTCCCCGATGCTGCCATCGCCGCGCGTCGCGGCGCGGGTGAGCGCGCCATCGGTGTAGCTCAGCACGATCGTCAACCCGTCGATCTTGGGCTCGACGACGTAGCGCGCCAGCGCCTCCGGCGTGGCCAGCAGCGGCACGTTCTGCTCGGCGTACTTGTTGATCCGGTCGCGCCATGCCCGCACCCCGGCGCTGTCAAACGCGTTGGCCAGGCTGAGGATGGGCCGCGCATGCGTCACCTTGGCGAAGCCCTCGGCCACCGCGCCGCCCACCCGTTGCGTGGGTGAGTCGGCGGTGATGAGCTCGGGACGTTCTGCTTCGATGGCCTTGAGCTCGTTCATCAGCGCGTCGTATTCGGCATCGCTGATGATGGGGTCGTCGAGGACGTTGTAGCGATAGTTGTGCTCGGCCAGCTCCTTGCGCAGCGTGGCGGCACGGGCAGCCGGGTTGGACGCTTTTTTCATGCTCCCTCGAGATCGCTGTGACTAGTCGAGCTGGCGATAGCCGGGCAGGGTGAGGAACTCCTCGTAGCGCTCGGCCAGCACCAGCGTATCGAGCAGTGCCAGCGCGTCGCGGAAGCGCCCGCGCTCCAGCCCGCCGATGCGGGCCACTTCCTCGTCGCGCAGCTGGGCATACAGCGCGGGCGTGAACGCGCGCCCATCCGCCAGGGTCGCCGCGTTGCGCAGCCATTGCCACAGCTGCGAGCGCGAGATTTCGGCGGTCGCGGCATCCTCCATCAGGTTGTTGATTGCCGCCGCGCCATTGCCGCGCAGCCAGCTCTCGATGTACTGCAAGCCGACCGAAATGTTGTTGCGCACGCCGGCTTCGGTCACCGTGCCGTTGGGGATGGCGAAATCTGTCAGCGCCCGGGCGTTGGGTACGACCTCCTCACGCAGGCGCTCCTTCAGATGCGGCCGCTCGCCGAGTTTGGCGTCGAAGCAGGCGAGCGCCGTAGGCACCAGGTCCGGATGCGCCACCCAGGTGCCATCAAAGCCGTCGCCGCTCTCGCGCTCCTTGTCCGCGCGCACGGCTTTCAGCGCGGTCTCGTTCACCGCGGCGTCCTTGCGGCTGGGGATGAAGGCGGCCATCCCGCCAATGGCATGCGCGCCGCGCTTGTGGCAGGTGCGCACCAGCAGCTCGGTGTAGGCGCGCATGAACGGCACCGTCATCGTCACCTGCGCGCGGTCCGGGAAGATCAGCCCGGGCCAGGTCTTGAACTTCTTGATGCAGCTGAAGATGTAGTCCCAGCGCCCGGCGTTGAGCCCGGCCGAATGCGCGCGCAACTCGTAGAGGATCTCCTCCATCTCGAAGGCGCCCAGGATTGTCTCGATCAGCACCGTTGCGCGGACGCTGCCCGAAGGCACGCCGCAGTAGCCTTCAGCGAAGAAGAAGACGTCGTTCCACAACCGCGCCTCCAGGTGGCTCTCGAGCTTGGGGAGGTAGAAATACGGGCCACTCCCGCGCGAGAGCAGCTCGCGGGCGTTGTGGAAGAAGTACAGCCCGAAGTCGAACAGGCTGGCGCTCACGGGCGCGCCATCCAGCGTGGCGTGCTTCTCGGTCATGTGCCAGCCGCGCGGGCGGACGAGCAGTGTGGCGACCTTTTCGTTGAGCGCGTATTCGCGCCCGTCGGGTGCGGTGAAGGCGATGCGCCTGCGGATGGCGTCCTGCAGGTTGATCTGCCCCTGGATGACGTTGTCCCAGGTGGGTGCGTTGGCGTCCTCGAGGTCGGCCATGAACATCGGCGCGCCGCTGTTGAGCGCGTTGATCATCATCTTGCGCTCGACCGGGCCGGTGATCTCGACGCGTCGGTTCTGCAGATCGGCCGGCGTCACCGCGACTTTCCAATCGGCATTCCGAATGCCGGCCGTCTCGGGCAGGAAGTCGAGCGCGACCCCCTGTTCGATGTCGCGCTGTCGCTCGGCGCGCCGCGCAAGCAGCGCTTCACGGCGCGGGTTGAAGGCGCGCTGGAGGGCTTCGACGAATGCCAGGGCTTCCGGGCTGAGAACTGTGGCGTAGGCGACGCTGACGGGGGCGCTAATCTTGATCGGGCTCATGCCGGGATTTTAGTATGATGCTTGCATCGTGAAACCCTCCGACCTGGCAGCCTTCCTCGACACCCTGGTGGCGCGACAAGTGAAGTTGAGCCTGATGATCTGGGGCCCCCCCGGCATCGGCAAGAGCAGCATCGTGGCCCAGACCGCCACGGCGCGCAAAATTGGATTCATCGACCTGCGCCTGTCGCAGCTCGCCCCCACCGACCTGCGCGGATTGCCCGTCGCCCGAAACGGCGTCTCGCGCTGGTATCCGCCGGAATTCCTCCCGCGCAGTGGGGCCGGCGTGCTCTTTCTGGATGAGATCAATCTGGCTCCGCCGACCATGCAGGGCATGGCGCAGCAGCTCATTCTGGACCGCAGGGTGGGAAATTACGTTGTGCCGCCAGGCTGGTTCATCTGGGCGGCCGGCAACCGCAGCGAGGACCGCGCCGCCGTCTTTGACATGCCGGCCCCGCTCGCCAACCGCTTTCTGCATCTGGACACCCAGCCCGACCTCGACAGCTTCAAGGCCTACGCGCTCAAGGCGGGCCTGCACGAGCAGATCATCGCCTTCCTGGCGTTCCGTCCGAACCTGCTGCACAAGCTGGACGCCCAGCAGCCGGCCTGGCCCTCCCCACGCTCCTGGGCGATGGCCTCCCAGCTGCATGCCATTCGCACCGATGTCGCGCCCGCCATCGGCGCCGCGGCCGCAGCGGAGTTCAAGGCGTTTTGCGAGGTGTATCGTGACATCCCCGACCTCGAGCGCGTGCTCGACGGGCGCGGGGCCGGGCTGCCCTTCCCGGAGGAGCCCTCGATGCGTTATGCGACCGTGGTTGGGCTGACCACCCGGGCGGAGACCCCCGAGCGCGCCTTCCACGGCTTCAAGTGGCTGACCCGCGTGGCCTCGGTCGAGTGGGCCCAGCTGTGCGCGGCGGATCTTTTCCGGCTCATGCGCATGCAGCGCAAGCACCGCGCCCTCTTCCGCCTGATCGAGGCCGATCCCGAGCTCACCGTCTGGATCGACCAGTTCAATGCGCTGGCCGGTGCGCCGGCCGCGTAGGCCGCCATGACCGCGCAGACCGACCTCCAGCGCGAGATCAGCGCGACGCTGCTGCGCATCTGCGCCCACAGCGCCTTCTTCGCCACGCTTGCGCTGCACGCGCCGATCAAGGTCAGCCAGGAAGTGCCGACCGCGGCGACGGATGGCAAGTCCATCTTCGTCAACCCCACCTTCTGGGGTTCGCTCAAACCCGGCGAGCGCGACGGCCTGCTCCTGCATGAGGTGCTGCACGCGGCGCTGCTGCACGTTCCGCGCCGCGCCGGGCGGGATCCCAAGCTGTGGAACTACGCCGCCGACATCGTCATCAACGGCATGATCCTGCGCGAGGGCTTTGCGCTCCCCGAGGGCGGGCTGCGCGATGTCGAGCGCGAGCACCTCAGCACCGAGGAGGTCTACGACCTGCTGGCGCGCGAGGCCGAGGTGCCCGAGACGCAAACGATCGAAATCGATCTGCTCGACAAGACCCCGGCCGATGGCGAGGCCCGCCCGGGCGACGGTGGCGACGGCGACAGCAGCGACCCCGGCGAGGCGGCCCGCCAGGCCGAGGCGGCGCGGCAGTGGAAGAACGCCGTCGAGCAGGCCCGCGTCATCGCGCGCAGCTCGGCGTCCGGGCGCATCCCCGCCCGCATCGAGCGCGAGTTCGACGCCATCACCGGGAGCCGGCTGGACTGGCGCGCGCACCTGTGGCGCTACCTCACCCAGATGCCCACCGACTTCGGCGGCTACGACCGCCGCTTCATCGGGCGCGGCCAGTATCTGGACACGCTCGAGGGCGACAGCCTGAACGTGCTCGTGTGCGTGGACACCAGCGGCTCGATCGACACGTCCGCGCTGACCGCCTTCACGTCCGAGTTGCAGGGCATCCTGCGCGCCTATCCACAAACACGCTGCGAGCTGTACTACGCCGACGCCGAGGTGTATGGCCCATGGGCGCTGCGGCCCGGCGTTGCGCCGCCGCCTCCCATCGGGGGCGGGGGGACGGACTTCGTGCCCTTCTTCGACACGGTCGCGCGACACCCCTTCACGCATGGCCGAACCGTGGCCGTGTATCTCACCGATGGCTTTGGCAGCTTCCCCGACCCGGCCCCCCGCATCCCGACCCTGTGGGTGGTCCTGCCCGGGGGCCGCGCGCTGAATGATTTTCCGTTTGGCGAAACGGTGCGTCTCTTGCAGTAAGGTCGCGGCTGAAAATCAAACGTTGCGCAGATGGGGCGGCAGACGGCGCTTGCGGCGTGAGGGTGCCGTGGGCACCGGGGCCGCGGGTGCGGACGGCGGCGATGCAGGCGGGGGCGGCGCCGTCGCGCGCCAGCGCTCCCACAAGCGGTTGGCCGCCAGCTCCGCGACGCCCGGCCGCGAGAAGACCACGTCGTAGCTCGGGCCGACGAAGTTGCGCGTGTCATTCGTATCCCAGCCCGGGATGACGAAGTGCTGGCTGTCGAGCAGGACGATGGGATAGCGCTCGCTGATGTCCCAGCGCGCCACTTCCTCGCGCCAGAAGGCGTTGAAGGGCTCGCCCTCGGTCTTGTCCTCCCAGCGCGTGCGGATCTCGAGCATGTTTGCGCCGTGGGCGCGGATCTCCCAGACATGGGCGGGCATGTCGCAGCCCATGGTCTCGCCCACCCATTCCCCGGCAAATTCGACGGACTTGGGCGTCGGCGCTGGCGACGGCGTGGACGTGCTCATCGTCGGCATTCTAGCCCGCGCCTGATAAGATGCCCGCATGATGAACGTACTCGTCGCCGGCGGGGCCGGCTACATCGGTGGCATCGTCTCGCAGCTGTTGATCGAGGCCGGTCACCGCGTCACCGTCTTCGACAACCTGAGCAAGGGGCACCGCGAGGCCGTGCCCGAGGCCGCGGCCTTCGTGCGGGGCGATCTCGCCCATCCGGAGGACATCGCCGCCGCGATGCGCCAGGCCCGCCCTGACGCCGTCCTGCATTTTGCCGGCCTGACGGAGGCTGGCGAGAGCATGCAGCAGCCGGCGCGCTACTTCCGCGCCAACGTCAGCAACACGCTCAACCTGCTCGAGGCTTGCGTCAACGCCGGGGTGGGGCGCTTTGTCTTCTCTTCGACGGCGGCCATCTTTGCGGCCAACGATGCGCTGATTAGCGAGAGCTCGCCCATCTCCCCGGCCAACTGCTATGGCGAGACCAAGCTCATGGTCGAGAAGATGTTGAAGTGGTTCCACGCCATCCACGGCCTGCGCTATGCCGCGCTGCGCTACTTCAATGCCTGCGGCGCCGTCGGCCCGCGCGGTGAGGCCCACGACCCCGAGACGCACCTCATCCCGCTCACGCTGCGCGCCGCGCTCGGGCTGCGGCCGGACATCGCCATCTTCGGCACCGACTACCCGACCCCGGATGGCACCTGCGTCCGCGATTACATCCATGTCGCCGATCTGGGTAGCGCACATTTAAAGGCGTTGGACTATCTGGACACCCACGACACGATCACCTGCAACCTTGGCAACGGGGCGGGCTACAGCGTGCGCGAAGTCATCGACGCGGCGATCGAAGTGACCGGCAAGGACATCGCCATCCGCGAGACCGCGCGCCGGCCCGGGGACGCCCCGCGCCTGGTCGCTGCCTCGGACCTGGCCCGCCGCGAGCTGGGCTGGGTGCCGCGCATCACCCAGCTCCCCGACATCATCGGGGATGCCTGGACGTGGATGCGCGCCCACCCACGCGGCTACCAGCCCTGACCTGACGCGGCCCCGCGGGGGTCAATCGGAGGGCGCCCGTCCGGCGCGCCGGACCCGTGCCGGCGATGATCTGCGCGTGTCCCTGATCGCCCGCACCGGCCGGCCGGTCGTCGCGCTGCTGTGCGCCGCGCTTCTCGCCGCCTGCGCCGCACCGACTCCGACGCCACCGTCGCCATCCGTGCCGCCTCCTGCGAGCCTGACGCCCGTCGCCCCCGCGCGCCTGACGGCCACCCCGACAACGCCTCGCCCAACGGTCGTCGTCGTGACGCCGACGCCCGATCCGCCCCGCGGCGTGCCCAGCACGGGCGTGGTCACAGTCACCTACACCGTGCTGCGCGGCGATACGCTGAGCGGCATCGCGGCCGGCTTCGACATGAGCGTGGACGACCTCGCCCGCTTGAACGGCATCGACAACCCGGCCTTCATCCGACCCGGTCAAGGCCTGATCGCGCTCGAACAGGTGAGTGGCAACGGCCCCTCGGTCAAGCTCCTGCCGGACAGCGAGCTGGTCAATGGCCCCGCCGCGGTCGGCTTCGACCTCTCCGGCTTCATCGCCGCACAACCGGGGTTGCTCCGCACCTACACCGAGACCGTGGACGGCGAGGCGATGACCGCCGACCGCGTTCTTGGGCGTGTGGCCGAACAGGCCAGCGTCAACCCGCGTCTGTTGCTCACCGCACTGGAATACGCCGGCGGCTGGTTGAGCAACCCCGATCCACCCCGTGACAAGCGCTGGTATCCGCTTGGCAATGCGCGCGCGACCATCACCAACAGCCTGTATCTGCAGCTGCAATGGGCGGCGGCGCGTTTCAACGAGGGCTACTACGGCTGGCGTCTCGGCACGCGCCTGCAGGTCAAGCTCGCGGATGGCAGCCGTGCGTTTGTCGGGGATCGCATCAATGCCGCCACGGCCGGGGTGCAGAACTACCTGGCGCTGCTCCATCCGCGCGGGGCCTGGCTCAACGCCGCCGGCGCGGGCGGCTTCATCGAAACCTATCGCCGCCTGTTTGGCGACCCCTGGGCGCGCGATGCCGGGCCGCCGCTGGCCGGCGCGCCACCGCAGCCCGCGCTGACGCTGCCCTGGGCGCGCGGCGAGACCTGGTATCTCACCGGCGGGCCGCACGCGGCCTGGGCGGCCGGCACGCCCTGGGGCGCGCTCGACTTCGCTGCGGTGCGCACCTGGGGCTGTCGCGAACTCGATGACTGGGTCACGGCGATGGCTGCCGGGCCGGTCGTACGGAGCGGGCTGGGGGACGTTGTGCAGTCGCTCGATCCCGCCGCCGACGAGCGGGTGGGCTGGAGCGTGCTGTATCTGCACATCGGCACGCCTGACCGCGTCCCGCGTGGCCGCCAGCTTGGGGTGGGGGATGCCATCGGGCACCCATCCTGCGAAGGCGGGGTGGCCCTCGGCGCGCACGTGCATGTCGCGCGCAAGTACAACGGGGAATGGGTCAACGCGGTGGGCGCCTTCCCTTTCGTGCTGGACGGTTGGACGGTCTTCGAGGGCGACGTCGATTACGACGGCGGGCTGAGGCTGGGCGAGCAGCGCCGCGAGGCGTGCGAGTGCAAGGAGCCCGAGACGAACGGATTGACGCGGCCGTAGGCCCGCCGCGCGGGGTCGCTAGTGCCCGGTCTCGTTCGTGTAGTGGTTTTCGAGCGAGATCGAGTGTTGGTAGCTTCGTACCGGCTCCGACCAGCGGCTCTTGATATACGCCAGCGCCGCGGCCTGATCGAGGCTGCTCAGGATGCCCCGAAAGCCCTGCATCTCGGTGTGCTCGGGCTCGATGCCAAACATCACGTTGTTGAGCAGCGTGGCATCGGCGTGCTGCCAGGTGTGCCCGATGTCCGAGTGTGCGGGGGCCATGTAGCGACCAAACGTGTTCATGTAGGCCCAGCCGTTCTGGCCCTCGAGCTGCGCCCCGTGACAGCGCGCGCAGGACTCCGCATACACCGTCCTGCCCCGCTCGACCAGCGCGGGATCCAGCGCCGGAACGGCATACACCCCGGCCGCCCTCTGCGCGGCCTCGAGTTTGCCAGGCGCGATGCGCGCCTCGGTTGCCGTGGCGTTCGTGGCAAGGGTGGCAAAACGCGTCACCGCGGCGATGCTCGCGGCGAGGGTGGCGACCAACGCAAGGATGATCGCAGTGCGGCGCGACATGCAGGAATTCTAGCCCGGCCGAAGGCCTTGCGCGCCGTCAGCCCTTGTGCACGCGCGCGTACTGGCGCTTGCCGACCTTGAGGACGACCGGCTGCGCGAGGTCCAACGTTTCTTTCCAATCCGCGACCTTGCGCCCGTCCACCGTGACGCCACCCCCCTCGATCAGACGGCGGGCCTCGCCCTTGGACTTGGCCAGCTTTGCCTCGGCGATGACATCCACGATGTTGAGCGAGCCCGTCACGGTTACGTCGGGGATGTTCTCCGGCACCTCGCGTTCGCGGAAGCGGGTGATGAAATCGCGCTCGGCGCGCGCGGCAGCGTCCGCGTCGTGGAAGATGGTCACGATCTCGCGGGCCAGCTCCATTTTGAGGTCGCGCGGGTTGTTGGCCGGGTCCGCAATGCGCTTCAGCACATCGGCGAGCATCGGCGGTGTATAGCGCGTGGCCAGCTCGAAATACAGCGGCATGGCGGCATCCGGCACGCTCATGACCTTGCCATACATGTCCTCGGGCGTGGACAGGATGGGGATATGGTTGCCCAGCGACTTCGACATCTTGATGACGCCATCCGTGCCGGGCAGAATCTTGACGAACACGCCGATCTGCGGGCGCTTGCCCGCGGCCTGCTGCAGCTTGCGGCCTGCCGTCAGCACGTTGAAGAACTGATCGGTGCCGCCCACCTGCACGTCGGTGTCCTGGGCCACGGCGTCGTAGCCCTGCATCAGCGCGTAAAAGGTCTCGTGCAGGTAGATTGGATCGCCCTTCTCCAGCCGCTGCGCAAAGTTCTCGCGCGTCAGGAACTGCTGCAGGGTGAAGTTCTCGGCCAGCTTGATCACGTCGAGGAAGCTCAACTCGCTCAGCCACTCGGCGTTGAAGCGCACCTGCGTGCGCGAGCGGTCCAGGATCTTGAAGGCCTGTTCCGAGTAGGTTCGGCTGTTCGCCGCCACCTGTTCCGAGGTCAGCTGCGGGCGCAGCTTGTCCTTGTCCGAGGGATCGCCCAGCAGGCTCGTGTAGGTGCCGATCAGAAAGGTGACGTCGTGGCCGAGCTCCTGGAACTGGCGCAGCTTGCGCATCGTGATGGTGTGGCCGATGTGCAGGTCGGAAGTGCGCGGGTCATAGCCGCAATACACCTTGAGCGGCTTTCCGGTCCGGGCGCTTTCCTCGAGCCGCACGCGCAGTTCGCGCGCCATCGTTGCGGCGATCTGGGGGTCGCCGTAGTCCGTGCCCTGCATCAGCAGGGCCACCTGTTCATCGATCGTCATCGTCGCCATGGCGCGCCGGATTGTAACGGACGAATTCCCGCGCCTTTGCCATGCTCGTCGCCCAGCTTGGATGCACATCGAAGCGCGCCCGGGCGGCCAGGCTCATCGCTGCCAAACGCTTGCGATCCATCTGCACGGCGTTCAGGGCGCCCGCGATGGCTGCCGCGTCGCCCGGCGCCACCAGCCAGCCGTCGGCCTCCGGCGTGATGATCTCGCCGGCCGCGCCGGCCCGGCTGGCCAGCGCGGGCAGCCCGAACCCCATCCCCTCGATGTAGACGATGCCGTAGCCCTCGTAACTGGAGGGCAGCGCCAGCACATCGCTCTCGCGCAGCGCCGCCCCGAGCGCGTCATCGCTCAGCGCGCCGTCAAAGCGCACCCATGCCGCGCGCTGGCCGGCCTCGGCCTGCCGGCGCAGGCCTGCGGCATAGTCCGTTTCTGTCGGATGCCCAACGATGCGAAGCCGCACACTTCCGGGCGCCAGGCGGATGACTGCGTCGATCAGCGTGTGCAAACCCTTGCGCGGGATGAGGTTGCCGACAGCGATCACCCGGAGCGGCCCACTGTGCGTTGTGCGAAGGAGAATCTCGTCCCGGCCCGGCAGCGCCTTCCAGCGGTCCCCGGCCGGGAGCGCCACGCAGCCCGGCTTGTCGGCGCCGATCAGCGCCTCGACCGCCGCGCGGGTCGTCGCGCTGTTGAAGATGAATCCATCCAGCCCGCGCAGATACGCGCGCTCGACGGCGGCGTAGCCGCGGTTCTGCCAGGCCGCCCGCGCCTCGCTCGCGCGCAGGTGATGGACGATGCCGATCCGCCGCACACCGGCCGGCACCAGCCGCCCGGCGCGCAGCAGCGATGGGTGATTGAGCTCATCCTCGAGCAGGACCTCGCCGCGGAAGGCGCGCAAGCGGGCCGCCCAGGCCGGAGACACGCTATCGCTCAGGTGGCGGGCATAGCCGCGCCAGGGTCGGGACAGGATTTCGACCGTGTCCCCGCCAGCGCGCAGGGCGTCGACGAGATGGCGGTCGTAGCGATAGCCCCCGGACTGATCGGCCAGCGCGCCGTAGATCACCAGCCCGATGTGCATGGCGGCTCAGTTCAGCGGCTGCGCGTAGGCCGCCCAGGCGATGTCGTTCTCCCACAGCTTGACCGTCATCGCGCTCAGCGTGTCGGCTCGGATGGCACCCGCAAGCCGTTCGCACAGGAAGCGCGCAAAACGCTCCAGGCTCGGGTTCAGCCCGGCGAATTCAGGCAGGTCGTTGAGCACGCGGTTGGCGTAGCGGGCAATCTGCGCGTCGAGCGCGCGCTCGATGTCCAGGATATCGACGAGATAGCCATGCTGATCCAGACGCGGCCCGCTCAGCGTGAGCTCGAGCACGTAGGCGTGGGCGTGAACGTCGTTCTCGGCGCCCCAGTCGCCGCCGATCAGGGCGTGTTGGGCGATGAATTTGCGTTGGACGGATACCGAATACATGACGACTCCGGCGCGCGGCCCCAGTTGCCGCGCGTAAAGGCGACCTGCAGCGTCTCGCCCGGCCGCGCATCCACCTGCGCGTAGGCGGCCGCGGCGCGGTCGAGCGGATAACGGTGCGTGATCAGCCGCGCGGGCTGCACGGCGCGGCAGAGCTGCCAGGCCGTCGCGATGCGGCGGGCCTTGCTCCAGCGCCCGCTCAGGGCGGGGGCCAGCGTGCTGACCTGGCTGCTGATCAGGCGGATGCGCGAACGGTGGAAGCGCCCGCCCAGATCGAGCTCGACGCGCTTGCGGCCATACCACGAGCCGATCACGACGCGCCCGTCAAAGCCGCACAGCGCGATGGCCTGATCGAGCGCGGCCGGCGCGCCGCTCAGCTCGTAGACCAGGTCGGCGCCCTCGCTCCCGGCGCTGCCCTGCGTCGGATCGTGCGATTGCGTGGCGCCCAGCGCCAGCGAGGCGTGCCGCCGGTTTGCAAAACGGTCAAAAGTGACAATCAGCTCGGGACCGAGCCGCGCCAGCGCCGCCGTCGTAAGCAGCCCGACGATGCCCTGACCGAGCACGACGATGCGCTCGCCCAGCAGGGGGGCGCCATCGTGCGCGAAATTGACCGCCGTTTCCAGGTTGGGCAGAAAGAGGGCGTCCTCATCGCTGATCCCGTCCGGGATTGCGATCAGCTCGGCGACCGGGGCGACAAAGGCGCTGGCGTGCGGCTGAAAGGCGAACACCCGCCGATCCTGCCAGCCCGCCTCGACGCCGGGACCGAGTGTTATGACCCGCCCAACGCAGGAATATCCATAGCGGAGCGGGTAGCCAAGCGTGCCGCCCAGGGCCGCGATGGTGGCGTCGGTGGACTCGCCCGGCGGGAACTGGCCGCGGTAGATCAGCATCTCGGTGCCGGGGCTGATGGCAGAGGCCAGCACCTCGACGCGCACCTCGCCCGGACCCGGTGCGGCGAGGGCGAGCTCGCGCACGGCGACCTGGCCGGGGCCGTCGAACCACAGGGCGAGTGCGCTCATGCGGCCTCCCGATCCGACAGCCGCGCTTCGAGCACGCGGTCATCGCCCAGGTCACGCCAGACCGGATCATGCAGCTGGAGGGCAAGGGGGCGGGTGAGTGCGGGCAGCCCGCCGAGCCAGCGCGGTGCCACGGTGACGCTGATGCGGTCGGCGTGGCCACCGGCCAGGAACGCCGTCAATACCCCGGCGCCGCCCTCGACCATGAGGGTGCGGATTCCACGCCCGCCCAGCGCCGCCAGCAGCGCGGAGAGGTCGATACGCCCGGCCGCGTCACTGGCCAACGGAAAAAGCTCGGCGCCGAGCGCCTGCAACGGCTCGACCAGGGCGGCATCCCCGGCGGCCGCGTGCGTTGTGGCCAGCCAGGGGCGGTGGGTGGGATGGCGGAGCAGGGCCGCCGAAAGCGGCAGCCGCAACCGACTGTCCAGCACGATGGGCTGCGGGTGGTTGCCGCTGGCGAGGCGCACGGTGAGGCGGGGGTCATCGGCCAGCACGGTGCCGATCCCGACCAGCACGGCGTCATGCGCCGCGCGCAGGCGATGCGTGTATGCCAGGCTTTCCGGGCCGCTGAGGGGGGTGCGGGTCCCCGGGCGCGCCGCAATGCAGCCGTCCAGGCTCTGCGCATACGCGACGGTGACGAGGGGGCGTCGGTCGGAGACGGCCACGCGTCAGCCCAGGTCGAGCAGGTGGCGCATGCGGGCCGCCTTGGTGCGCAGGTAGTGCGCGTTGTCCGTGTTCTCGGCCACCTGCAGCGGGACGCGCGCGCTGACATCCACGCCGAGCGCGCGCAGGCTGTCGATCTTGGCCGGATTGTTCGTCATCAGGCGGATCGAAGCGACGTTCCAATCGCGCAGGATCAGCGCTGCGGCGGTGTAGTCGCGCTCATCAGCCTGGTGGCCAAGCAGCAGGTTGGCATCCACGGTGTCATAGCCCTCATCCTGCAGGTTGTAGGCGCGCAATTTGCTCAGCAGGCCGATCCCGCGTCCTTCCTGGCGCAGGTAGATGATCATGCCGGCACCCGCTTCCGCGATCAGCGCCATGGCCAGGTTGAGTTGCGGCCCGCAATCGCAGCGCCGTGAGCCGAGCACGTCCCCCGTGAAGCACTCCGAGTGAATGCGGACGAGAAAATTACGTTTTGCAGTCGGATCGCCCATCACCAGCGCAAGGTGTTCCTTGCTGTCATGATTGTTGGCATACAGGGCGAGCTGAAACTCGCCGGCATCGGTCGGCACGCGGGCGACGGCCTGGCGTGTCAGGGTCAGGGCGTCGGTCATGGGCGTCTGCCGGGCGTCAGGCGCCCGAAGGCCCAGGTCGCGGCGATGAGCAACAGCTCATCGATCTTGGCCACGTAGCCCATCCAACCCTCAGGCAGGCTCTTGTCCCCGAGCACCACCCACGCCAGAATGGTGACGATGGAAAATGCGATCAGGGCGTAGCGCACCAGCGCTTCCCTGCCGGCCAGAAATGCGGGCTGGACGACCACCAGTGCCGCAAGTGCCAGAAATCCGATGCCGTTCAGCACGAACGGGATGCCCGCGCCGGGCGCCCGGACGAAGTGGATGATTGCCGTGATGGCTGCCAACACGAGGATGGCCGTACGCAAAAATGATCGGTTGTTCAACACGCGTTCCTCGCAGTATCCGTGGGCGCAGTGAACCGTCAGCGAACAATGCGCAGACCGGATGTCCCTCCCCACCGATGATTGCGAAGGATCATAGCAAACTGGCTGAGAGGCCCATGAGGGAAAACGCCTCTGGCTGTACCCGGGGGTGGGGCCGTCCGCCCGGGGGTCTCGCGTCACGGGTGCTCAGCAGGGCAGGTGCGCAACGCTGGCGCGTTCGATCAGTCGGGCCTCGAAGAGCTGGGTGTTGTCGTGGCCGCGCTTCAAGCGCTTCCGCGTCTGCGCCTGGAGGCCTTCGAGCAGGGCCTGTACCGCGGCCTCTGCCACCGCCTCAACCGGGTGCTCGAGCACCGTCAGCGCGGGGTCGACAAATTCGGACCAGGGCGAGGAGTCAAAGCACACCAGCGAGAGGTCGCGCGGACAGTGTCCACCACAGTCGTGCAGCCCTTGCAGCGTCCCCATCGTCACGGCGTTGCTGCCGACGAGCAGGGCGGTCGGCGGCTCGGCCTCCGCCAGCAGCTTCGGAATGCATGCGGCGGCCTCGATCCGGCTGCGCCCGGTGGGGGAGCCGACCTGAATGATGCGCGGCGCGAGACCGGCTTTGGTCATCGCGGTCCGATACCCCCGTGCGCGCGCCGTAAAGGGCTCGCGGTTGATCTCCCGGGTCAACAGCGCAATTCGGCGGTGCCCGTGCGCCAGGAGATGTTCCGTGCCCCGGCGTGCGGCGGCGGCGCTGTCCAGCGCGACCAAGGGGGCGTCGAGCCCCTTGGGGCGGCGGTCGACGAAGACGAGTGGCCGGCCGGAGCGCAGCAGCGCGTCGTGCTCGGGCAGGTGTTCGCCGTTCGATATGACAACGGCCCCGTCGATGCGGTGGCGGATGAACTGGTCGAGCGTCGTGGCTTCCAGTACGGGGTCTTCGTCGACGTTTCGCAGCCAAACCGAGTAGCCCGCCGGCCGCAAGCGCCGATCGATCTCCCGGTAGAGCAGGGCATTGAGCGGCAGTTGGATGCTCGACACGATCAGCCCGATCATGCGCGTGGCGCCCCCGCTGAGGTGGCGGGCGGCTGCGCTGGGCCGATAGCCGGTTTGCAACATGACCCGCTCCACCTTCTTGCGGGTCGCAGGCAGGACATTCCGCGTGCCGTTCATGACATGCGAGACCGTGGCCTGGCTGACGCCCGCGAGGCGGGCAACGTCTTTGATAGTGACCATGATGACTCTCGATGAAACGTGTATGTGCGCCCTGAACTGTCGCGCTGCACCGTAAAGATGCCTGTGTGATTGCCACGCAGTGCGCTGAAAACTGGCGCCCGTTCCCGGGAACTACAAACCGATTTAGTCCCACCGAAAACCGATTGCGCAAGCGGCGGACGCGCGCTGTCTGAGGCGTCACACGGGCCCCTGAAGATGTCGCTGCGGTGTCCTGTCATTGTGGGACACCGGCCGCGTCCGCGCCTGACAACTTCCTGATGAAATGCCGCCAACCGCCCGACGGGCGGCGCATGGCATGTGGCGCGGATAATGCCGCCATGAACGATGCAACCGCATCCTCCCCCCGCCCGTCCGGCGCGCTGGCTGGTGTGCGCGTGCTGGACCTCTCGCGCGTCCTGGCCGGACCGTTTTGCACGCAGGTGTTGTCGGACTACGGGGCCGAGATCTTCAAGGTCGAGCAGCCCGGGAGCGGCGATGGCACCCGCCAGTGGGGGCCGCCCTGGATGGGCGACCAAAGCGCCTACTTCACCGCCGTCAACCGGAACAAGCAGTCGCTGACGGTCAACCTCAAGCACCCTGAAGGGCGCGCGGTGATCGCGCGTCTGGCGGGTCAGTGCGACGTACTGATCGAGAATTTTCTGCCGGGCGCGATGGACGAGATGGGGCTGGGATACGCCGCCCTCTCCGCCGGGCACCCGGGCCTGATCTACTGCGCCGTGACGGGCTACGGCCACACCGGACCCTGGCGCGACCGGCCCGGCTACGATCTCGCCATTCAGGCCCAGTCCGGCCTGATGTCGATCACCGGACCGGCCGATGGCCCGCCCAGCAAGGTCGGGGTCGCCATTGCCGACATCACTGCCGGCCTGTTCGGCGTGAGCGCCATCCTTGCCGCGCTGCTGCACCGGGAGCGGACCGGGCGGGGCCAGTTCATCGACATCGCGCTGCTGGATGCCCAGATTGGCTGGCTTGCCAACGTTGGGCAGAACGCGCTGGCCGGCGTCACGCCGCAGCGCTATGGCAACGCCCACGCCAGCCTGGTGCCGTATGAGATCTTTGACACGGCGGATGGAAAGTTCGCCGTCGCCGTCGGCGCGGATGGCCAGTTTCGCAAGCTGTGCGACCTGCTTGGCGCAACCGAGCTCAAGGCCGAGCCCCGCTTTGCCACCAACCCCGGCCGCGTCACACACCGCGCCGAGCTCATTCCCCGCCTGCAGGTCCACCTGCGGCGCTTCACCACGACGGCGTTGGACGCGGCATGTGCCGCGGCGGGCATCCCGGCCGGCGCGATCCAGGATGTGCCAACCGCGCTGGCGCATCCGCAGACGCAGGCCCGCGGGATGACGCCGACGCTCGTGGACGCCCACTCGGGTCCGATCCGCGTGATCGGCCCGGTGGCCAAGATGTCGGCCACGCCGCCGGCGGTGCGCAGCGCGCCGCCCCGACTTGGCGAACACACTGAGCTCGTCCTGCGCGCGGCGGGATATTCGGATGATGAGATTGCAGCGTTGCGCGCCGGTGGGGCGCTGTAGTCCGCGGCGAAATCACCACAGCCTGATCATGAATACAACGGACATATCTTATCTTCGGTCGGTCCGGCGCTGGTCGCTCAGCCAGTGGATCGTTCTGGCGGCCACGCTGCTCAGTGCGCTGCTCGTCGCCATCGCCGTCGAGCGTCCCTCGCAGTGGGTGGATGAGCGCATCGCGTTGTCGCTGGTCGACGCCCCCGATCCGGGTTCGGCGCTGGCCAATGTCATCGCCGGCGAACGCCGCCCACCGGCTTGGCATCTGCTGTTGTGGGCCTGGTCACAGGGCGCGGGCGACACCGAACGCAGCGCGCGTCTGTTCTCGGGGCTGTGGGCGATCCTGCTGGTGCCGGCCGTCTATCAGCTGGCGCGCGCCTTCACCAGCCGCAAGGGCGCTGCGTATGCCGCCCTTTTCGCAGCCACTGCGCCGGTCGTCATCAGCTATGGTCAGACCGTCCGCTACTACGGCTTTGTCGCCGCGATGGCGGCGCTGTCGTTCGCCGCCTTCTTCCGGCTGATGCAGGGACGCGGCCGGCCCTGGCTGGCGTATGCCGTCAGCACGGGGCTGTTGCTGTACTCGGACTATCCCGCCTACGGCGTCCCGCTGGCGCAGGGGTTGATCGGCCTGCTCCTCTGGCGCAGGCGCTTTTCGCGGCCCCACGATCCGCGCAGGCGGTGGTTGGCAATTCTCGTTGGGCTTGGGCTGCCCCTGCTGCTGTGGGTGCCGGTTGTGCTTCTGCAGGGCGGGCGCGATTTTGGACAGGCCGAGCTCTCGGGCGGAGTCTCTGGCGTCATCCTGCGCCTGGGCTACTCGGCCTATGCCTGGCTGGTCGGCGAGACGCTCTTCCCGTGGTCGCCGCTGGCCATCGCCGGGCTGCTGGCCGGGTTGTTGCTGGCCGTGCTCGGGTTGCGCGCCCTGCGTCCGCGCACACAGGGCGCCTGGTGGGTGGCCTTCGGCGTGCCGCTGCTGATCGCGCAGATCCTGCTGGCCACCGTCGCGGTGGACGCCCCCTTTGTCAACGCGCCGCCGCGCTCGATGGCGTGTTTCGGGCTGGTCTGTGTGCTGGTTGGCGCGGGCCTTGCCGCGTTGCGCCGACCGGTCTTGCTCGGTGCTGCGCTGGTGGCCGTCCTGGGCGCGCACGGAGCGGGGCTGCTGAACTACTACCGCGGTGAGGCCTTCCTCAACACCGTCTACAACACCCCGGCGCGCGAGGTCGCCCGGGCGGTCGCCGCCTCCGCGCAGCCCGGCGATGCCATCGTCGGTGAGTCAGACAGCGTCGTGGATGTCTACCTGCCGCCGGCCCTGAGGGCGGGGTATTTCGATCTGAGCGACCAGGCCGGGCTGGCTGCCTGGCTCAGCGATCATCCGGCCGCCACGGTCTGGCAGATCGAGCTGGGACGCGACCGCACGCGCAACCCCGCCGCGGAGCTGCAACGCACGGCGCTGCTGGGGGATGCAAGACAGCCTCGTCAGTTGGTCGGTCAGCGCGGCTTTGGCGGGCAGGACCCGCTCTACCGGGCGCTGAAGGGACGCCTGCTCGGGAGAGAGGTCTACGAGTACCGCCTGACCGTCCATCAACTGTCACCGCTGCCGGTTTTGAAATAGACGGTTGTGATATCATCCGTGCCCGCTTCGCACGTCGAAGCGACTTTCCGCTCCACCGACTGGCGGGCCGCCCTTGCGGGCCCGCCTTTTTGATGGGTGGGGCAACAATCCCGAGGAAGGAGAGAAACTGTGCGCGAATACGAGCTGACTTACATCGTCAAACCCGATCTGGATGCCGCGGCCCTTGCCGCCACGATCGAGAAAGTGAATGGCTTCATCGCCGCCGAAAACGGCAGCATCGTGAAGACCGATATGTGGGGCATGCGCAAGCTGGGGTATGAAATCCGCCGCTATCGCGAGGGCCACTACATCCACAACGTGATCAAACTGCCCGAGGCCGCCCCGGCGCGCCTGGAGAATCGCATCAAGCTCACCGAGGACGTGATCCGCCACATGCTGGTGATCGCCGAGCCCCTCAAGACCCCGCGCAATGCGCCGCCGCCCGCGCCGGCACCAGCCCCGGAGAACGCCGAGCCGGCCGCCTGATCGTCCCGCCCGCGCGGGGGCCTTCGATGCGCAGCCTGAACAAAGTCATGATCATCGGCCAGCTGGGCCGTGATCCCGAGATGCGCTACACGCCGTCCGGGAAAGCGGTCACGTCCTTTGCGGTGGAAACCCGCCGCGTGTGGACGAGCGCCGATGGCGAGCGCCACGACGAGAGCGAATGGTTCAACGTGGTGGCGTGGGGGGCCCTGGCCGAGATTTGCAAGCAGCATCTCACGCGTGGCCAGCAGGTGTATGTCGAAGGGCGCCTCCAGACGCGCGCATGGGAGGATCCGGATGGCAAGCGCCATCACCGCACTGAGATCGTCGCCAACGAGATGTTGATCCTGGGTGAGCGTCGCGGGCATGCCTATGCCGACGAGGACGAAGAGCCCGACTTCAACTTCTAGATAGCAGTCAGAGACCATGTCCAAAAAGCCAGAAACCGAGCCAACCCCCCCGAAGCAGGAGCCCAAGCTCCTGCGCAGCAACCGCTGGCGGGGCGGCTATGAGATGCCGGACTTCAAGCCCCGTCAGGATCGCAGCGCGACCACGCGCAAGATCGTCATCATCGGCAGCGCCATTACCGGCGTGCTTACGCTGCTGCTGATCGGGGCGGCGGCCCTTCAGCTGTTGGTGGTGGAGCCCAATGCCGCGGTCGCGACCGTGGGTGGCGAGTCCATCAGCAAGGTCGAGCTGCAGCGCCGGATGAAGGCCGAGTTCCAGGGCACGCTCTACAACCTGCAGTCGATGAGCAACCAGATCACCCAGCTCAGCCAAAGCGGGGATGAGGGTTCCCAGTTTCTGGTCCAGATCTACCAGCAGCAGTTTCAGCAGCTGGCGTCGCAGGTCGATTCCGGCCAGGTGGCCAACAGCGCCATGAACTCCCTGATCGCCGACAAGCTCGTGCGTCAGGAAGCGACCCGCCGCGGCCTCACTGCGAGCGCGGCCGAGTCCGAGCGGGAGATGCAGACGTCGATGGGCTACTACGCTCAGACGCCCACACCCTTCCCCACCGTCACCCCGCAGCCCACCGTGGCCGGCATGACCGAGACCCTGCCCACCGCGACGCCGCGCCTGCAGCCGACCTCGATTAGCGAGGCCGACCTGGAGCAGGGCCGCCAGCGCGCGCAGACCTTCTACACGGACCTGGGCTATCCCGCCAGCGAGCTGCAGAAGTCGTACGAGCAGAGCGTCATCATCCGCAAGGTCAAGGAAGCCTTCGCCGCGACGGTGACGACGACGGCGCCGCACGTGCAGTACACCTACATTCAGTTCACCGAGCAGGCCACGGCCACACTCGCGCTCAACCGCCTGACTTCGGGCGCCATCACGGTGGCCGCCCTCGTCAGCGAGACCAACGCAATCACCCAACCCGTTTCGGTCGGCAATGGTGTGGCCGGGACGTGGGCGCCGACGGAGGACCTGGCCGGCCAGTATGGCGACGCCATCGCGGCAGCGCTCACGGGCGGCGCGCTGGGCAAGCCGAGTGCCGTGCTCACCGGCACGCAGGGCGGCTTCTACATCGTCGTGCCGACGGCGCGCGAGGTGCGCGCCTACGCCGAGGACGATCTCAAGGCCCGCCAGGATGCCGCCTACACGGACTGGCTGTCTGCCGCGGTGCTCGACACCAACACCGTCAAGAAGCTGGTGGACCCGGCCACGCTGGTCCCGAAGGACCTTCGCGACCTGATCACCAACCTGCGCCAGCAGCTCAACCTGCCCTGACCCGATGACCGGCGGTCCCGATGGAAAATCGGGGCCGCCGTTTGATAAAATCAGCCCGTTTAGACACCGACTTTCGGAGGATCAAGCCGCTATGTCCCGTACGGAAAGCCCTGCCATTTTCAATCTCGATGACGTCACTGCCGCGCTGCGCGCCCAGATCGACAAGTTTGCGCCCGCCGTGGCCGCGGTCGATGTCGGCACGGTCATGGACATCGGCGACGGCATTGCCCGTTGTGCGGGCCTGACCGGCGCGCAGGCCGGTGAGCTGGTCGAGTTCACCAAGACTGGCACACTGGGTCTGGCGCTCAACCTCGAGCCGGACAACATCGGCGTCGTGGTCATGGGCGACTACCAGAACATCGAGGAAGGCGACACGGTCAAATCGACCGGGCGCGTGATCTCGGTCCCGGTCGGGCGCGCGCTGATCGGCCGCGTCGTCGACCCGCTCGGCCGCCCGCTGGACGGCAAGGGCCCGATTGCGACGAACAAGTTCCGCCCCCTCGAGCGCATCGCCCCGGGCGTGATCAAGCGCCAGAACGTCGACACGCCGCTGCAGACCGGTGTCAAGGCCATCGACGCCCTGATCCCGATCGGGCGCGGTCAGCGCGAGCTGATCATCGGCGACCGCAACACCGGCAAGACCGCGGTCACCATCGATGCCATCATCAACCAGAAGGGCAAGGGCGTGGTGTGCATCTACGTTGCGATCGGCCAGAAGCTGGCGCAGATCGCGCGCGTGCAGGCGACGCTCGAGAAGTACGGCGCGATGGAATACACCACCATCGTGGCGGCCTCCGCGTCCGAGAGCGCGGCGCTGCAATACATCGCCCCCTACGCCGGCGCGGCGATGGGCGAGGAAGTGATGGAAGACGGCGTGATGGTCGGCGACACGTTTGTCAATGATGCGTTGTGCGTCTACGACGACCTCACCAAGCACGCGTATGCGTATCGCCAGGTTTCGCTGCTGCTGCGCCGCCCGCCCGCCCGTGAGGCGTATCCCGGCGACATCTTCTACCTGCACTCGCGTCTGCTCGAGCGCGCCGCCCGCCTGGCCAAGCGCTGGGTGATCCGCGCCAAGGACGCCAGCGCCGATTGGGGCAAGGGCGAGGGCGCCAATGGCAAGGTGTATGAAGGTGCGTTGGGCGAAGAGAACGCCAAGCACGACCTCAAGGCCATGGGCGACGGCTACAAGCTGGTGGCCGATCCGGCCTCCGGGGGCTCGGTGACGGCGTTGCCGATCATCGAGACGCAGCTCGGCGACATCTCCGCGTATGTGCCGACCAACGTGATTTCGATCACCGATGGCCAGCTCTTCCTCGAATCCGACCTGTTCAACTCCGGCATCCGCCCGGCCATTTCGGTCGGTCTCAGCGTCAGCCGCGTGGGTGGCGATGCGCAGACCCGCGCGATGAAGCAGGTGGCCGGCAAGATGAAGCTCGAGCTCGCGCAGTTCCGCGAGCTGGCCGCCTTCGCCAGCTTTGGCGAGGGCCTGGACAAGAAGACCGTCGAGCAGCTCGAGCGCGGTCGGCGCCTGACCGAACTGCTCAAGCAGGGTCAGTATGAACCCCGCTCGTTGTCCCAGCAGACCACCGCGATGTTCGCCGCCAACAATGGCTATCTCGATGGCGTGCCGGTCAGCCGCGTCGTGGCCTGGGAAGCCGCCTTCATCAAGTACATGGACAGCGCCTACCCCGAGCTGATGGCGACGATCATGGCCGACAAGCGCCTGACCGACGACACCATCGCCCGTCTGCGCGAGGCCATCGAAGGCTTCAACCGCAGCTGGAGCAACTAGATCCATGGCGACCGCACGAGAGATTCGCCGGCGCATCAAAAGCGTCAAGAACATCCGGCAGATCACCAAGGCCGCTCAGGCGGTCTCCGCCAGCCGCGTGCGGCGCGCGGTGGATCAGGCCTCGGCCACGCGCCCGTACACGCAGCGCGCGCGCGAGCTGCTGGCCAGCATCGCGTCGATCGCCGGCGGCGAGACGCGCCACGCCCTGCTGACCTCGCGCGACAGCGTGCGTAACATCTACGTTGTGCTGATCTCGTCCGACCGCGGCCTGTGTGGCGCCTTCAACACGAACGTCTCGCGCATGGCCTTCGGTTTCGGGCGCGAGCAGACCGCCGCGGTGAGCTACATCGCGGTGGGCCGCAAGGGGCTCAACTTCCTGTATCGCCGCGGGGCCAAGGTCATTGCGGACTTTTCCGGGTTGCCGCAGAAGCCCTCGCTGCTCGACACCACGGCCATCACGCGCACCGTCGTCGATGCGTTTCTCGAAGGCAAGGCCGACGAGGTCCATCTCGTCTTCACCGACTACGTCAGCCCGGCCGTGCAGCGCCCTGTCGTGAAGAAGCTGCTGCCACTGGCGACCGCCGAGTTGCTGCCCGAGGGGCACAACGCCAGCGGCCCCAAACCCGCCTACGACTTCGAGCCGGACCCGGCGCAGATTCTGGATACGCTCCTGCCGCGCCTGACCGAGATGCAGCTCTACCAGGCCATCCTGGAGTCGCTTGCCTCCGAGCACAGCGCGCGCATGGTGGCGATGAAGAACGCGACGGACAACGCGAGCGAGCTGATCACGTCGCTCACGCTCAACTACAACAAGGCCCGCCAGGCCGGCATCACGAACGAGCTGCTGGACATTGCGGGTGGCGCCGAGGCGCTGCGTCAGGCGCTCAAGGCAAAGGCGTCCTGACCGCGCGCCGCGGTTCGTTGCGGCAGGTCTGATCGAAACGCATGGCCCGATCCCGGCTGGTTTGGCTGATCCCACTGGTCGCGATCGGGCTATTTTTGTCCATCGCCCTGCGCCAGCTCTGGCTGCCGGGCTTCTATTACGACGAGGGCTTTGACCTCGTCCCGATGATGGCGCTGCTGCGCGGCGAGACGCCCGAGCTCCTGCGCGGCATCGGCCTGCAGCTGGGCGGGTTGCACCTCCCGCTGATGAAGATGGACTATCTGGGCTCGCTGACGGGCTACGTCACGCTGCCCTTCCTGGCGGTCTTCGGGCCGGGCGTCGTCGCGGCCCGCCTCCAGCCCATCACCTTCTCGTGCGTGACGATCGTGCTGGCCTTCATCCTGGCGCGGCGCTGGTTTGGGCTGCGCGTCGCGGCCCTGACGGCGCTGCTGTTGGCCGTCAACCCATCGTTCATCTGGTTCTCGCGCCAGGGCATCACGGTGACCTCGACGATGACGGTGTTTTCGTTGGGCAGCCTGCTGGCCCTGGATGTCGCGCGCGCCCGGGGGAAGCCGCGCGGGGCGCTCATCGTTGCCGGGCTGCTCGCCGGGCTGGGGCTGTGGGCGAAGTTTGTCTTTCTGTGGTGGCTGGCGCTGCTTGGCATGATCGGGCTGATCTGGCTGGTGGCGCGCGGGCGAAGCGCGCTGATGGACCGCCTGCGTTGGGCGTGTCGGGCGCTGCCGTGGATCGCGCTCGGGTTTGTGCTCGGCGCGGGGCCGCTCATCGCCTACAACCTGATCGGGTTGAGTCAGGGCGTTGGCGCGCCGACGATCAACCTGCTGCTGGGGTCGCTGACCGGTCCGACGCAATACGGGCTGAACAACAGCGCCTTTCTGGAGAACCTGTCCAAGCGGCTGGCGGACTTCGAGGTCTTTTTGAACGGCAGCTACTTCTGGTACAACGGCGTGCCGTATGGCAATGTCTATACCCTGCCGTGGCTGCTGGCCGCGGCCGTCCTCGTCTGCGCGTTGGCGGCGCGTCAGCCGGGTGGGCGAAAGATCCTGGCCGTGCTGGCGTGCATCCTCGTCTACCTGCCGATTTCGTCGTTCACCGTGTCGGGGCTGTGGGCGACCCACATCTTCGTCCTGCTCCCGTTGCCGCAGTTGATCATGGCCGCCGCTGCCGTGTGGCTGGCGGAGGCCGTGGTGCCGCGTCTGGCGTTGGCCTGGCGCAACGCCGCTGTGCTGGGGCTGGCCTTTGCGCTGCTCGCGCTGCCCTTTGCGCGCGACCTGTGGGTGAGTGAGCAGCACCATGCCACGCTGGCGCGCACGGGTGGCTCGGGGCGTTTCTCGGATGCCATCTACACGTTGGCGGACTGGCTCAAAGCCCGGGGCGCAGCTCGTCCTGTTGCGTTGGATTGGGGCATTCAGGCCAACCTCGAAGTGGTGAGTGGGGGCGCGGTGCGGCCGACCGAGGCGCACTTCTTCAGTGGCGACGCGAGCGACGCCTTCAAAGCCGAGGTGCGCGGGCTGCTGGCCGATCCCGACCGGCTGTATGTCGTGCTCTGGTCGGGCGATGCAACGGCGCGCGGGTTCGCGGTGTTTGACCACCGCGCCCAGTTCGAGGCCCTCGCACGCGAAGTGGGCCGGACCCCGCGCGAGGTCTTTGTCGCCTCGGAGCGGGGCGGGTTGCCGGTGTATGTCGTCCTCCAGGCGCGCTGACGCCGGACGCGCACCCAGCGTCGCCCTTGCGCGCGCGCTGATCGCCGAGCAATTCCCGCACTGGTCGCGTTTGCCGGTGCGCGCCGTGCGGCCGGGCGGGTGGGACAACCGCACGTATCGGCTGGGTGAGGCGTTGTCCATCCGCATGCCGAGCCGGGCGTCGTATGCCGCGCAGGTCGAGAAGGAGCAGCGCTGGCTGCCGCGTCTCGCCGCACAACTACCGCTGCCGATCCCACAACCCATGGCGCAGGGCGCGCCCGGGCAGGGCTATCTCTGGCCGTGGTCGGTGTATCGCTGGCTGCCGGGCGAGCCGACGCAGCGCGAGCAGGTGCGCGACGTCGTCGCCTTTGCGCGTGCGCTGGGCGGCTTCCTGACGGCGTTGCGGGCCTGCGATGCGACGGGCGGGCCGCCGCCGGGCGCGCACAACTTCTGGCGCGGGGCACCGCCCTCGATCTACGATGCCGAGACCCGCGCCGCGCTGCGCGCCTTCTCCGGGCGGCTGGATGTCATCGCCGCGGAGCGCATCTGGGAGGCCGCGCTGGCGGCGGAGAACGCGCATTCGCCGGTCTGGGTGCATGGCGACGTCGCGGTGGGCAACCTGTTGCTTGAGAAGGGCACGTTGTGCGCGGTGATCGATTTTGGCAGCTCGGCGGTGGGCGACCCGGCCTGCGACACGACGATGGCGTGGACGTTCTTCACCGGCGAGGGCCGGCACGCCTTCCTGGACGCGCTGCAGCTGGATGCCCCGACGCTGGCGCGTGGGCGTGGCTGGGCGCTGTGGAAGGCGCTCGTCACCCTGCGCGATTTCGACGGCGTGGACGCGGCAAAGGTGCGTTGGGCAGAGCAGACGCTGAGCGAGCTGTTGGGAGAATGACGGGGGATCGCGGACCGCGGATGGGGAAGAGACCGAAGACCGAGAAGAGACCGAAGACCGAGAACAGACCGAAGACCGAGAACAGACCGAAGACCGAGAACAGCCGAAGACCGAGAACAGACCGAAGACCGAGAACAGACCGAAGACCGAGGACGGATGACCGAAGCAGGCTCGGTCCGATTGACGCGGACGGGGAACAGACCGAAGACGGAGAACAGACCGAAGACCGAGGACGGATGACCGGACTGGGATCGAGTGCGTGGCGACTGAGTGGCAACACAGCGTACCCGCTTCCGTCGTCGGTCGGCCGTCGTCGGTCGGCTGTCGTCGGTCGGCTGTCGTCGGTCAGCTGTCGTCGGTCGGCCGTCGTTCCGCCGTCCGCCCGCTACACTACCCCCATGCCGGATCTCTTCGACCATGCCGCCAGCGAGCAGATTGCCAGCGAGTCGCCGCTCGCCGCACGGATGCGCCCGCGCAACCTTGATGACTTCATCGGCCAGGAGGACATCGTCGGCCCGGGCAAGCTGCTCCGGCGCGCGATCGAGGCAGACCGGCTGTTCTCCTCGCTGATTCTGTGGGGGCCACCGGGCACCGGCAAGACCACCCTGGCCCGCATCATCGCCAACAAGACGCGCAGCCACTTCGAGACGCTCAACGCGGTCATGGCCGGCGTGGCCGACATCCGCAAGGTCGTGGCCGACGCGCGCGAGCGACGCCGGTTGTATCGCCAGCGCACCATCCTGCTGGTGGATGAGATTCACCGTTTCAACAAGAGCCAGCAGGACGCGCTGCTGCCGCATGTCGAGGACGGCACCCTGATCCTGGTCGGCGCCACAACGGAGAATCCCTACTTCGAGGTCAACAGCGCGCTGATCTCCCGCTCAAGGCTCTTCCAGCTGAACGGATTGACCGACGCCCACATCGTCACGCTGTTGCGACGCGCGCTCAGTGACCGGGAGCGCGGCTACGGGCTGCGGCGCATCGAGGCCGACGAGGCCGCGCTGGCACACCTGGCCCGCGTCGCGGGCGGCGATGCGCGCAACGCGCTGAATGCGCTCGAGCTGGCTGTCGAGTCCACGCTGCCCGCTGCAAACAGCGTTACACACATCACGCTGGCGGTTGCGCAGGAATCCATCCAACGGCGGGCGGTGCTGTACGACAAGGAAGGCGACGCCCACTACGACACCATCAGCGCCTTCATCAAGAGCGTGCGTGGCAGTGACCCGGACGCGGCGCTGTACTGGCTGGCCAAGATGCTGTATGCCGGCGAGGACCCGCGCTTCCTCATGCGCCGGCTGCTGATCCTGGCCAGCGAGGACATCGGCCTCGCCGATCCGCACGGCCTGGTCGTGGTCGCGGCGGCGGCGGCCTCGCTGGACTACATCGGCATGCCGGAGGGGATGTATCCGCTGGCCGAGGCGACGCTGTATCTGGCCACCGCGCCGAAGAGCAACAGCGCCGGTGGCTACTTCCGGGCGAGGGCGCAGATCGAGGCGGCCGGCGCGGGCGAGGTGCCCGATCCGTTGCGCGACACCAGCCGGGACGCGCAGGGGCTTGGGCATGGCAAGGGCTATCTGTATCCCCACGACCACCCCGAGCACTTTGTCGCGCAGAACTACCTGCCGCGCGAGATCGCGGGGATGACGTTCTACGCGCCTTCGGGCGAGGGCTACGAGGCCGAGGTTGGCGCGCGCTTGGCCCGCTGGCGGGACGCGCAGCGTCGGGCGCTGGGCGTCGAGGGCCGCGAGGGGCCGCAGCTCACGCAGGCCGAGATCGATCGCATGAAACGCGAGCGGTGACCCGGTGCGCTGGCTCCAGGCATTCGCATGACGGACAAAAGTCATCCAACCGGGCGTACAATCCCGTTGATGGACGCGCCCACACCGCCCGTATCGGCGGCCCTGCGCGCGCTTGGTATTCCGCATCGCGTGTTCGTCCATTCGGGTGAAGTGACCTCCCTCGAACAGGCGGCCCGCGAGCGCGGTCAGGCACCGACGCAGGTCGTTCGATCCATCCTCTTCCGGCTGGGCAGTGATCGTTTTGCCTTTGTGTTGGTCGCCGGCCCGGCGCAGATCGCCTGGAAGGCGCTGCGCGCGGCGGTGGGTCAATCCCGCCTCACCCTTGCCAGCGAACCGGAAGTGCTGGCGGCGACGGGCTACGTCCGCGGCGCCGTCGCGCCCTTTGGGCTCCCCGCGCCAATTCCCGTCTTTGTCGACCGCGCCGTTCTGGTGGATCGCGAGCTGTCCATGGGCAGCGGCGTCCGCAACGTCGCGATCATGCTTTCCAGCGCCGACCTGCAACGGGCTCTGCCGGATGCCGTCGTCGGCGATTTTGCCGCGGAGGGGGAGGCTTGATGCCCGCCCGATCCCGCCTCCCGCTCCGTGTGCAGGACATGACGTACGATGAGTGCTGTTTCCGCGCCAACGCGACCCCGCGCCGCTGCGCGCAGCCGTGTCCCGGCCCGCGCCCAACCGACTCGGGCAACCCGCGCGCGCAAGACCGCCATGCGTGACTTCTGGGTGGGTTGCTATGCCCCGACCGGGACGCCCTCGCTGCGCCGATTACGGTGGAGCCCGGGCGCGCGCACGCTGACCTCTGTGGTTGACAACGCTGCGCTGACCAACCCGAGCTTTCTGGCCGCGCGCGCGGATGGCCGTTTCCTGTATGCCGTGAGCGAGGTCGAGACCGGCGAGGGCGCGGTGGCCGCCTTCGCCGTCGAGGCTGAGGGACTTCGGTTGATCAACACCGTGCCCTCGGGCGGGCGCATCCCCTGTCATGTCACGGTGACGCCCGATGAGCGCGCCCTGCTGGTGACCAACTACGGCACGGGTAGCGTGGGCGTTTTCCCCCTTGACGCGGGTGGCCCGGTCAAGGGGCTGTGGAGCCTCACCCAGCTCTCGGGTAGCGGTCCCGTGACGGTGCGTCAGGAAGCCGCACACACGCATCAGACTCTGTTTGCATCGCCGACGCTGGCGCTGGTGTGCGATCTCGGCGCGGACCGCCTCTTCCGCTTCACCTGGTCGGGCCAGCGCATGGCGCTCAGCCTGGCGACGCCGCCCTCGCTCAACAGCCTGCCCGGCGCAGGACCGCGTCACGCATGTGTGCATCCGACGTTGGGCGCGATTCTCGTGGCGAATGAGCTGGACAGCACCCTGTCTGTTTTCGATGCCAGTGGCCGCATGACGCAGAACGTGGCCACGACACGCACCGACAACCACGGGACAAACTATCCGGCGCACATCGCGCTGACCCCTGATGGGGGCTTTGTGCTGGTTTCCAACCGCGGCGATGACACGATCGCGGTCTATCGCATCGATCCCGCCTCGGGCGTGATCAAGCGGGTGGGCTATGCCGCCGCGGGCGGGGCCTGGCCGCGCCACTTCGCGATCCTGGATGCGGATGGTCGAGGCGGCCAGCCCTGGCATGTCGTGGCGGCCTGCCAGCGTGGCAACTGCGTGACGGTGCTCCCGCTGGATGCGGCGACCGGGATGCCTGGCCCCGCCGTAGCCCGCCTTGACGTGCCCGCACCGGGATGTATCCTGCCCATCCCATGAATGCCCGCAGCAACGCCCTCGATACCATCACCCGTTCCCGGCTCGTCGCCATCGTTCGCCTGCCCGCGTTGGAGGATGCGGTGGCCCTCGCCCGCGCGCTGACGGCGGGCGGCATCCGCGTCTTTGAGTTCACCCTCACCACGCCGGGAGCGCTGGCGGCCATCTCGGCCGTGATCGAGCACCTGCCCGAGGTCGCCCAGGGCGATGCCGTGGTCGGCGTGGGCTCGGTGCTGACGCCCGAGGACGCCCACGCCGCGATCGATGCCGGCGCGCGCTTTGTGGTCTCGCCCGTCTTCAAGCCCGATGTGATTGATGTTTGCGCGTTGCGCGAGACACCCGTCTTCCCGGGTGCCTACACCCCGACCGAGATCGAGGCGGCCTGGGCGGCGGGGGCGGCCGCGGTCAAAGTCTTCCCGGCGCGCGGTTTGAGCCCAACCTACCTCCGCGACCTGCTGGAGCCGATGCCGTTTCTCAAGCTCATGCCGACGGGCGGCATCGATGCCGGGAATGCCGCGGCCTGGCTCAAGGCCGGTGCTGTTGCCGTCGGTGTTGGCGGGGCGCTGGTGGACAAGGCCGCCGTGGCCCGCCGCGATTGGGCGGCGCTGACCGCCGCGGCGCGTCGGCTGACCGAGGCGATTGCAGCGTGAGCGGCGATCCCGGCGGCCGCTACGACGTCGTCACGCTCGGCGAGACCATGCTGCGCCTCTCGCCCCCGGTCAACCGGCGGCTGGAGCAGACCCTCCACTTTGAGGTGGAGATCGGCGGCAGTGAGTCAAATACCGCCGTTGGGCTGTCGCGGATGGGCTTGCGCGCGGCCTGGCTCTCGCGCATGACCGACAACGCGCCCGGCCGCATCGTGACGCGCCTGATCGGCGCGCAGGGCGTGGATGTCTCACACGTGGCCTGGACGCGCGAGGACCGCGTGGGGGTGTTCTATTTTGAGGAGGCCCGGCCGCCGCGCCCCAGCCGCGTGGTGTATGACCGCGCCGGCAGCGCGTGCAGCCGCATGACGCCGGCCGATTTGCCGGCCGCGTTGTTCGTCCCCGGCGCGGCGCGGCTGCTGCACCTGACGGGCATCACGCTGGCCCTGTCCGCCACCGCCGCGGACACCTGCCTGGCCGCGCTGGCCCGGGCGCGCGCCGCAGGCTGGTGGATCAGCGTGGACTTGAACTATCGCAGCCTGCTCTGGACGCCCGCGCAGGCGGCGGTGGGCCTCGCGCCCGCGCTGGCCGAGGCCGATCTCGTCTTCGCGCCGTGGGGGGATGTGCAGGCGTTGTACCCCGGGGCCGCGTCGCCGGAGCTCGGCCTGCGCGCGATGCGGGCGCGGGCGCCGCGGGCCACGCTGGTGATGACGGCGGGCGCCGCGGGCAGCCTGGCCCTGGCAGCGGGCAGCGAGGAGATCGTCACGCAGCCCGCGTTCGAGGCCACCGAGGTCACCCGGCTGGGCGGTGGGGATGCCTTTTCGGCCGGCTTTCTGTATGGCTGGCTAACGGACTCGGACGGCCCGGCGCGGCTTGCCCGCGCGTTGCGGTATGGCGCCGCGTTGGCGGCGTTGAAGTACACCATTCCGGGCGACCTGCCGCTGGTGGATGCGGCGGATGTGCATGCGTTGGCCGAGAGCGGCCGTACGGCGCGGCTGGTGCGATAGGGCGGGTGGCCTGGACGGCGGGCGGCGGACCGCGGACGGCGGCAGGCTCCGGCGGACGAATACATCCCATAACACCCCGTTGTGCATCCTGAGCGGCGGCGATCGCTTTGCCCCTACAGAATCGGTCTCGGCCGGGGGCGGGGCGGGCGAAGCAATCGCCGTGACGCCAGACCTGCCGCGGTTCGGTGGCGATCGCTTCGCCCCTACAGGATCTGTCTCGGCCGGGCGCGGGGCGGGCGAAGCAATCGCCGTGACGTCAGACCTGCCGCGG
>JAIBCK010000113.1 GCA_019694215.1 Thermoflexales bacterium
CCGCCCGCCCTCGCCGGTGCCGGGCACCTGGGTGAGGTCGACGCCGTGCTCGGCGGCCATGCGGCCCACCACGGGCGACACCCAGGCCCCGCCGGAAGCGCGGGCGGCGAGCGGCGTCGCCGCAAAACCGGCTGCCACAGGAGCGGCCGGCGCGGGCGCGGCATGCACGGCCGGCGCCACCGGGGCCGCGACAGCGGCACCCGCCGCGCCGATCACGGCGATCACGCCATCGACGGCGACGACGGCGCCCTCGGCCTGCACGATGCGCACGAGCGTCCCGCCCACGGTGGCCGTCACCTCCGTCGTCACCTTGTCGGTTTCGACTTCGAGCAACGGTTCAAATTCACGCACCGTGTCGCCGGGCTGCTTCAGCCAGCGCGCGATCTTCCCTTCCACGACACTTTCGCCCAGCTTGGGCATCCGCACTTCCGTCATGTTCATCTCCGTTCACTAGTAGCGGGCCAACGTGCGAATGCCATCCAGGATCGCCCGCGGGCCGGGCAGAAAGGCATCCTGCAGGGGATGGCTGTAGGGGGCCGCCGGTGCATCCGGGGCCGCAACGCGCAGCAGCGGGGCATCCAGCGCGGTGAAGGCGTCCTCGGCGATCTGCGCGGCCAACTCGGCGCCATAGCCGACAAACTTGTTGTCCTCATATGCGATCAACGCCTTGCCCGTCCGTCGCACCGAGGCCAGCACGCCCGCGCTGTCGAGCGGGTTGAGCGTGCGCAGGTCGACGACCTCGACATCGAGGCCCTCCTTTGCCGCGCTCTCGGCAGCCTGCAGCGCGTAGAAGTGCATCATGCCGTAGGCCAGCACGGTCAGGTCCCGACCGGGCCGGCTCACCCGCGCCTCGCCAAACGGCACACAGCCCTGGTCCTCGGGGATGGGTCCGCGGATCATGCGGTAGCCCTTCTTGGGTTCGAGGAAGAGGGTCGGGTTGTTGTCACGGATCGCGGTCTTGAGCAGCCCCTTCGCATCGGCGGGTGTCGCCGGGATCACCACCTTCAGCCCGGGCACATGCGCAAAGGTCGCCTCGATCGACTGTGAGTGATACAGGCCACCGCCCACGCCGCCGCCATACGGCGCGCGGATCACCATCGGCACGGGATACTGTCCCCCGGTGCGGTAGAACATCCGCGCCGCCTCGTTGGCGATCTGGTTGTAGGCCGGGTGGATGAAGTCGGCGAATTGAATTTCGCACACCGGACGAAGCCCATTCATCGCCGCCCCGATGCCCACCCCCACGATGGAGGACTCGGCCAGCGGCGCGTCCAGAATGCGGTTCGGGCCGTATTTGGCATACAGGCCCTGGGTGGCCAGAAAGACCCCACCCCGCACCCCGATGTCCGTCCCGATCACGATCACGCGCTCGTCGCGGGCCATCTCCTCGTCGAGCGCCTCGCGGATGCCCTCGATCAGCGTCTTGTCCGCCATGTCAGGCCTCCTCCCCGGCAAAGACCGGGCCCAGCGCCCAGGCCTCGGGCGGATACGGTGCCGCCTCAGCCTGGCGATGCGCGGCATCGACTTCGCTCAGCGCGCGCTCCTCGATCTCGCGGGCCGCGACCTCGCTCAGCGCGCCCATCGCAATGAGCTGCGCCCGCAGCTTCGGCAGGGGATCCTTGAGCTTGAGCGCCGCCTTCTCCGCGGCGGGACGATACACGCTGTCGTTGTCATCCGACGAGTGCGGCGTGAGCCGCGCCACGCGCACTTCGAGCAGCGTAGTGCCGCCGCCGCTGCGCGCAAGATCAACGGCCTCGCGGGCGGCCTGATAGCTGGCCAACAAATCGAGCCCATCCACCGAGACACCCCGCACGCCGTAGCCGCCGGCGCGGTCGGAGACGCGCTCGATGGCCATCTGCAGCTTCATCGGCACCGAGATGGCGTACTCGTTGTTCTCGACCACGACGACCATGGGCAGCTTGCGCACGCCCGCCCAGATCAGCGCCTCGTGAAAATCGCCCTCGCTGGTGGAGCCCTCGCCGATGCAGGTCACCACGACGCGATCGCCGCCGCGCAGCTGCTCGGCGAGCGCCAGCCCGGCCGCCTGCGGCAGCTGCGTGCCGA
The DNA here is from genome assembly GCA_019694215.1 of Thermoflexales bacterium. Lineage (GTDB taxonomy): Bacteria > Chloroflexota > Anaerolineae > J036 > Brachytrichaceae > Brachythrix. Next base: position 2,065 of record JAIBCK010000113.1, read on the forward strand.
CGGGCGAGGAGACGGAGAAGACATTGCCCGGTTTGTAGCAGTAATGGTTGGGCATCTGCCGTCCGCCAGAGCTGGGATCGCCCGCCCGGCCAAACGAGCCGAGCAGGACATCGGCCATGGGCATCCCACAGCCCAGCACCATGGCCAGGTCGCGGTAATAGGGATGCAGCAGGTCATGCCCGCGCCGCATGGCGAAGGTCACGGCCACCTGGGCGGCCTCATGCCCCATCCCGGAGATGTGAAATCCGATCTTGCCCTGGCGGTGCAGGATCCAGCACCGCTCGTCGAGCTTGCGCGCGCGCACGGCCAGCGCGTACATGTCGGCCAGCATCTCGGCCGAGGGCGTTGTGTCGCTCATTCCCCCTCCTGGCCCGCATCCAGGCGGGCATCCAACAGCGCGTCCACGGCGGCGCGCGGGTCGATTCGGCGGGCGGCCACGGCGTCGATCAGGGCTTCGACACGCGCGGGGCCGGCGGCTTCGAGCGCGCGCCGGATCAGCGCCCGGCCCAACGAACGCTGCACATCGTCCGCGGCCCGCTCCCGCTCGCGCAGGACGATCTCGCCACTTTCCACGAGATGGGTGCGGTGCGCCTCGAGCGCCTCCAGCACCGCCTCGATGCCGCGCTTCTCGGCGGCCACCGTCTTGAGGATGGGCGGCCGCCACTCGCCACTCGCCACCGCGGCGTGTGCGCCTGTCCCGCCCGGCGCATGGTGGCCGCTGGCATCCAACGTGGCCGCGCTCAGGTCCGCGCCCCGTCCGACGCGGCGCTGCTTCATCGTGTTGCCCAGGTCGAGCATCGCCTTCAGCGCGTTGGCGGCCCGCTCGGCGCCCTCGCGGTCGGCCTTGTTGATGACAAAGACATCCGCGATTTCCAGAATCCCGGCCTTGAAGGCCTGGATCTCGTCGCCCAGCCCGGGTGCCTCGACAACGATGACGGTCTGCGCCGCGCGCGCGATGTCGATCTCGGCCTGGCCCGCGCCCACGGTTTCGACAAACACCAGGTCGCAGCCCGCCGCATCCAACGCACGAATCGCGTCACCCGTGGCGACGGCCAATCCGCCCACGCTCCCCCGGCTGGCCATGCTGCGCATGAACACGCCCCTGTCCGCGATGTGATCCATCATGCGGATGCGATCGCCCAGCAGCGCCCCGCCGGTGAACGGCGAGGAGGGGTCGACCGACAGGATGCCGACGCTGCGCCCGCGCGCCCGCGCGGCGGCGGCCAGCGCCGAGACCAGCGTGCTCTTGCCCGTGCCCGGCGCGCCGGTCACGCCGACGATGTGCGCGCGGCCGGTGCGCGGATACAGCGCCGCCAGTGCCTCACGCGCGCCGGGGCGCTCGCTCTCGATCCAGGTCAGCAGGCGCGCCAGCGCGCGCCGGTCGCCCGATGCAACGCGGGCGGCCAGGTCCAACGCGTCGTTCATCCCCGCGCCGCGATCTCCGCGCGGATGAAGTCGGCGATCTCCCGGGTGTCGCTGCCCGGGCCAAACACGCCGCGGAAGCCGAGCTTTTTGATCTCGGGCACGTCCTCGTCGGGGAAGATGCCGCCGGCGAAGAGCAGGATGTCGCGGCGGCCCTCCGCGCCGAGCAGCTCGACGACGCGCGGAAAGAGGGCCATGTGTGCGTTGGACAGGATGGACAGGCCGATCGCGTCGACGTCCTCCTGCAGCGCGGCCTCGACGATCATCTCCGGCGTCTGGCGCAGCCCGGTGTAGATCACTTCCATCCCGGAGTCGCGCAGCGCGCGCGCCACCACCTTTGCGCCCCGGTCGTGGCCATCCAGCCCCGGCTTCGCAATCAGCACACGGATTTTGGGTTGTTGGGTCATGGTCTTTCCTGACCGAGGACCGGTGACCGAGGACCGAAGCCGGGACGAGCGTGCTTCGGTCCTCCGTCGTCGGTCATCCGTCCATCACAGAATCACCGGCTCCTGATACACACCAAAGACGCCGCGCAGGACGTCCATCATCTCCTGCAGGGTCGCCCGCGCAAGCACGGCCTCCAGCAGCAGGGGCATGAGATTGGCACTGCCGCGCGCGCCCTCGCGCAGCGCCGCCAGCCGCGCGGACACGGCCTCCGCATCACGCTCGCGTTTCACCCGCGCCAGGCGTTCGAGCTGCCGCCGCTCGCCGTCGCGGTCCATCTTGAGGATCGGCACCCGGGGCGGGGCGGCATCGACGTAGGCATTCACGCCCACGACGAGGCGCTGGCGCTGCTCGATCTCATGCTGGTAGCGCGCCGCGCTGTCCGCAATGTGGCGCTGGAAGTAGCCCTGCTCGATCGCCGGCAGCACGCCGCCCAGCGCCTCGATCTCGCCAAACATGCGCTCGGCCTCGCGCTCCATCCGCGTGGTGAGCGCTTCGACAAAGTAGCTCCCACCCAGCGGATCGACGGTGTTGGCGACGCCGCTCTCGTGGGCGATGATCTGCTGCGTGCGCAGCGCAATCTGCACCGCCGACTGGCTGGGCAGGGCCAGCGCCTCGTCGAGCGAGTTGGTGTGCAGCGACTGCGTCCCGCCCAGCACCGCCGCCATGGCCTGCAGCGCCACCCGCGCGACGTTGATCTCGGGCTGCTGCGCGGTGAGTGAGGCGCCGGCCGTCTGCGCGTGCGTGCGCAGCAGCCAGGAGCGCTCGCGCTTCGCGCCAAAGCGTTCGCGCATCGCGCGCGCCCAGATCCGGCGCGCCGCGCGAAACTTGGCGACCTCCTCAAAGAAGTCGTTGTGCGCGTTGAAGAAGAAGGACAGCCGCGGCGCAAAGGCATCTACGTCGACGCCGCGCGCGATTGCCCAACGTACGTATTCCATCCCATCCGCCAGGGTGAAGGCCAGCTCCTGGACGGCGGTGGCCCCGGCCTCGCGGATGTGATAGCCGCTGATCGAAATCGTGTTCCACAGCGGCAGATCGCGCGTGCCAAACTCGACCGTGTCCGTCACCAGCCGCATCGACGGCCGCGGCGGAAAGATGAACTCCTTCTGCGCGATGTATTCCTTGAGGATGTCGTTCTGGATCGTCCCACCCAGCGCTGCACGCGGGATGCCGCGCTTCTCAGCCGCCGCGATATACATCGCCCAGATGATCGCGGCCGGCGAGTTGATCGTCATCGAGGTCGTGACCTTGTCCAGCGGCAGGCCGTTCAGAAGCACTTCCATGTCGTCGAGCGTGCAGATCGCGACCCCGCACTTGCCGAACTCGCCGAGTGTCTCGGGCGCGTCGGTGTCATAGCCGTACAACGTTGGAAGGTCAAATGCCACGCTCAGCCCGGTCTGGCCCTCGTTCAGCAAAAACTTGAAGCGCGCATTCGTCTCCTCGGCCGTGCCGAATCCGGCGAACATGCGCATCGTCCACAGCTTGCCGCGCGGACCGGTGGGATGCACGCCCCGGGTGTAGGGGTACTCGCCGGGGAAGCCGATGTCATCGACGGGGTCGATGCCGGCCACGTCGAGCGGGGTGTAGAGCCGCTCGATCGGCTCGGACGACGTCGTCATGAACGTCTCCGCGCGCTCCGGCATGCGGGACAGCGCCTCGTGCAGCGCGCCCGTTTCCCAGGCCGATTGACGCGCGCGCAGGTGCGCCATCGCGTTGCTCTCCGTCATCGTTCTCCTTGGCGCTCAGGCCCGCGTCGCGCGCCGCGCCGAACCCGCCCTCGCGGGGCTGGTCTTGCGTCGGCGCGTCGGGCTGGCCGGCCGCGCCGGTGCGCGCAGTCCGTCAAACAGGATGCGGGAAAGAATACTGGCAATCTCCGAAAGGCTCAAGCGCCCCTCCGGCTTCAACCAGTAGATCGCCCAGTTCACCATCCCGAACATGCCCAGCATGACGATGGTGGGGTCCAGGTCGGCGCGCAGGCTGCCCTCGCGCTGCCCGGCTCGGATGGCATCCAACAGCAGCGCGCCAAAACGCGCCCGCTTGGCATTGATGCGCTCCCAGCGCGCGCCACTTAGGTTGCGCCGTTCATTGAAGAAAATCGTCAGCTCGTTGGTATAGTCGCGGATGATCTCCAGGAAGTCGGCAATCATGCCTTCGAGGCGCACGACTTGATCCGGTGCCGGCGCCGCCGCGCGGGCCTCGGTCTTGGCGATCAGCAGATCGATGAAGCCGTCGAGGATCTCAAACAGGATTTCCTCTTTGCTCTCGATGTGATAGTACAGGCTGCCCTTGAGCAGGCCGACCCGGCGGGCGATATCGGCCATCGACGTGCGGTGATACCCGCGTTCGCGGAAGAGCGCCGCGGCCGCCTCGGTGATCTCGCGCCGACTTGCCATGAGGCGGCCATTCTACCAAACGGTTGTTTGAAGGGGGAGCAATGACGGATTTGACACCCACCGTGGACCTGCCGCCGGGCTGCCTGGCCTGGTTGGCGACGCACCTCGACCGGCCCGAGTCACCGGCCTGCGTCCACGCCCGGCCCTGGTCGACGGTCTGGCGCCTTGCCCACGCGGGCGGCACGGCCTGGCTCAAAATTCCCGGCCCGGGCTACGAGCACGAACCCGCGCTGACCGCCGCCCTGGCGCGCTGGCGCCCCGCCGACGTCGCGCAGGTCCGTGGCCTGGACGCACGGCGCGGCTGGCTGCTGCTCGACGATGCGGGGAATACGCTGCGCGCACAGACCCCCGACATCGCCGCGCTCGATGCCTGGCCGGCAATTCTGGCGCGCTATGCCGAGCTGCAAATCGCCCTGCTCCCGCACGTCGCCGAGATGGCGGCGCTGGGCGTCCCGGATCGCCATGCCACGGGCCTCGCCGCTCAGATCGATGCCGTGCTCGACGATGAGGCCGCCCTGATGCTCGATCAGCCGGATGGGTTGACGGCCGCGCTGCGCGACTCGCTGCGCGCGCGCCTCCCGCGCCTGCGGGCACTGGCCGCGCGACTCGCTGACGCCGGCCTCCCCGAGACGCTGGCCAACGAGGACTTTCACGACGCCAACATCTTCATCCGCGACGGCCATCCCCGGTTTCTGGACTGGGGGGAGGGCGGCGTCACGCACCCATTTGTCAGCCTGCTCGTCTTGCAGCGCAGCCTCGCCTATCGCCTCGGCCTTACTGCCGGGAGCCCGGCCCTGACGCGCATCATCGACGCCTACCTGCAGCCCTGGACGCGCTTCGCCCCGCTCCCGGTCCTGCGCGATCAGCTCGCGCCGGCCGGCGTGCTCGGGCGCGCCTGTCGCGCCCTCACCTGGCATCGCGCGCTGGCGCCGCATGGCGATGCCGTCCCGGCCGATGACCGCTCGGCCGTCCCCGGCTGGCTCGAGCTGCTCAACGAGGCGCTGGAATAGCAAGGGCGCCGGCCTGTGCGGCCGGCGCCCTGATCGATCGCAAACAAAACGGTCTTACTTGACCGTCGATTCACCGTAGATCCAGCCCGAGAGCGTGCCGAGGCGGATGTTGAACCAGCTGCCATCGGCGCTGGTCGCCATGACCTCGACCTCGTCACCGGCCTGGACGACGCCCATCGCCACCGACGACGTCGACGGGCTCGCCCGCACTGTCAAACGGCGAACGATCACCTGCACGGTCGGGTAGTCTGAGACCACACCGACCTTCTGCGCGGCCGCGGTCAGGGACATCCCGGCGCCGTACACCGCCCAGCCGGTCACGCCCTGCGCACTCAGCAGCACCCACTTGCGATCCGGGCTGACGCCCAGCACCTGCGCCTGCACGCCCCGGCGGAACTCCGCGAAGACGAACGATGTCGCGCTCGGCGCGCGCCGGATTTCGATGGCGGCGTCCGTGACAGTGGCCTGCGCCGCTGGATCGAGTGCGCGCGCCTTCTGCGTCGGTGTCGGCAGCAGTGGACCTGGCACCGAGGCCGGAACGGCCACCGTCGACGGGATGGTGATCGAGACGTTGACGATGCCGCCCGTCACGGGCAGATAGAACCCGCCGCTGGTCGCCATGAGGTAGCCCTTCGCGGCGTTCTTGACCACCCAGCGGAAGGGGCCGCGCCCCCAGTCCTTCTCCCAGACCGCCCACTCGACTTTGTTGGTGTTGACGAGCTTCTGCTGCCAGCCCTGCACATCCGTCCACGTCCCATCGGGATTGTAGTACTGGACAACGGTCAGAAGTCCATCACCGATAAACTGCGAAACCATGGCCGGATCCGCCCAGCCCACCGTCAAACGGATAAAGCCAGGATCATAGGTTGCCGGCGCGGCAGCGGGTGCCGCCGCCATGGCAGGCATCGCAAGACCCGGCGAGAGTGCGCACAACGTACTTGCTGCGATGGCCAGCACGGCCCGCCGCAACTTGGATATCCCCATCCCCATAATGCTCCTTGTCCGCAGTGGCCGTCTGACGCGCCCCCCGGCGTGGCCACCCGCAACCCCTCTATCGTATCCGACTTTTTACATCCGCGCGGCTCATGCCTGCGACAGGGCCAGCACCACCGCATCGTACATCACCTGCGCCCCCCACGCCAGGCCCTCGATTGACACGCGCTCATCGTGGCCGTGCGCAAGCGACAACAGGGACTCGCCGGG
>JAIBCK010000114.1 GCA_019694215.1 Thermoflexales bacterium
CCGTGTCGTCCCGTGCGGGCGTCGGCGTCGCCGGGCGCGGAGATGCGCATACGCGATGGCGTGCGGCGTGCGCAACGTGGGGCGCACATCCGTGCGCCCCTACGGGTACGAACCTCCCTCACATGATGTCACGCGCGTGGCACCGTGTAGGGGCGCATGGACATGCGCCCCGCGTCACCCCGGGCGAACGACGGCGTCGCCGGGCGCCGGGGTGCGCATACGCGATGGTGTGCGGCGTGCGCCCCTACGGGTACGACCGGCGCTCGCCCTTAGCTTGCGATCTCCCAGATGTGCCCGCTTGGATCTTGAAAACTGGCGGTGCGCGGCCCCCACGGGCGGGTCATCGGTCCGTTGAGCAGGCGCAACCCGCGCCGTGTCAGCGTCTCACACAACGCATCGACGTCATCAACTGGAAGCGTGTAGACCGCCCGGGCACCGTGTCCATTCACGCCGACCGAAGCAGGAGCGACCAGTTCCGGCGCCGCCCGCGCGATCAGCAGGTTGATCAGCGTCCCGCCGACTTTGAAGACAACCGAATCGGCATCTTCAAAAACCTGCGTGAGTCCGAGCAGTGCCCCATAGAAGTGCCGCGCAGCAGCCAAATCCTCGACGAACAGCGTGATGGCGGCGATATTGCGCGCCCAGGCAGATGTGTTGTTGTTCACAGTTGGAATAACGGACCATGGTCCGTGCACGGGAGCATATGCCCAAATGCTATGCTTGCGCGCAGTCTAGCATGCAATCAGCCAAGCCTCCCCTTCTGCTTTTGAGCGGCCCGCCGGGCGCCGGCAAGACCACGGTTGCAGTCGCCCTGCTGCGCCGCTTCGAACGGGGCCTGCACCTGCCCGTCGACGACCTGCGCGAGTTCGTCGTCTCAGGCATCGCCCACCCTGTGCCGGACTGGACGGCGGAGACGGCCCGCCAGTTCACGCTGGCCCGATACGCCGCAGTCGACCACGCCCTACGTTATGCAGATGCCGGATTTGCCGTGGTCATCGACGATGTCGTCTTCGCCCACGACGCCCTGCGCGACTATCAGCCGCGTCTCGGACCGGCTGGCCTGCGCAAGGTGCTGCTGCTCCCCACATCCGAGGTGGCCCGCTCCCGTAACAAGGCTCGCACAACCAAGGATTTCGACCCAAATCTCCTGGATGGCCCCATTCGCGAGATACGCGCAGCATTGGCCGCCCAGCAGCTGAACGCGAGCGAGTGGCAGGTGATTGATTCCGGCCCGCTGACGGTCGAGGAGACCGTCGATGCCATCCTGCGCGCCGGGTAGGCGCTCGTCGGATCAACCCTCCGCGTCGCTAAGCAGACCGCGGGCAAGGGCGTATTTCACCAGCGCCGGACGGCTGTCCAACCCAAGCTTCTCCATGATCCGCGCGCGATAGGTCTCGATGCTCTTGGGGCTGAGCGCGAGCTGGTCGGCGATCTCCGCGGCGCTGTGGCCGAGCGCGATCAGGCGCAATACCTCGCGCTCGCGTTCGCTCAGGCGCTCGTAGGCGTCGGCCTCGTCGCTGCTGCGGGCGCGCGACAGGTAGTCGGTCAAGAGCATCTGCGCGGCATTGGGATACAGAAATGCGCCGCCGCGCGCGACGGTTCGAATCGCCTCGATCAGCTCGGTGTCGATGGTCGACTTGAGCACATAGCCCGACGCGCCAGCCTTGAGCACGGCAAAGAGATAGCGCTCCATCGCATGCACGGTCAGAATCAACACGCGCTGCGAGGGATCGGCCGCACGGATGCGGCGCGTCGCTTCGAGCCCGTCCATCTCCGGCATCGAGATGTCCATCACCACGACATCCGGGCGCAACGCCGCGGCCTGCGCGACGCCGTCCGCGCCATTGACAGCCTCGCCGATCAGCTGGAGATCGGGCTCGGCCTCGAGCAGGGCGCGCAACCCGCGCCGCACGAGCGAGTGGTCGTCGACAATCAAAATGCGAATCTTGTCCATCACAATCTCATGCGAGCGGGACCACGGCGCAGACCCGCGTGCCGCGTCCGGACGCGCTTTCCAGCTTGAGATCCCCACCGACCAGGGCCAGGCGCTCGCGCATCCCGGCCAGCCCAAACCCCGTGGGCTTTGCCCAGGCCCGCGCCGGCTCAAAGCCCTTTCCATCGTCCACGACGACGAGCGTGACCTCGTGCGGGCGTCGCTCCAGCACAACGCTCGCAGTCCTTGCGCCGGCATGCCGCGCGATGTTGGTCAGCGCCTCCTGGGCCACCCGGTAGAGAACGAGCTCGACCTCACGCGGCAGGCGCTGCTCAGGGCCGGTTCGCGCCAGCGACGCTTTCACGGCGCCGCTCTTGTTCAGCTCGTCCACGCGCCAGGCCAGCGCCTCCCCGAGGCCGAGGTCCTCGAGGATCTTGGGGCGCAGTTCGACGGCGATGCGGCGGATCTCGTCGAGCGACTGCGCGGTGAGCGCGCGCAGCTCGGCCAGGCTGGCGCGCACCTGCTCCGGATCGCCGGCGCGCTCCAGCATGCGCAAACGGATCAACATCATCGTCAGCGCCTGGGCGCTCTCGTCGTGCAGCTCGCGCGCCACGCGCTGACGCTCCTCCTCCTGCGCGCTCAGGATGCGCCCCGACAGCCGGCGCAGCTCCGCCTCGCTGTCCGCCTGCGCGTCCATCATCTGATTGAAGGCGGTCGTCAGACGCGCGAGTTGGGGGTCATCGAGATGGCCCGCCGGCACGCGCGCGGCGGCATCTCCCGCCAGCGCGCGGTCGACGGTGGTCTGCAATCGGCCCAACGGACGGAGTGCAAGCCTTAGGGCGGCGTAGTTGATCAGCACGCTCGCGGTCAGTCCGACCAGGCCGAACGGGACGATCAATTCGTAGTGGAAGTCACCCGGATAGTCCAGCACATGCCGCACCGTGATCACCGTCCCACCAATGGCCCCCAGCGTGATGATCAGCGAGTTGGCGATCAGGATCTTGTGCAGGAGCGGCACCCGGAGGGCCAGCTCGGCCAGACGACGGAGGACGGCGCGCATTCCCGGATTATCCCTTCCGTTACGATTGCCCCCGCATGACCCGAGCCGCTGGACCCATCGGTACGCTGCGCGAGAGCCCGCTCCACGCGGCGCTCAAGGCGCGCTATGCGCAGCCCGACGATGAGGTCGAGGCGCGCGTGCAGGGCTACTGGATCGACTTGCGGCGACCCGGTCCCGCTGGTCACGACCTGCTGATCGAGGTGCAGACGGGAAACTTCGGCGCGCTCAAGGCCAAGCTGGCCGCCCTGCGCGATCACTACCGCATCCACATCGTGCATCCCATCCCGGCCGAGAAGTGGCTGGTGATGCTGGACGGCAACGGTCGCATCACCTCACGTCGCCGTTCGCCACGCAAGGGCCGCTTCGAGGGCATCTTCGAGGAGCTGGTCAATCTCACCGGTCTGTTTTCCGGCGATGCGGTCACCCTCGAGGTCGTCCTCACCCGCGAGGAGGAGATTCGGCAGGCCAGGGCGCCCCGCAAGCGGCGCTGGGCAAAGGCCTATCGCTCGGTCGAGCGGCGCCTGCTCGATGTCCTCGACTGGCAGGTCTTCGAGTCCCCGGCGGACCTGCTCGCCCTGCTGCCCGCGGGGCTCCCGCAGCCTTTCACCAACCGCGAGCTGGCGGACGCATGGCACGCCCCGCTGCGTCTGGCACAACGGACGACCTACACCCTGTGCGCGATGGGCGCGCTCGTGCGCCACGGCCGGCAGGGTCGGGCGTGGTGTTTCGGGCATCCGGATGCGCACGAGGGCGGGCGATAATCGCCCGCATGGCCCATCCCCTTGCCGGCAAACCCGCCCCGCTCGATGCCCGCGCCAATATCCCGGCGCTGATCAGCGCCTACTACACCCTGCAGCCCGACCCATCCAATGCCGACCAGCGCGTGGCCTTTGGCACCTCGGGCCATCGCGGCACCTCGGACCGCGCAACCTTCAACGAAGCCCATATCGCCGCCATCGCGCAGGCCCTGGTCGAGCACCGCGCCGCAGCCGGGATCGATGGCCCGTGCTTCATCGGCAAGGACACCCACGCCCTGTCCGAGCCGGCGCTTCGCACAACGCTCGAAGTTTTCGCGGCGGCGGGCGTCGAGGTGGTCATCCAGGCCGGCCAGGGCTACACGCCGACCCCGGTCATCTCGCACGCCATCCTGACCTGGAATGCCGGGCGCAGCTCCGGGCTGGCCGATGGCATCGTCATCACGCCGTCGCACAACCCGCCAACCGATGGCGGCTTCAAATACAACCCGCCCAACGGTGGCCCCGCAGACACCGACGTCACCGGCAAGGTGCAGCAACGCGCCAATGCCATCCTCGCCGACGGCTCCCGGGCTGTGCGGCGCATCCCGTATGCCGCTGCCCTGAGCGCGCCGACCACGCACACCCGCGACTTCGCCCGTGCCTATGTCGATGGGCTGGCCGATGTCGTCGACATGAAGGCCATCAGCGCGGCCGGGCTGCGCATCGGCGTCGACCCGATGGGCGGCGCGGGCCTGGCCTACTGGGACGTCATCGCCGACACCTACGCCCTCTCACTCGAGGTCGTCAACCGGGCCGTCGATCCCACCTTTGGCTTCATGACCGTCGACCACGATGGGAAGATCCGCATGGATTGCTCCTCACCGTTTGCCATGGCCGGGCTGATCGGGCTGAAGGACCGCTTCGACATCGCCTTTGGCAATGACCCGGACTACGACCGGCATGGCATCGTCACGCGCGGGGCCGGGCTGATGAATCCCAACCACTACCTGGCAGTCGCGATTGACTATCTCTTCAAGCACCGTCCTGGCTGGAGCCCAACCGCTGCCGTGGGCAAGACGCTGGTCTCCAGCGCGATGATCGACCGCGTCGCCGTGCGGCTCGGGCGTCGTCTGGTTGAGGTCCCGGTCGGCTTCAAATATTTCGTGACCGGCCTGATGGACGGCAGCCTCGGCTTCGGCGGCGAGGAGAGCGCCGGGGCCTCGTACCTGCGTCACAACGGCGGGGCCTGGTCGACCGACAAGGACGGCTTCATCCTCGACCTGTTGGCGGCGGAGATCCTGGCCGTGACCGGGCGCGACCCGGGCGAGCACCATGCAGATTTGGAGCGTGCGTTTGGCAAGGCCCACTACACCCGCAGGGATGCGCCGGCCGATCCCGCCCAGAAGCGCGCGCTGGCCAATCTCTCCCCCGCGCAGGTGCGCGCCGAGCGCATGGCCGGCGAGGCCATCACGGCCAAGCTCACCCGCGCCCCCGGCAATGACGCGCCCATCGGCGGGCTGAAGGTCTGCACCGAGAACGGTTGGTTCGCGGCGCGGCCGTCGGGCACCGAGAACGTCTACAAGATTTACGCCGAAAGTTTCCGCGGCGCCGACCACCTCGAACAAGTGCTGGCGGAAGCGCAGACCATCGTCGGCGACGCCTTCGCCGCGGCGGGGCTGTCATGAGCGTGCCACCCATCACCCTGACCGCGCCCGATGGCGCACGCGCCGAGGTCCTCGACCGCGGCGGCCAGGTCATCGGATGGACGCCGGCCGGCGGCGGCGAGCGCCTGTTCTTCGCCCCGCGCAGCGAATACGGCCCCGGCCCCGCGTTCCGCGGCGGCGTGCCGGTGATCTGGCCGCAGTTCGGCGGCTTTGGCCCCTTGATCGGGCACGGCTTCGCCCGTGACCTGCCCTTCGAGCTGATCGAGGGCGGCGCGGCCGGCGCGCTTGCACGCGGAGTCTGGCGCACCACTGACACTCCCGACACACGGTCCGTGTGGGACTTCCCCTTCATCCTCACCGTGACGGTCGAGGTGGGCGGCCCGCGGCTGGTGGTACGGCTCGCAGCATCCAACGTTGGAGAGCGACCCTTTACGTTTTCCGCCGCGTTGCACACCTACCTGCGCGTGGCTGACCTTGCGCAGACGACGCTGGAAGGGCTGGGTGGCCTGCGCTACCGCGACCACGCCAATGGCGATGTCTACACGCGCCAGACCGAGCCGACGCTGCGCTTCACGGGCGAGGTCGACCGCATCTACGGCGACGCCCCACCCCGGCTGCGCCTCGTCGAGCCCGGGCGCACCCTGACCATCCTTGCGGAGAACTTCCCCGATGCCGTGGTGTGGACGCCGTGGGACAGCCCGCGCGGGATCACCAACCCGGAGCCGGGCGGATCGCGGCGCTACCTGTGCGTGGAGGCGGCCACCATCACCGCCCCGGTCACGCTCGCGCCGGGCGGGACCTGGCGGGCCGCGCAGATCCTGATCGCAGATTGAGTTTTTACGTGGGGATCGGGGCCGGGTTCCACACGTGCACGCGAATGTCCTCGACGTAGTGCAGGAGCGGCCGGGTGTGCGGCAGGGTCAGGCCGACGGGCTCGGTCATGGACACGCGCTCGATCTCGGCCTCAGCGACGCGCAGCGGCCAGGCCGGGTGTTCAATCTCGGCGCGCAGCAACGGCGCGTCGGGCCGGTAGGTCTCAGTCACGGTCGGCAGGCCCTGCACATACAGGCAGTAGCGCGCCGTGAGAAACCACTCCAGAGAGCCCGGACGCGCCTCGAAGACGGGACCAACGGGTCGGTAGCGCGCGCGCAGGGCGGCCGGACGCGCACCGGTGTGGATGCGCTCGCTCGCGTAGGTGATCGTCTCGCCCTCGCGCTGCAGGGACATGCGGGCCCGGTAATACGGCAGGCTGAACCACGTCCGCGCAATGGACACGGCCAGCCGATTGGCGGCTTCGAGCGAGAAGAACCACACGCCCGGCCGGCCATCCCGCACAACGTAGGTTCGCACGTTCAGCTCGGGGAAGGCGGACAACCCAGGCACTGCCGGGATGAAGCGCGGGGCGACGTCGGACATGCGGAAGGGCACCACCGCGATCCAGGCCGTTCCATCGAAGGTGTCGACTTCCAGCCCGGGTGGGATGAGTGGCCGCAGCAGCGCCGCGGGGATCGGCCAGTGCATGAAGCACAGGTTGTGCCAACGCTGGCGCATCACCCAGGGCGAGGCGGGCTTTGGATAGGGTCTGTGCGTCATGCGCTTGGTTCCCTTCGAGTCGGCGCGAGGTTGTTTGCCGCCACCATCGTGAAGGCGCCCATGACGACCATTACGATGACGATGCCGACGAGCACATTCCAGCCAAACAGGAGCAGCCATAGCGCCGTGCGCGGCCACGGGCGCGCGGTCAGCCAATGCCGGGCGAAACGAAGCGTCCCGCGCAGGCCGAGGGCGCACCACCACACACTGAAGACGACGATCGCCGCCAGGATGGCGAGGCGCGGGACGTCCCCGAGTTCGTAGTCCATCGTCAGCGATCAGGCCAATCGGCCAGCGTAGGACGACCGCAGCGCCAGCGCCGCCTCGACCACCCCGCCCCCCACAGCCAGCGCCTTGTCCGAGATCGTAAAGCAGTATTCGGGCCTGGCGCGCGGATCGATGTCGCCGATCTTCATCCCGGCCGTTGCGATCACGCCATCGTGGATGAGGCCGCGCAGCACGCCGGCCAGCCCTGCCGTGACCTCGACGTGCCGGGCCGTGTGACGGGCCGCGCCCTGACCCTCCGGGACAATCTCGGCCACGACATCGCCGACTGCGACGACATCCCCGATCGCGCGCCGACCGATCACCATGCCGGCCTCGGGCGCGCGCACGATGCGCCGCGCGCTCTCGCCGCCCACCTCGCCCGGCACGCCGGTGTTGGGCGCAGCGCTGCCCTGCCAGAGCACCCGCCCGAGATCGTGGCCGCGCAGCGTCTCGACGATTGCATGACAATCCGATCCAACGGTAAAACCCGGTCCACAGGCAATGACCACCGGGGCATCGTCCAGATGCGTGCCGGTGTTGCGCTTGGCCAGCGTCGCATCCACCAACACTTCCGGGCCAAGCGCGCTCACCGCGCGGGCTTCGGGGTCGGCAAGAACCGGGATGCCGCGGTGGCCCCACACGTAGATGGCTTCATCGACGAAATGGATGCGCTCGGCCTGCGCGCCTTCGACCGTGATGCGCCCGTCATACAACGCGGTGGCAAAGGCCACGCTGCGGCGGATCACGGTCGGGCGTGGCAGATCGATGCCCAGCACGCGAAAGCCCGCCCGCCAAAGTCGATACGCGACACCGGTGCCGAGGTCGCCCATCCCCTTGACGATGGCGACGGGCACGCTGCGGGTTGGCATGTCAGCCTCCCTTTCGTTTGACCGCGACGGGCGTATTCGCGTCAGCGGTCACGACAAAGACCTCGCGCGCGAACGCGGCGTCGATGACTTGTTCGAGACTGGACGTCGCGGCATTCACGCACACGGTGAGCGTGCCGTCCTCCGCGCTGCGGGCCAGCACCGTGACGCGGGCGCCGGGCCGCAGGCCAAGCTGCGCGGCGCGCCGCAGCACGGCCGGGTCGGCGTCGCGGACGCGCTCGATGCGCCCAATGCGGCCCAGGCTCAGCTCGCACAGCGTCAGCCGTGAGTGCGGCGCGACCTGGCCATCCTTGGTCGGGATGGGATCTCCGTGCGGATCACGGCTGG
>JAIBCK010000115.1 GCA_019694215.1 Thermoflexales bacterium
ACGACCAGCGCCAGCGCGCGCAGCGCGCCGGACAGCCACACCCGGCGGCCATGCGCGGCATGGGCGGCCGTCCCCGCGGCCAGCTCCGTGACATTGGCCGGCGCAATCCCAACGATGCGCTGCAACCACCAGCTGCGCGCGCAATACGCGAACTGACCCAGCTCACTTGCGCGCACCAGGCGACGCCCACCCCGCGGCGCCGTCATGGTTTGCGCGCCCGGGTCCGCGCGCGCTGATAGGCGTTGCGCATGACGATGGCGCCCTCCTCCATGTTCGGGGTCTCGCTCATCACCCGCCCCCCGGCGCCGAAATCGGCCAGGGCCTGAAACAGTGCCTTGTAGTCGACATCGGCCTTGTCCAGGTTGAGGTGACGCTTCTCGCCTTTCGCGGTGTATTCGATGCCGCTGAAGTGGATGTGCATGGCCCGCAGCCCGCGATCCCCGAGCCCGGCTGCGATCAGGCGCAGGGCGCCGGCAAATTCGTCATAGGTGTTGAAGGAACCGTCCCCCGGCCGGGCGTGCAGGTGTGCAAAATCGACGCAGGGCAGGACGTTCTCGATCTCACGGCTCCAAGCGATGCACTCCTCGAGCGTGCCCAGCATGGCCTGTTTGCCCATCGTCTCCGGCCGCAACGTGACCGCGACTTTTTCCCGAACCAGCGTTTCGGACACCTCGGCCAGGCGGTCGCGGGCGATGCGCCAGGCGACAACCGGCTCCATCTTCATGTAGGAGCCCGGGTGGAAGATGATGTCGGTGGCGCCGGCCTTGGCCCCGGCCCGGCAGGCCGTCAGCAGGCGCTCGCGGCCGGCCTGCCACATCTCCTCGGTCGCGGCGTTCAGGTTGATGAAGTACGAGGCGTGCACGCTGAGCGCCACGTCATTGGTCGCGGCGGCCTCGCGGATGCGCACACACGCTTCGTCACTCACCCGCACACTCTGCACCCAGGCCAGCTCGAGGGCGTCGAGCGAGAGCTCCCGGATGCGCTGCGCGCCGCCCGCGCTGCCGCCGTTCTTGGGGGCACTCAAGGGGGTGCCGACGGTGCCGAAGCGAAAGGGGAGGTCATTGTGCAGTGCCTTGCTCATGGCGGCGATGATACGCGACGGACGCCCATACGGCAGAAATCGGGTCGGGCAACAAACGGAATTTCCCCTATACTCGCCGCCCATGGATGACCGCAAAAAGATCGTCGCCTGGAGCCTCTACGACTGGGCCAACAGCGCATACAGCACCACCGTCGTCGGAACGATTCTCCAAACCTATCTCGTCAACATCACGCCCAACAATCAGGGTCCCGGGCTGTGGTCGACGACGATCACGATTTCGGCCACCCTGGCGTTCGTGCTGGCCCCCATCCTTGGTGCCATCGCGGATGCGACCAACATCAAGAAGAAGCTGTGGACGCTCTTCATGCTGCTGGGGTCGATCTCGACCATCCTGATGTTCTTTGTCACGTCTGATCTTTACTGGTTGGGCGCCGTGCTCGCCGTGGTCAGCAGCGTGGCCTTCTCGAGCTCGTTTGTCTTCTACAACGCCTTCCTGCCCGAGATCGCCAGCGAAGGTCAGCGCGATCGCGTCTCCTCGCTCGGTTTTGCGCTCGGGTATCTGGGCGGCGGTCTGCTGCTGCTGCTCAACCTGGTGCTGATCATGGGCGCCGACAAATTCGGCATCACGACCGGGTTGGCCAGCCGGATCAGCCTGGCGTCGGCGGGCGTGTGGTGGCTCGGCTTCTCGATCCCGATGTGGCGGCGCATCCACGACCTGCCGCGCGATGCCGCGCACCCGGTTGCGAAGGGCAACCCGATCACCTCGGGGTTCGCGCAGCTGGCCCGGACGCTGGTCGAGATGCGCAAGTTCCCGCAGGCCTTCCTCTTCCTCATCGCCTTCATCCTGTACAACGATGGCATTCAATCCGTGATCGGCCTGTCATCGACCTTCGCCACGGCAGAGCTCAAGCTCGACCTGAGCACCGTGATCGGCGTCTTTCTGATGGTGCAGTTCCTCGCCTTTGGCGCGGCCTGGGTGTTTGGCCGCATCTCCGAGCGGGTCGGCGCAAAACGGGCGATCATGGGTGGCCTTGTCGTCTGGACCTTCATCGTGGTCATGGCCTATGTCTGGGTCCGCGAGGGCTGGCAGTTCTGGGTGCTGGGCGCCTCGGTCGCCCTGGTGATGGGTGGCACGCAGGCGATCAGCCGCTCGCTGTTCTCACGCCTGATCCCGCGTGACAAGTCGGCCGAGTTCTACGGCTTGTATGAGACCAGCGACAAGGTCTCCTCGATCTTTGGCCCGCTGATCTTCGCCATCGTTTTTGGCGCCACGCAGAGCGTGCGCGGTGGCATCCTGGCCCTGATCGTCTTCTTCATCGCCGGCATGTTGTTGCTCAGCCGCGTGCGCGTGTCGCGCGGCATGAAGGATGTGGCCGCCTACGAGGCGGCGAGCAACGCTGCGGCGGGGATCACCGCCGCCAGTCAGCGATAGAACGTGTAAGCGTTGGCGAGGGCGTGCGCGAGCGTCGCCAGGAGCTGCGGGGCGAGGCCGAGCCAGAAGATCGAAACCGCCGGCGCCACGACACTGAGCTGCAGGGCGCGCGCCTTGAGCCGCGCCCACACGCCTTCGGCGAGCTGACGCAGCGTGCCAAGCCGGCCGAGCGGTTCGGCCTCGATCGGCGCGGTGCCTTCGTCGGCATCGGCCACGGACACCCCGGGCGTGTCCAGCAGCGCGCCCATCCCGCGCGCCAGCCCGATGGCCAGGCTGACGCTGGCGAGAAACGACACCATCAGCAATTCCTGATCACCGCCCGCCATGGCGCGCGCGGCCATCCAGCGCCCGACAAAGCCGATGGTGCCCGGGAGGCCGATCATCGACAGCCCGCCCGCGCCGATCGCAAGCGGCGCCCAGGGCATGCGCCGTCCGGCACCGGTCAGGGACTGGAAATCATCCCGCCCGAATTCCTGGCGCAACAGCGAAAGGCCCAACGCAAATAGCCCATATGATGCGATTCGCGCGCCGGTCAGCAGGGCGATGGCCTCCACCGACACGACGTTGCTCTGCGCAAGCATCATCAGCACCAGACCGACTTCGATCGCCAGCCCGCTGGCCATCACCCGCCCGAAGCTGCGCTGCGCCCAGGCTGTGAGCGCGCCAAAGCCCAGCATCAGCGCGGCCCCCAGCGAGGCCGCCCCTTGCAGCGTCGTCCCCGCGCGGAACCACTCGTATTCCTGGCGGAAGCTGAGCAGCAGAAAGGTCACCGCCCCGAGATAGACGGTGGACAGGAAGGCGGTGACGAGGGGCGGGGCATCGCGTGAGACCGGATGCAGCCAGGTGAAGATCGGCAGGGCCCCAAGCAGGAGCGCGAAGCCGATCAGCAGCAGCCCCAGGGCGGGCGCCTGCGCCGCCGCAACCGCATCGCCGCTGAGGTTGGCGGCCTCGCCGATCACAAAGGCCGCGCCAAGGAAGGCCGGCAACGCCAGGGTGACGGCGGTGAGAAAACGCATCGCACCTAGCGTCGCGACGCGGTGCTTCTCGTGGGCCTCCTCGCGCTCGACCTGGATCATCATCGCGGCCAGCGAGGCCGCCACCTCGAGCGCCAACGCGCTAAAGACAAAGGGGCGGATGAGCAGGGCCGCGCCGAGCGCGGAGAGCATGGCCAGCCCGAGCGGGACAAACGTCCAGCCCTGATTGGAGCGCACGCTAAGCGGGAAGAGCAGGCCCGCGGCTGCGAACATCAGGATGAGCGCATAACGATCCATCTCCCGCACGCGGAGGGTGCGGCCCAGCACCGTGAGCGGCGCGTTGAGTTCGATCTGATAGCCGCCAATCGAGAACACCGTGCTGCCATCCACCGTCGGCAGGGCCAGCAACAGGATGATGAACGCGCACACGCCAACGGCGATGGGGATCTCGAACACGCGCAGGCGGCGCAGCAGCAGCGCCGGCACGGCGGCCAGCAGCGGCAGGGCGATGATGAGCAGGGCAACCGGGAACATCAGGTTGCCTCGGCGAGCGGCGGGTCAGCGACGTCCGCGAGGGTGATATACGACAGCGCGACGCCCAACCCGAGCGTCATGAAGCCCAGCAGCACGGCGACGCTGACGCTGGACTCGAGCGGGACGGCGATGAGTTCGATGCCGGACAGGAACATCAGCAGGCCCAGCCCGTGGTTCAGGGCCTCGGGCGCGGTGGCGATGACGAGCAACGCCGACGCGATCAGCGCATACGCCGCAAGGGTGAAGTCGGGCGCCAGCTTGGGCAGCGGGAAGCGGGTCGCGGCGCCAAACGCCGCGGTCAGCATGAGCGCCGTCGCGACGGCGCGGAGCAGCACCTGCGAGGGCATGACGCGCCAGGACGGGTTGCGCACGCGCTCGGCCGCCACCAGCTCACCGCGCTTGGCGCGCAGGTCATCGGCGCGCTGCGCGGCGATGCTCAGGGTGAGGCAGACCAGCACCCCCGCCAGGAGTTTGATCAGCGCGACAGCGGGCTGGGCCACGCGCGCCAGCATGATGCCCACCACAACGTATTGGGCGATCATGACCGGGAGGGCCAGGCGCCAGTTGCGGATGACGGCCACGACGAGGATGCTGATCAGCAGCACGCCCAGCAACGGCGCGGTGGCCAGCTGGGACAGGCGCTGGAGCAGCAGAACGAGATCGGACACGGTGGGGGATTATCGCGTATTGTGGCGAGCGTTCGGCGTGCGCTACGGCGCGGGGGTACGTCCTGCGTCCTGCGTCAGGCATTAGGCGTAAGAAGCCGCTGCGTGGCGAACCGCGGAGTACTGGCTTCCGTCCTCCGCCTTCGGTCGTCCGTCCTCAGCTGTCAGCCCTCGCCCCAGGCTTGCCTCAGCATGTTCACCAGCAGCTCGTCGTACGACCACCCCACGGCCCGCGCTGCGATGGCCGTCAGGCTGTCCTGATCGTCGCGCCCCGGCCGGCCGGGACCCGTCATGTTCGGCTTCATGTTGGCATCGAACAGGCGCAGCACGCCGGCCGCATCCTCGCGGCAATCCAGGCGAATCGGCGCGCGCGCGCCAATCAACGCCGCCGCCCGCTCGCACTGCCGCAGGAGGGCGGCGTAGCGCATGCCCATCCGCTCCTCGGCATCGATAAGGCGGCTGTTCGCGCTGACCGGCTCGTCGCCGCTGTAGGGCGCGACGCCATCGATGTGATTGAGCCGGATGACCGGCGGCAACGCCCATGGCTCGGAGAAGCGCGCCTCCGCGATGCCCACCTCGTAACGGCCGGGCGGCATCACCGTCACCGCGCACTCGATGCCCGGCAGGTAGGCCTCGGCCATGCACACCTGCCCGAAGCGGCCGGCCGCGCGCAACGCACGAACCTGTTCTTGGCAGGCTGCCGGATCGGCCACCACGCGCACACCCTCGCTCCCGCGCCCGCGGTTGGGTTTGACCACCAGCGGGTAACCCGCCTCGGCCGGCGGCAGCTCGGCGTCGTCGGCGATCAGCCAGGAGTCGGCCACGGGCAGGCCAGCCTCGCGCAGCAGCGCATTGGTGACGAACTTGTCGTCATAGCGCTCGACGACGCCGGCCGGCTGCCCGACGATGCGCACACCGCTGCGCGGCGTGAGGTGCGTCAGCGGATGATCGGCATGCAAAACGGTGTTTGCCCACAACACGGTCGCGCCGGCGGCCAGCGCCTCACGCACGCCCTCCTCGGTATCCGGGAACGTCCAGCCTGTGTCGCGGTCGGCGCGCGGGCGCGGCTCGGGGGTGATGACCTGGATGCCTGCCCGGCGCAGGATGAAGGCGATGTCGGCGCCGCTGTCGCGATAGCCGCCGCGCTTCATCGGCTTGCGCGCGCCGCGCACGGCCGGCGCGGGCGCGGCCTGGTGCAGCACCGCAACGGGCTGGGGAAAGAGATCGGCCACGCCCGGCAGTGTAGCGCGGGCGGGGCCATAATGTCGCGTCATGACACCCTCCCTCCCCCGCTACGCGCAGCTCTTTGATCTGACCGGCCGCACCGCCCTCGTCGTGGGCGCGGGCAGCGGCATCGGACAGGCCTCCGCCCAGGCGCTGGCCGCCTTTGGCGCGCGCGTGCTCGCCGCCGACGTCAACACCGCCGCCGTCGCGGACACGGCCGCCGCCATCCGCGCGGAGGGCGGCATGGCAGAGCCCATTGCGTTTGACATGCGCAGCGGGGAGGGCATGGAGGCCGCGCTGGCCGGGCAGGGCGACATCGATGTGCTGGTGGCAACGCCGAGCATCAACGTGCGCAAGGGCCTGCTCGACTACAGCGAGGCGGAGTTTGACCGGGTGGTGGGCTTGAATCTGAAGGGCACCTTCCTGCTGCTTCAGCGCGTTGCGCGCGGGATGGCGGAACGCGGCCGCGGCAGCATCATCGTCTTCTCCAGCATCCGCGGCGAGGTCGTGGAGCCGGGTCAGGGCGTGTATGCGGCCACCAAGGCCGGCGTACGACAGATGTGCCGGGCCCTGGCCGCCGAGTTGGGGCCGCGCGGCGTGCGCGTCAACCTGATCGCGCCGGGCGTGGTCGAGACGCCGCTCACGGCGCAGATCAAGAACAACCCGGAGTGGTATCGCGCCTATGCCCAGAAGGGGGCCTTGCAACGTTGGGCGCAACCCGGAGAAATGGCCGGCGCGGTGGTGTATCTCGCCTCGGATGCCAGCTCGTATGTCACCGGCAGTGTGCTGTATGTCGATGGTGGGTGGACGGCGCAGGATGGCCGCTTCACCCCGCCGCTGTAGACCGGGAGGCCGTGATGCTGACGGAGCTTGAACAGCGTGCGTTGGCCCTGATCGACGACGCGGAGCTGGTGGCGTGGACGCAGGCGCTCACCCGCATCAACAGCGTGTGGCGGCCGGAGCTCGGGCTGGGTGAGGCGGAGGCCGCCAGCTGGGTGGAGGCGCGCTGCCGCGACATCGGGCTGGAGACCTTTGTCGAGACCGTCCAGCCGGGCCGCCCGAATGTCATCGCCGTGCTGCGGGGCGCGGCGACCTGCGGCGACGAACATCCCCTGCCTGTCCCGGCCCCCGGGCTGCGCGGCGCGACGCTGATGCTGGAGGGCCACACCGATGTCGTCACCGCTGGCGATCCCGCCGCGTGGACGGATCCCCCCTTCTCGGCCACGCTGCGCGACGGCAAGATCTTCGGACGCGGGGCCAACGACATGAAGGCCGGCGTGGTCTGCGCGCTGGCCGCGCTCAAGGCGCTCCGCGCGAGCGGGGCGCGCCTGCGCGGCAATGTGCTGCTGGGCGCAGTGTGCGACGAAGAGGGCGACATGATCGGGATCAAGCACTTCGTCGCGCGCGGCTGGGCGGACGCTGTCAGCGCGGCAATCGTGTGCGAGCCCGAGGAGAACCACTTGTGCATCGAGCAGAAGGGCGTGATGTGGCTGCACGCCACGATCGAAGGCGTGATGGCGCACGGGGCGATGCCCTTGACGGGGGTGAACAGCGCCTACCCCATGGCCCGTTTCCTGCAGGGCATGCAGGCGCTCGAGGAGCGCGAGATCGCACGGCATGGCCGCTCGCCGTATCTCGGGCAGCCCTCGATCACGCCGACCATCCTGCGCTCGCCGCGCCCCGGCGATGGTGAGGCGCAGAAGAACGTCATGCCGGCCCGCACCGAGGTCGTCCTCGACGTGCGGCTGATCCCGGGCCAGGATCCCGACGCGCTGGCCGCGCAGGCCAACGATCTCTTGCGCGCTGCGGTGGCCGTCGATCCGCGCCTCAAGGGCACGCTCGAGGTGATCGAAGTGCGCGCGCCCACGCGCACCGACCGCGCCCATCCGCTCGTGATGGCGCTGGGCGGTGCCTTCACCGACCTGACCGGCCAGCCGCCGATCCACGGCGGGGTGCCCGGCTCGACCGATGGCACCATCCTGAACGCCCGCAAGGGCATCCCCATCGTCACCTGCGGGCCGGGCGACATTCACATCCCGCACCATGTGGATGAATGGGTGAGCGTCGCAGAGATGTCGGTGGCGGCCCGGATGTATGTGCTCGCTGCGTTGCGCTTTCTGGGCGTGGAGGCGGCATGAGCGGCGACCTGACCGACGTCCCGGGTTTCACCGTTGGCCACTGGAGCGACCCCGCTGCCGGGACGGGTTGCACGGTCATCCTTTGCCCGCCCGAGGGTGCCGCCGCGGGCGTGGATGTGCGCGGTGGCGCGCCGGGGACGCGCGAGACCGCGCTGCTCGACCCTGCCTGCACGGTCGAGCGCGTGCATGCCATCGCGCTGAGCGGCGGGAGCGCCTTTGGCCTGGCGGTGGCCGATGGCGTCATGGCCTGGCTCGAGGCGCAGGGGCGCGGGATCGCAGCCGGTCCGGCGGTCGTGCCAATCGTCCCGACGGCGATCCTGTTTGACCGCTCGGCTGCGGTGGGCGGCCGCCGGCCGGATGCCGCGGCGGGCTTC
>JAIBCK010000116.1 GCA_019694215.1 Thermoflexales bacterium
ACCCGCCGCATCGTCACCGCATAGTCGTGATAGCCGACTGCGCGGTAAAAGGCCTGCGCGTCAGTGTTCTTCAACCCGGTGAAGAGAATCACGCCCGGCGCGCCGAGCGCGCGTGCCCGCGCCTCCGCGGCTGCCAGCAATGCCCGCGCGATCCCGCGCCGGCGAAACGCCGGCTGCACATACAGCTCCGTCACTTCTCCGTAGGGCAACGCCGTCGTCACCAGCGGCACAAAGCGCAGGCTGGTGAAGCCGACCGCGACATCGCCCACCCAGGCCAGAAAGGCGCGCTCATGCGCCGCCGTCTCGCGCAGGCGCGCGGCCTGCGCCGGCCCGCTGATCTCGACCTCGTTGAAGGCGCGGTTGAGCGCAGCCAGGGCCTCGCCATCGGCCTCGGTGGCAGGGGTGATGCGCAGCGCGTCAGCCATCGATGCTCTCCGCCTCGGCCGGCAGGGCGCGGGCGCTCCCGCGCGCGTGGATGCGGCTCAGCGCGACGAAACCCGCGGTGCCAGCCACGAACGAGCTGATGAGAATGGACAGTTTTGCGCTCTCGATCACCGCGGCATCCGCAAAGGCGAGGTAGGTGATGAAGAACGACATCGTGAACCCGATCCCGGCCAGCATCCCGCCGCCGAGAATGTGCCGCCAGGTCAGGTCGGCCTGCAGGCGAGACAGCCCGAGCCGCACGCCCGCCCAGGACAGCAGCAGGACGCCCAGCGGCTTGCCGACGACCAGCCCGAGGAAGATGCCGATGTCGTTTGGCGTGATCAGGTTGGCAAAGGCCTCGGCGCGCAGCAACAGCGCCGTGTTCGCCATGACGAAGATGGGCATGATGACAAACGCCACCGGCTTGCTCAGGGCGTGTTCGAGCTGGTGCGACAACGACTGCGCGGGATCGCGGTCGAAGGGCAGGGTGAAGGCGAGCATCACGCCGGCCAGGGTGGGATGCACCCCGGACTGGCTCATCAGCCCCCACAACACGAGACCGCCAACGACGTAGATGGGCAGGGCGCGCGCGCGGCCCGAACGGCCAAGCACGCCCAGCACGATGAACACGGCCAGCGCGCCCAGCAGCGCCAGCCCCTGCAGCCCGCTGGAGAAGAACAGCCCGATCACCAGGATGGCCCCCAGGTCGTCGACGATCGCCAGCGCGGTGAGAAAGACCTTGAGCGAGGCGGGCGCGCGGGGCCCGAGCAGTGACAGAATGCCCAACGTAAAAGCAATATCTGTCGCCATCGGGATGGCGAAGCCGCGCTGGGTTGGCGTCCCAAAATTCAGGGCCTGGTGCAGCAGAATCGGGACCAGCATGCCGCCCAGCGCCGCCAGAATCGGCAGCGAGGCGTTGCGCGGATTGGAGAGCTCGCCGACCAGCAGCTCGCGGCGGATCTCGATCCCGATCAGCAGGAAGAACACCGTCATCAGGCCGTCATTGACCCAGTGCTCGACGGTGTAGTGGAAATTGAGCGGCCCCAGCGTCAGGGGCACCTTGGCATGCCAGAAGCCCGCCCAGAGCGGCCCAACAGGGGAGTTGGTCGCGAGCAGCGACAGCGCCAGGCAGGCCAGCAGCAGAAGGCCCGAGGCGCGCTCATCCTGAACAAACTCGATGAAAAGGCGGCTGAGCGTTTGGCGCCGGACGGGCGTCCTCGACATGGGCAGATTCTACTCAACCAGCAGTCGGCGCACGACCTTGCCCACGAAGTTCTTCGGCAGCTCCCGGCGGAATTCGATCTGCCAGGGTACCGCATACTCCTCCAGCCGCCGCTTGCACAACGCCATGAGCTCCTCTTCGCTGGCCTCCTGGCCCTCGCGCAGGACGACATAGGCCTTGACCCGCTGGAACGGCCAGCGGGCCGGCTGCACGCCGACCACGGCCACCTCGCGCACCTTGGGATGCTCATACAGCACCTCCTCGATGTCGCGCGGGTAGACCTGATAGTCGCCGGCCAGGATCATCTCGCGTTTGCGCGCCACGACCTCGAAGTAGCCGTCCTCGTCCATGCGGGCGACATCGCCGGTGAGCAGCCAACCCTCGGCGTTGACGGCCTCGCCCGGATTCGAGTCGTTCCAGTACCCAGCCATGACCTGCGGGCCGCGGATGGCCAGCTCACCGATCTGACCAGGCGGAAGCTCGCGCCCCGTCGCCAGGTCGAGGATGCGCGCCTGGGTGCCGGGCAGCGGCACGCCGATGCTGCCCACCTTGCGCCGGCCATACAACGGGTTGGCGTGTGTGACGGTGGTGGCCTCGGTCAGCCCGTAGCCTTCCACCAGCCGGCCACGCGTGAGCTTCTCAAACGCCTCCTGCACTTCAACGGGCAGCGGTGCCGCGCCCGAGATGCAGGCCCGGATGCTGCGGATGCCATACTTGCGCGCGCCCTTGACGTTGTTGATCGCCACAAACATGGTCGGCACGCCCGGGAACATCGTGGGCCGATGTCGCCGGATGGCTTCGAGCGCCTCGCGCGTCACGAAGTTGGGCAGGATCACCATCGTCGCGCCCAGCGCGATGGGCACGTTCATCGCCGTCGTCATGCCATACACATGCGAGAACGGCAGCACGCACAGAAAGGTCTCCTTCTTCTCGCGCAGGTCGGCAAACCAGTGCCGGGTCTGCAGCGTGTTGGCGATGAGGTTGCGGTGCGTGAGCATCACGCCCTTGGGCTTGTCCGTTGTCCCGCTGGTGAACTGGATCAGGGCCAGATCGGTCGGATCCAGCGCCACGTTTGGATCGGCCGGGCTCTGGCGCGCCAGCGCGGCGCGATAGGCGTGGGCGCCCTCCACGCGCGGTGGTGGCGCAAACGGCCGCACCCAGATCGGCAGGTAGTCGCCGACGTTGACCACGATCAGATGCTCGATCCCGCTGGCCGCCTGCGCCTGCCGCGCCGCCTCGGCGTTGCGGTCGAGCGTCACCAGCACGCGCGCGCCGCTCTCGCGGGCCTGGCGGATCAGCTCGGTCGGCTCGGACAGGGGCGTGGTCGAGACCACCACGCCGCCCGCGCGCAGCACGCCGTAGTAGGCCACCACCGACTGCGGCAGGTTGGGCAGGAGCAGCAGCACGCGGTCGCCCTTCCTGATGCCCAACGAAAGAAGCAGGTTTGCGAACCGCGACGCGTCCCGATCCAGCGCGCGGTAGCTGATGTGGTTGCCGCGCAGGCCGTGGCCGAAGATCATGGCCGTGTGATGGGGGAAGCGGCGCGCCGTCGAGCGCAGCACATCGGGCAGGCTGACGGGCGGGATGCTGATTGTCGCCGGGACGCCGCGGTCGTAGAACGACAGCCATGGCATGTCGCGGGTCGCGCGCGTCGCGCTGGCTGCGCCGGTCAGGCTGCGCTTCGGGCGCTCGACGATAAAGCGCTCGATGGCGCGGTTCACCGCGTCGACGCGCTCCAGCATGACCATGTGCCCGCTCGCGCCGACATCGACCTCCTCGGCCCCCGGGATGGTGCGCGCCACGTCGATGAAGTGGCGCGGCTCGAAGACGTTGTCGCGGTTGCCGCGGATCACCAGTGTCGGCGTCTGCAGGCTGCGGAAGGCGCTCCAGCCCTGCCAGCGCGCCAGCGAATGCCGATACATCGTCGCGATGGCGTATGGCGTGGCGAACATGGCGCGATGCGCGTAGGCGCGGTGCAGCACGCTCAGCACCGGCAGCGGCAGCCCGATCAACGCGCGCGCCGCGCCGGTCAGGCGAAACTCGCCCGCGGTCGCGATCAGGACCAGCTTCTCGATCCGCTCGGGGTGGGCCAGGGCGTACTCCGTGACCACGGCGCCGCCAAACGAGTGCCCCAGCAGGACAAAGCGCTCGCTGACGCCCAACGTATTGAGCAAGGCGTCGAGATCGGCCACGTGCTCGGCAAGGGTGTAATCCGTGCGTGGGGCGTCCGATTGCCCGTGCCCGCGCAGATCCGGCGCGATTACCCGGGCGGTGTCGGAGAAGGTCTTGAGCTGCTGCGCCCACTGGGACGAGCGGCCGCCAAAGCCGTGCACAAAGACCATGGTCCGGGCGGGGTGTTCGGGCGCGATGTCGATGACGCTCAGGCGCAGACCGGTGGGGAGCTGGGCGTCGCGGCGGTAGAGCTCGATGTCGACCTGCATGGGTCCTCAAGCGTACCGGCGGGGCGCAAATTGCGCAAGTGGCGGTTTTCGCCAAAACAGAACATCTGTGCTAGACTGTCTTTCACCCATCATGGCCCAGGAAAACATCGTCGTGCGCGGCGCGCGCATGCACAACCTCAAGAACATCAGCGTCGAGATCCCGCGCGACAAAATGGTCGTCATCACCGGCCTCAGCGGCAGCGGCAAGAGCTCGCTCGCCTTCGACACCATCTTCGCCGAGGGGCAACGCCGCTACGTCGAGAGCCTGAGCGCCTATGCGCGCCAGTTTCTCGGCCAGATGGAGAAGCCCGATGTCGATCAGATCGAGGGGCTTTCGCCCGCGGTGTCGATCGACCAGAAGGGCGCCAGCCACAACCCGCGCTCGACCGTCGGCACGGTCACCGAGATCTACGACTACCTGCGCTTGATGTTTGCCCGCATCGGGGTGCAGTACTCGCCCGTCACCGGTCAGCCGCTGGTGTCACAGTCGGCCGAACAGATCGTCGATCAGATCGCCGCGCTGCCGGCCGGCACGCGCCTGCAGCTGCTCGCCCCGGTCATCAAGGACAAGAAGGGCCATCACCAGGGCGTCTTCGATGATGTGCGCAAGGAGGGCTTTGTCCGCGTGCGCGTCAACGGGCAGGTCCGCGACGTCAACGAGGAGATCGAGCTCGACCGTTACAAGATTCACAACATCGAGATCGTCGTCGACCGCCTGGTCGTGCCGGCCGAGGGCGCGGCAACCGAGGAGACGAAGAGCTTCCTCACCCGTCTCACGGACTCAGTCGAGACCTCGCTCAAGCTCGGCGATGGCTTCTGCGTGGTCATGGCGCAGGCCCCGGGCGAGGGCAAGGACGCCTGGCGCGACATTCTGTTCAGCGAGAAGAAGGTCGATCCGGCCACCGGCAAGAGCTACCCCGACCTCGAACCGCGGCTGTTCTCCTTCAACTCGCCCGACGGCGCCTGCCCGGAGTGCCAGGGCCTGGGCAGCAAGCGCGAGTTCGATCCCGCCCTGATCATCCCCAACCCCGAGCTCAGCATCGACGAAGGCGCGATTGCCCCGCTCGCGTCCTCGGATGAAGACGGCTACTACACCCAGCTCATGGGAAACATCTGCCGTCACTACAAGGTGCCGATGGATGTGCCATGGCGGCAGATCCCCAGGGCTGCGCGCGAGGTGCTGTTGAATGGGACCGGCGAAGAGCGGGTCAAGATGGTCTACAAGAACCGCGCCGGCATCCAGCACAACTACGAGATCACCTGGGAGGGCGTGTTCAAGAACCTGGCGCGCCGCTATCGTGACAGCAGCAGCGACTACGTCCGCAACAAGCTCGAGGAATACATGAGCCATCGCCTCTGCCCGACCTGCCAGGGCAAGCGGCTCAAGGACGATGTGCTGTGCGTGCGGGTGGCGGGCAAGAACATCGCCGAGGTCGGCGAGCTCAGCATCGGCAAGGCCCTGGAATGGGTGAACGGGCTCGGCATCGACGACGCGGGCAAGCGGGCCCGGGTCGCGGGCGCGCCCGTCCTCAATGAGCGCGAACGCAAGATCGCGCGCCAGATCGTCAAGGAGATCCGCGCCCGCCTGCAGTTCATGGTCGATGTCGGTCTGGACTACCTGAACCTGTCGCGCGCGGCGATGACGCTCTCGGGCGGCGAGAGCCAGCGCATCCGGCTCGCCACGCAGGTGGGCAGCCAGCTGATGGGTGTGCTTTATGTGTTGGACGAACCCAGCATCGGCCTGCACCAGCGCGACCAGGCCCGTCTGATCACCACGCTGCTCCGGATGCGCGACCTGGGCAACACCGTGCTGGTCGTCGAACACGACGACGACACGATGAAGGCGTCGGACTGGATCATCGACATGGGACCGGGCGCCGGCGAACACGGCGGCAACGTCGTCGCGGCGGGGACGGTGCAGGACATCATGAAGCACCCGTCCTCGATCACCGGCCAGTATCTGAGCGGCCGCCGTCGCATCGAGCTGCCCGCCGCGCGCCGGCCGGGCAATGGCAAATGGCTCACCGTGCGCGGCGCGCGCGAGAACAACCTCAAGGGCGATGAGGTGCGCATTCCGTTGGGTCGGTTTGTCGTCGTCACGGGCGTGAGCGGGAGCGGCAAGAGCTCGCTCATCGTCGAGTGCCTCTACAAGTCACTGGCCAACTCGCTCAACGGCAGCCTGGAGAAGGCCGGCCAGCTCGAAGCGATCGACGGTCTCGAGGCGTTGGACAAGATCATCAACATCGACCAGCAGCCGATTGGCCGCACCCCGCGCAGCAACCCGGCCACCTACACCGGGCTGTGGACGCCGCTGCGGGACCTGTTCGCCGAGCTGCCCGAAGCCAAGATGCGTGGCTACAAGAGCGGGCGCTTCAGCTTCAACGTCAAGGGCGGGCGCTGCGAGGCCTGCGAAGGCCAGGGCGTCCTGCAGATCCAGATGCAGTTCATGCCCGACATCTACGTCACCTGCGACGTGTGCAAGGGCAGCCGCTTCAACCGTGAGACGCTGCAGATCAAATACAAGGGCAAGAACATCCACGAGATCCTCGAGATGACGGTGAGCGAGGCGCAGGAGTTCTTCAAGGACATTCCCCCGCTGGCCCGCAAGCTCGACACGCTCACCGAGGTGGGCCTGAGCTACATCCGCCTCGGGCAGCCGGCCACCACGTTGTCAGGTGGCGAAGCACAGCGCATCAAGCTCAGCCGCGAGCTGAGCAAGCGCGCCACCGGGCGCACCATCTACGTTCTGGATGAGCCCTCCGTCGGGCTGCACCACGAGGATGTGCGCAAGCTCATCCAGGTGCTCCACAAGCTCGTCGATGACGGCAACACCGTCGTCGTCATCGAGCACCACCTGGACATCATCAAGGTGGCGGACTGGATCATCGACATGGGCCCCGAGGGCGGCGACGGCGGCGGCCGCGTCGTGGCCGAGGGCGCGCCGGAGGACATCGTCAAGGCGGCCGACTCGCACACCGGTCATTACCTGCAACCGGTGCTTCAGACCGGTCAGATCAACGGCACGAGCGGCAAGGGCAAGCCCCGCAAGCGCGCGTGATGGCCGATCAGGACGCCATCACCCTCACGCCGGAGCTGGCGCGGCGCTTCATCCTCGGACGGCAGGGCCTGTGGCCGGGCCGGCGCTGGCAGGGGCTGGAGGGGGCTCGTGCGGCGATGCGCGCTGTCGAACACCTGCAGCTCGATCCGTTGATCGTCGCGGCGCGCAGCCAGGATATTTTCCTGCGCAGCCGGGTGGCCGACTACACCCAGGGCATGTGGGAGACCTGGACGTACGAGCGGCGCGAGTTCTTTGACTGGGGTGGCTGGCTGGCCGTTCGGCCGATGGACGAGCTGCCGGTCTGGCGCGCCTACATGCGTCTCAGCGCGGGCCAACCCAACTGGCGCGACTTCGCCCGCCAGCATGCGTCGGCCATCGCCGAGATGCGCGAGGTGCTGCGCGCCCGCGGCACGGTCGCCAACCGCGACTTCGACATGAAGGACCGCGTCCGGCACAACAGCTACCGCGGCCGCAAGGACAGCGCGCTCGCCCTCTACTACCTGTGGCGCACCGGCGAGGCGATGATCCATCACCGCGAGCGCTTCGAGCGCGTGTATGCGCTGACCGAGGCCATCGCCCCGCGCGAGCTGCACCGCGAGGTTGATCTGCGCGAGGCCGATGTGTTCAACCTGCGCAAGCTCGTCGCCTTCTATGGCCTGCATGAGCTGCGCCGCACCGCCTTCTGGGAATATCACCCCTGGCCGGCGTCGGAGATTGCGCGCTGGCGCGAGGCCGAGGTGGCGGAGGGGCGTCTGCTGCGCGTCACGGTCGAGGGTTGGAAGGGACCGTTTTACGCGCCTGCCGCGGACGCTGCGATCCTGGCTGACCTGCAGGCCGGGCGCGTGCCACCGGCCTGGAAGCCCATCGGCCCGACCACGCGCGAGCAGGTCGCGCTGCTGGCCCCGCTCGACATCGTCAGTGCGCGCGGGCGTGCGTTGCAGCTGTTTGACTTCGACTACAAGTGGGAGGTCTACACCCCGGCCTCAAAGCGGCGCTTTGGCTATTACGCCCTGCCGGTGCTGTTCGGGGATCGCCTGGTGGCGCGCGTGGATGTCAAGTTGGACCGTACGACAAATACGCTGGTCCTGCCGGGTTTCTGGTTGGAGGACAAGGCCACCGGGCGCGATCCCGAATTCATCGCTGCCATGGCGCGCGGGATCGCTGACTTCAAGGCCTTCCTG
>JAIBCK010000117.1 GCA_019694215.1 Thermoflexales bacterium
CGACGGGGTGGACGCTGCATCCGGCGCTGGCCGGCGGGGCGGACCCCGTGTTGCGGCAGGCCCGCGCAACCGCGTCGTCGTTTAGCGTGCCCGGTCGCAGCACCGCCGTCTTCGTCCTGCCCCGCGCGGGCGCGGCCGCGGCGACGCCCGCACCGGCCGCCACGGCTGTGAGCGCCGCCGGTGTAGTCGCCGCCGGCGTAGTCGCCGCACCGACCCCGGTCGGGACGGCCCTGCTCCCGCCAACGGGTGGCAGCCTGCAGGAGGCCCCGCCGTCCCAGAGCGATCCCGCCAGCCTGCCCGGCATGCTGATCACCGGCGCGCTGGCCGTCGCCTCGCTGGTCATCCTGCGCCGCAAGAGCCGGGCCGGAGAGGCCAAGGCCAAAAAGTGAGTGACATAACGGGATTTACACCGATTTTGCGATTCGGAGGGCTTCGCGTTTACGATAGGGGGCTAGCATGTCGGCATGCAGTTCGGTTCGGGCGGTCTCGCGCGGATCGAGGAGGACAACAGACATGAACACACTCAAGAAATTGGCAGTCGGCGCGGCGATTGCGTCCGTGTTGGTGGGAGGCGCCGGGGTGGCGTCGGCCCAGAGCGGCGGCCCCGGCGGGCGGCCCGGCGGACAGCCCGATCAGCGCATGCGCGGGATGGTGGTCGGCGTGCTCAAGCAGGTTGATGGCCAGGCCCTGATGATCTCGACTGCGGGCATCGGTGGCATGCAGGCCTTCATGCCCAACCCGGGTGCTGACAACCGCGCCTTCCCGAACCCGATTCCGGGGTCGGGCAATCAACCCGGTGCGCCGGGCCAGGCGAAGAAGACGCCGGCCCCGGTGGCGACGCCCAATGCGCCCCCGCAGCAGCGTCCGCCCATCGCCCCGCCGCAGCGCGAGGTGCGGGTCACGACGAATGTGAGCACGACCTACCTCATCCCGGGCAAGACGGCGGCGACGCTCGCCGACCTCAAGGCAGGGGATCGCGTGGCCGTGCTGCTCTCGGCCGAGTCTGATCAGAATGCGCTGATCGCCAAGAGCGTGGCGGTGATGCCGGCCCCGGCCGCGGTGCAGCTCGGTGGCAAGGTCAGCGGCGTGAGCGCTTCGGGCTTCACGCTGTCCGGCCCGCGCAATGCCCCGCAGCAGCAGATCAAGATCGTGGCGGGCACCCGCTTTGTCTCGGCCGGCGATCCGGCGGCGACGATCAGCAGCCTGCAGAACGACGACCAGGTCATGGTGATTGCAAAGCCGATGGGCGAGCAGGTCTTCGAGGCCCAGCTCATCCTGAGCAAGGCGGACAAGCGCGACGCGGGCTTCAGCGGTTTGGTCGTCAACGTCAGCGGCAGCACCTTCACGCTGTGGCAGATGAACGGCAGCGCGCTGACGGTCGACGCCAGCAAGGCCATCTTCCAGCAGGGCAATGACCTGAGCGGCAGCATCTCCGACATCCAGGTCGGCATGATGGTGCGCGTGATCGGCGCCCGTGACGGTGACAAGGTGAACGCCCAGATCGTCCAGCCCGGGCCGGCCGTGGCGGGCAAGGGTGCGGCGCCTGGCGTGATGCGGATGCGCAAATAGCACAACGCTCAAATCCTATTTCGGGGGCGGCTCCAGCGCGGGGCCGCCCCCGTTTCGTCTTTCCCTGCCCTGCAGATGCGCCCTCGCCCGCGCCAAGGATCGCCCGCCGATCGCCGAAAAGGCCAAAAACCGACGAGACTATAATTCGCAGGCATTCAGGCGATGAGCCAATACAAGCGGCCGGCTGGCTGAACTTCAAGTTATGGAGGGAGGACTGGGCGGCCGCTTGTCTTATGTGCTTGTCCGCGTTTCCGTTTCGAGGAGGTAATCCGAACCATGTTTGCGAAGCGCGATACTGTGGCCGCCCTGGCCACCCTGGGCCTGCTACTGGCCGCCTGTGGTGCAGCTCCCACCGCTGCTCCCACCGCTGTCCCGCCCAAGCCGACCGACCCGCCCAAGCCCACCGCTGCCCCGGTTGCTGCCACAGTGGCACCGACCGCGGCGACCAAGCCCACCGATGTGCCCAAGCCCACGGATGTGCCGAAGCCAGCAGCCACCGATTACAAGATCGGCCTGATCCTGGTCGGCCCGCCGAATGACGGTGGCTGGAACCAGGCCCATGTCGAAGGGTCGAAGTACGTCATGGCCAAGATCCCAGGCGTGACCTTCGAGATCGTCGACAAGGTCAACCCCGCCGATCGCCCGAACGTCAAGGGCACCCAGGTTGCCGACGACCTGATCGCCCGTGGCGCGAAGATGATCATCTTCAACTCAGATGACTTCAAGGACGATGCGCTCGAGACCGCCAAGAAGTATCCGAAGATTCCGGTCATCCATGCCTCCGGCGACTACAGCTGGAAGGACGGCATGGCCTACAAGAATCAGCCCAACCTGGCCAACCTCATGGGCCAGATGGAATACGGCAAGATGATGGCCGGCTGCGCCGCCGCGCTCAACACCGAGACGGGCAAGATCGCCTTCCTCGGGCCGCTGGTCAACGACGAGACCCGCCGCCTCGCCTCGGCCGCGTATCTCGGCGCCAAGTATTGCTGGGAGACCTATCGCGGCAAGAAGGCCGCCGACCTGCAGTTCAAGGTGACCTGGATCGGCTTCTGGTTCAACATCCCGGGCGTGACGCTCGACCCGACCAAGGTGATGAATGAGTTCATCAACGGCGGCTACGATGTCACGATCTCCGGCCTGGACACGCCCGAGGCCGCGCAGGAGACCAAGAAGGCCGCCGCTGCTGGCAAGAAGGTCAAGTTCGTGCACTATGACCTGAAGACGGGTTGCGACATCGCCCCGGATTCCTGCCTGGGCTCGCCGTACTTCAACTGGGGTCCCGAGTATGTGAAGGCCATCAAGGCCGCCCAGGATGGCAAGTTCGACAACTATCCGTTCGTGTGGGCCGAGCCAGACTGGAAGGACATCAACAACGTGGATTCCTCGATGGTTGGCTTCACGATGGGCAAGGGCCTCGGCGCCACGTCCGCGGACATGGACAAGTTCGTCAAGGGCCTTGCCGACAAGAGCATCAACCTGTGGAAGGGCCCGATCAAGTATCAGGATGGCAGCGACTTCGTGAAGGCTGGTGAGACGGCCACGCCGAAGCAGATCTGGTACATGGCCCAACTCCTTCAGGGCATGGACGGGCAGAGCAAGTAAGCGTATGAACTCTGACGGTCGGTGAGCCGGGCCACGCCGCCCGGGTCACCGATCGCCGAACAACCCTCACTCGCCCCCTTCCTTCCCGAACCCAGGTGCCACAGCGGCTGTGCTCGGGACCTGGAAGGGGGCGCTTCTTTTCATGCTGGTCGAACTTCGTCACATCCACAAGCGCTTTGGTGCCGTCCACGCCAACAACGATGTTTCACTGACTGCTCGACCCGGCCGCGTGCACGGACTGCTGGGCGAAAATGGCGCTGGCAAGAGTACGTTGGCCAAAATCCTGACCGGATTCATCACCCGCGACAGCGGCGACATCCTGCTGGATGGCAAACCCGCTCGTATTTCGACGCCGGCCGATGCCACGGCCGCCGGGATCGGGATGCTCCATCAGGACCCCCTCGATGTCCCCGCCATGACGGCGCTGGACAACTTCATGGCCGGCATGCCCGGCCGCTCGCCGGTCACGGTCCTGCGCGGGGCCGCCGCCGAGAAGCGCTTCCGCGAGATCGCGGCGGGCCTCGGTTTCAAGCTCGACCCGCGCGACCGGGTGGGGGATTTCACCGTCGGCGAGCGGCAGCAGCTTGAGGTCATCCGCCTGATGGCGCTCGGCGTGCGCACCCTCATCCTCGACGAGCCCACGACCGGCATTTCAGCGGCGCAGAAGGATCAGCTTTTTGAGGCCGTGCGCCAGATGGCGCGCGAAGGCCGCTCGATCATCTTCGTCTCGCACAAATTGGAAGATGTGTGTGCGTTGTGCGACGAAGTGACGGTCATGCGACGCGGCGAGGTGATGGGCGGGCGCGTGCTGCGCGAGGAAGGCCGCCTGCTCGACACGCCGGCCCGCATTTCATCGGACCTCGTGACGCTGATGTTCGGCCGCGAGCTGGCCAGCCCCTCGCGCGAGACGCATCGCCAGGAACAGCCGGCCTTTACGCTGAGCGGCGTCGTGCTGGATGACCGGCGCCTGCGCATCGCGCTTCCGGAGATCGCCATCCGCCGCGGCGAGATCATCGGCCTGGCCGGCCTGGAAGGAAGCGGTCAGCGCCTGCTCCTGCAGCACTGTGCCGGCCTGCTCCCGGCCACGGCCGGCCGCCTGCTCGGCCGCACCGACCTGACCCACAAACCGCACAAAGCCTACCTGCGCGCCGGGATCATGTATCTGCCGGCCGACCGCCTGAAGGAAGGCCTGATCGGCGGGTTGACGTTGCAAGAGCACGTCGCGTTGCGGCGCAGCGTGGCCGGCAAGGCCGGAACCTTTGTCAACCGCGCCAGCGCGCTGGATGGGGCGGAGAAGGCCATCACCGCGCTCAACATCCGCGGCCGCCCGGATTCGCGCGTCGAGCGCCTGTCGGGCGGCAACCAGCAGCGCGCCCAGCTGGCGCTGATGCCCGCGCAGCTCGACCTCATTCTGATGGAGCACCCGACCCGTGGCCTGGACGTCGAATCGGCCATGTGGGTGTGGAAGCTGCTGCGCGAGCGCTGCGCCAGCGGCACGTCGATCCTGTTCGCCTCCGCGGACCTTGACGAGATCATGCAATACAGCGACCGCGTCATCGTCTTCAGCGGTGGGCAGGTTGCCCCGCCCGTCGAAGCCAACGCCCTCGATGTCGATCGCCTCGGCCGCCGCATCGGTGGCCAGATGGATGCCTGACAAACCCTCATACGATCATGGCCACCCCCGCAAGCGCAAAAACCCCCTCGCCTGGCGCGGCCTACCGCGTCGGCGCCATTGTTGTCGGGCTGATCTTCATCGCCGGCCTGGTGTTGTTGACCGGCCACAGTCCGATTGACGTTCTCGTCGCCATGGTCAAAGCGGCCTTTGGCACCGAGGACCAGTTCGCCCGCGTCCTTGCCACGCTCGTCCCGCTCACGCTGTGTGCGTGCGGGTTGATCTTCACCTTCAACGCCGGGCTCTACAACCTGGGCGTGGAGGGGCAGATGATCATCGGTGGCATCGCCGCCACGCTGGCCCTGCGCCTGCTGCAAGACAGCGCCCCCGGCCCGGTCGCGATGGCCGTGGCGATCCTGGCCGGCATCGCTGGTGGTGTCGTCTGGGCGTTGCTCGCGGGCGCGCTCAACGTCTTCGGCCGCATCAGCGAAATTTTCGCCGGGCTGGGCCTGAACTTCGTCGCCCAGGGCCTGGCCGTGTATCTCATCTTCGGCCCTTGGAAGCGGCCGGGCGTCGCCTCGATGAGCGGCACGGCGCCCTTCCCGGAGACCTTGTGGCTGCCCACCATCGGCAAGACCGAGGCCAGCCCGGTCGCGCTGATCGCCGGCCTCGTCGTGCTGGTGTTTACTGTGATCGTTATGCGAAACACGTATTTCGGGCTGCGCCTGCGCGCGGTGGGCCTCAACCCGCGCTCGTCGACCGTGCAGGGCATCCCGGCGACGCGCTATCTGCTCAGCGCCTTCGCGCTGTCCGGCGCGATGGCGGGTCTGGCCGGCGGCCTGCAGGTGCTGGCCATCTTCCACAGGCTGATCCCGAACATCTCGAGCAACCTCGGCTTCCTCTCCCTGCTCATCGTCATGCTGGGCAACTTCAACGCCCTGTTCGTGCTGCCGCTGGCCTTCTTCTTCAGCGCGCTGAACGTGGGCAGTCTGACCCTGCCGATTCAGTTTCAGCTGGAGTCGGCCCTGGCCGGCGTCATTCAGGGCGTCCTCGTTCTGGCCGCGCTGATCGGGCGCGGTCTCAGCCAGCAGGCCCGTGCGCGCGCCCGCGCCGCCGCGGTTCGCAAGGGGTGAACACGTATCATGAAACTTGAAGAACTCGTCATCCTGATTGCAACGGCCGTGGCGGCCGCCACGCCGCTGGTGTTTGCCGTCATCGGCGAAACGATCACCGAACGGGCCGGCATCGTCAACCTCTCGGCCGATGGCACCATCCTGTTGGCCGGCATGGCCGGCTTTGGCGCCGCGCGCGCGACCGATAGCATCTGGGTGGGCTTTCTCGCGGCGGCGCTGGTGGGGGCCGCGGTCGCGGCCATCGTCGCCTACGGCGCCATCACGCTCAAGCAATCGCAGATCGCCATCGGCTTCATCCTCGCGCTGCTGTGCGCCGACCTGTCCTCCTTTCTCGGCGCGCCGCTGGTGCTGCAGCCCGGTCCGCAAGTGCCCGCGCTTCCCATCCCCGGCCTGGCGGATGTGCCCATCATCGGGCGGATCTTCTTCAGCAGCGACGGCATGGTCTATGCGAGCTATCTCGTGATCGGGCTGGCCTGGCTGTATCTGTATCGCATGCGCGGCGGCCTGGCCCTGCGCGCGGTCGGCGAGCAGCCGGCGGCGGCGTTTGCGCGGGGCGTGCCGGTGGTCCGGCTGCGTTACCTCTACACCATCCTGGGGGGTGCGCTGATCGGGATCGCGGGCGCGGCCTTTACGTTGGACATGAAGACGGGCTGGACGTATCGCCACACCGCGGGCTACGGCTGGATTGCGCTGGCCATCGTCATCTTTGGCGGATGGAACCCGCTGCGTGGCGCGATGGGCGCGTATCTCTTCGGCTTCCTCGAGGCGCTGGCGAGCTTTGCGCAGAGCCGCGTGCCGGGCGTGCCGACGCAGGTCTTCGCCGTCCTGCCCTTCGTGCTGATGATTCTCGTGCTCGCCGCCACGTCGGGAGAGTGGCTGACGCGGCTGATCCAGCGCGCGCCACCCGCCCTGCGGCGGCTGTTGAGCGCCAACCTGAACGCGCCCGCGCCGGCCGGCCTGGGCAAGGCGTTTGAACAGGACTGATCCATGACCTATCACACCGGTTTCACCTGCGTGGCCTGCGGGGCGCAGCACGCCGACCCATCGCTGGCCGGGCCCTGCCCGAGCTGCGGGGGCAACCTCGACGCCACATATGACTACGCCCGCATCACGCGTGAGATCGACCCGCGCGCGATTGCGGGCAGCGCCGACCGCTCGATCTGGCGCTTCGGCCCCTTCCTGCCCGTCAACCCCGCCGTCCTGGCCGGCGTTGGTGATGGGCTCCGTCGGGTGGGTGATTCGCCCCTCCTGCACGCGCGGCGGCTCGGCGCGCGGGTCGGGGCGACGAACCTCTGGCTGAAGGATGATTCGCGCCTGCCCTCCAGCTCGTTCAAGGACCGCGCCAGCGCGATGGTCGTCGCGCGCGCGCTCGAGACCGGGCGCAATGTCATCGCCACGGCGTCGAGCGGCAATGCCGCCGCCGCGTTGGCGGCGATGGCAGCCTGCGCCGGGGTGGAGACGGTGATCTTCGTCCCGCGTGGCACGCCCGAGGGCAAGCTCGCGCAGATGCTGGTGCACGGCGCGCGCGTCTACATCGTGGACGGGCTGTATGACGATGCCGTGCAGCTGTGCGATCAGGCCTGCCGCCGCTTTGGCTGGTGGAACCGCAGCACCGGGGTCAACCCCTACACCCGCGAGGGCAAGAAGACGGCCGGGCTGGAGATCGCCGCACAACTGGGCGATGCCACCCATCCGTTCCGCGCGCCGGATGCCGTCGTCGTCCCGGTCGGGGATGGCAACATCATCAGCGGCGTGTACAAGGGTTTCCGCGACCTGCTCTCGGTCGGCTGGATCCCGCGCCTGCCGCGCTTCTACGCCGTGACGGCCACGCTCGCCCCGTCGCTCATTCGGGCCTGGCGCGCGGGGATTGAGACGTTTGATCTCGTCCCGGCCACGACGATTGCGGGCGGCATTTCGGTGGATCGCCCCAACGATGGCGCGATGGCCATCCGCGCGGTGCGCGAGACCGGCGGCGACTTCATCGAGGCGACGGACGGCGAGATGCTCGAAGCGATGGGCGAGCTGGCGCGTTTCGAGGGTGTGTTTGCCGAGCCCGCCTCCGCCGCCGGATGGGTGGGGGTGAAGAAGGCCCTGGCCAGCGGCCGGATTGGCGGTGCTGAGTGCGTTGTGCAGCAGCTCACCGGGAGTGGGTTGAAGGACACGCGAAGTGCGCTGCAAGCCGCGGGCAAGCCGACGGTGGTGAAGACGCTGGAAGAGTTGTAGCGCGCAGCGGTCCGCTGCTCGCCGACCGCAGACGGCAGACCGCCGTCGACGGAAGACGGAGGACCGAAGACGGAAGCTGGCTCGTCCGGGTGGGAGGCTGCTCGCAGACCGCGGACGGCAGACCGCCGTCGACGGACGACGGAGGACCGAAGACGGAAGC
>JAIBCK010000118.1 GCA_019694215.1 Thermoflexales bacterium
CGCTTTGGCTTCCGCACGGTGACGCGCGATGACGTCCCGGCCGCCGCCCACGCCTCGGCCGAGTTTCAGGGCGCCTGCCCCGAAAGCGCGACGGCGCTGCTGCTCGACCTCGGCGCGCTGCAATTGGCCCCGCTGACCGCCGCGGACTGGCCGGCCGTCGCGGCGATTCACCAGCAGGGCATCGAGACCGGCCACGCCACCTTTGCCCGCGAGACGGCCCCGGGCTGGGAGGCCTTCCGCGAGGGCAAGCTGGCGGGATGCAGCCTGGTCGCCCGTGAGCAGGGGAAGATCGTCGGTTGGGCGACACTGAGCCCGACCTCGAAGCGGGCCGTGTATGCCGGCGTGGTCGAGGTGAGCGTGTATGTCGCCACCGCCGCCGCCGGGCATGGCGTCGGAAGCGCGCTGCTGGCGGCGTTGATCGAGACCGCGGAGGCGCGCGGGCTGTGGACGATGTGGGCGAGCATCTTCCCGGAGAACACCGGCAGCCTGGCCCTGCATGCAAAGCATGGATTCAAAACGTTGTGCCGACGTGAGCGCATCGGGCGCATGGATCACGGCCCCCTGGCGGGGCACTGGCGTGACACGCTGCTCCTCGAGCGCCGCAGCACCCGCGTCGGCCTGGAGTGAAAGATGACCCCAAAAGACACGATCCGAGACACCGTTCGCGCCGGGTATGCGGCGCGCGCGCGGGCCATGACGGGCTCCGGCGACTTCATCGCGCTGGAGGCCATCGCGCCCGCCGGCAGCCCGCGCCCGGCGGCGGCAAAGACCGAGTGCTGCGCGCCCCCCGCCAAGGTCGCCACCGACCTCGGCTATACCCCGGAGGACCTGGCCGCACTGCCCGGCGACGTCGGCGAGATGACGCTGGGCTGCGGTGACCCCGTCACGCTGGCCGGCCTGCAACCGGGTCAGGTCGTCGTCGATCTCGGCAGCGGAGCGGGCATGGACTGTCTGCTGGCCGCCGCGCGCGTTGGCGAGAGCGGACGGGTGATCGGCGTGGACATGACGCCGGAGATGCTGTCGCTGGCCTGGAAGAACGTCGCGCAGGCCGGCGTGCACAACGTTGAATTCCGATATGGGCACATCGAGCATCTGCCGATCGAGTCGGCCAGCGTCGATGTCGTCATCTCGAACTGCGTGATCAACCTGTCACCCGACAAGCCGGCGGTCTTCCGCGAGGCGCTGCGCGTACTCAAGCCGGGCGGCCTGTTCGCCGTGAGCGACATCGTCGCCGACCGCGACATCGATCCCGTCGCGGCCGCCAACATGACCAGCTATTGCGCCTGCGTGGCCGGCGCGAGCGCCGAGAGCCGCTATCGCGACGAGCTGCGCGCGGCGGGCTTTGCGGAAGTTCGCATCACCCGCCGCGCGGAATATGAACGCGTGCCCGGGACCGACATCCAGACCTGGAGCGTCAAGGTCGAAGCGCGTCGGCCGCAGGCCTGACGCGGTCAGGGCTCAACGCAGGGCGATCGGGATCCATGCCCGGGCGCCCAACACATCACTTTCATACGCGCCCGCATCGCACCGTGAAGACGTGGCCGGCTGCGGGCGCGTCACCCCGCGCTGGTCGTCGGCCACCTGACAGCTGGCGAAGGGCACGAGGCTCAGCGCCGGGTTGACCGCGGGCAGGCTGTGCGTCCAGTTGTACGGATTGCTGCCGCCGTTGAACGCAAGCGGATTGACGAGGGCGCCAGCCTGGTTGATCAGCGTGGTCGTGGGCGCGCTGAAGCAGCTGGCGCCGATATCCACGTTGTAGCCCCCATCCGAGATCGGCGCGGCGCAGCCCGATCCACCCGCAAACAGCGACTGGGTCGCCCGGACGCTCGCCCCGACCGAGAAGGCAATCGCGGGCGGCGAGAGCAGGCTGGTGTTGTTCGCCAGCGTCGTGGCGGTCATCCACAGCGAGCTGCCCCCCACCACGTGAAAGGCACTGCTGTTGCCGGCCGCGTTGCCTGAGACCGTGGCGTTGATCAACCGCACGACCGCGCCGCCCTGGACGTAACCAGCACCTCCGACCGGCGCCGTCGTGCCCGAGGCGCTATTGCTGTAGACGGCGGTCCGCGAGACCGTCAGCGCGCCGCCGAACACCATGAACGCGCCGCCCACCTGCTCCACGGCCTGGTTGCCATATACCGCGCTGTCGTACACCTGCACGCTGTTGGTCAT
Organism: Thermoflexales bacterium; assembly: GCA_019694215.1. Classification (GTDB taxonomy): domain Bacteria; phylum Chloroflexota; class Anaerolineae; order J036; family Brachytrichaceae; genus Brachythrix. The sequence continues at coordinate 2,170 of JAIBCK010000118.1, forward strand.
GGCCAACCCGGCGCCATAGCCGGCCCGGTTGCCGGAGATGACCGAATTGGCGACCAGCGCGGGCGCCTCGAGATACAGGCCGCCGGCGTAGGCAACCGCCGTGAGGCTGGCCCGGTTGCTGGCGACGACGCTATCGCGGATGCGCGTGCTCCCGGTGCTGTACAGGCCGCCACCGTTTTGATTGCTGATGTTCGCATCGATCGAGACACGGTCGAAGGTGCTCGACCCGGTGCTGAAGACGCCGCCCCCCGATCCCGTGCTGACGTTGTGATCGATGCGCGTGTCCTGCGCGGCGAGCATGCCGCTGAGGTTCAACACGCCCCCCGCCTGGGCGCCCGCGCCCGTGGCCGAATTGAAGGCGACGTGCGTCGCGGACAGCAAAACGGTCGAGTTCAACGTCTGGGCGATCCCGCCGCCGCCAAGCTTGGCCACGTTGTCGGCGATCACCCCGCCGATCACTTCGAGCCCGGCGCCGGCGTTGTAGACGCCACCGCCTGCTTCATTTGGCGCCGTGTTTGTCACGACCGAGCTGTCCTTCAGGCGCAGGAAGGCCTGGCTGTAGATGCCGCCACCTCCGGATGAAACGCTGGTGTTGGTCGCCACCGTGCTATTGGTGACCGCGACGAACGATGCCAGGGGCGTCGACGCGCTGCTGAGCAGACCGCCGCCGACTGACTTTGCAACGTTGGACAGGATCTGGGTGCCCGTGATCGCGACCAGCGCCGCGCCGTTGTTCCACACGCCACCGCCGCCACCCGTGTTGGTGGTGTTGCCCGAGATGACGCTGCTGGCGATGAAGAGCTGCGCCGGCCGGCTTCCCGTGGCGATGATGACGCCACCGCCGGAATGCGCGGCGTTGCCCTCCACCCTGACGCGGGTCAGGCGCGCCTCGATGCTCACCGCGTCGACGCCGCCGCCCGGGTTCGGGCTGCGGTTGTCGGCGATCACGCCGTCGGTCAGCAGCGCCCACGCGCCGCCGGTTGGGGTGGTGGAGAGGAGCAGGCCGCCGCCGCCGACGCCGGCGGCGGAGCTGTTGAGCGTGGCATTGCCCACCACACGGAAGTCCTGCAAGCTCAAGGTGTACGGACCCGTGGCGTAGACGCCACCGCCATACAGCAGGGCGTTGTTCTTCGCAATGGCGACATCGCTGCCGGTGATCCACAGTGTGCGCGTGATGGGGCCGAGATACATGCCGCCACCGGAGTTGCCATCCGCGGCATTCTCCGTGATGGTTACTGCGCGCAACGAAAGAAGCTCTGGCTCTAGATTCGAGCCAACATACAGCCCGCCGCCGTTGCCGCCGGCCAGGTTGTTTGCCACCGCGGTGCGGGTGAGGTAGGTGGCGCCGTCGGCCACCCACAACCCGGCACCGCTGCCATCGCTCTCGTTGGCGCCAATCACAGTGTCGACGACTTCATTGATCCCGGCCGCAAGCAGGAGGCCAGCCCCCGTTGTCGCTGCGTTGGACAGCACAAACGTCCGCGTCAGGGAGACGCGCGCGCCATAGCTGGCCAACCCACCGCCAACGACGCCCGAGGCACCGTTCTTCTCCAGCGTGCTGTTGGTGATCGCCACGATGGTCCCGGCCCCCGCCAGAATGCCCGCACCCTGATTGGCCGCGATGTTGTTGTGCAGGGTGCTGTCGCCAACCGTGAGGGACCCGCTTCCCTGGTTGATGCCACCGCCGTTGGTCGCGGAGTTGCTTGCGAACTCGGTGGCGGTGACGGTGGTGCGCGCGTTGAGCTGCGCATCGATGCCGCCACCGCTGCCGGACGTGACGGCGTTTGACAGCAGCGCGCTGTTGGTCACGGTCAGAATGCCCCCCTGGGTGTGCACCCCCGCGCCCGACCGACCCGCGACATTGCTGCTGAACTCGGTCTTCTCGACGGCCATGACGCCGCCATTGTTGTAGATGCCGCCGCCTGCCGTAATCGCCTCGCCAGAAGTGATGCGGCTGCCCCTTACCATCACGGGGCCGCCGGCGGTGTAGAGGCCACCGCCATATCCGGCGTAGCCGTTGTCGAGGGTGACGTTGTCGACGAGCAGGCTGGCGCCGCTGTGAAAGATGTTCCCGCCGGGCCCGGTGAGGCTGAACATCCCCCAGCCCCCATCGACCAGCGTGATGTTCTCGATCGTGAAGTAGACCCCCGCCGCGATGAACACCGCGCGCGCGCCGGTCGGCGTTGATGTATCGGAGGGCTTGACGATGGTCGGGTTGAGGATGGGATTGCTCACCGCCCAATCCGCGGTGCTGTAGCCGCCGCGCAGGGTCAGTGTCTGGGTGATCATCACCGACTGCGTCTGCCCGAGCCGCAGGCTCCAGTCCGGGCAATATCCCGCGACTTTGACCAGATCGTTGGGCACGGCGTCCTCGACGGCGTGCTGAATGGCCAGGGAGGTTGGATCGCTGTAGATCACCCCGCTGCTGGACACACGCGCAAAGCACGTGACGGGTGTGACGCCTTCGGGTGCCAGGGGCGGCAGCGGATCTGCTGCGGCGGCGGGCAGGGTTGACAGGGACAGGATGGTCGCGATGAGAAGCGCGGCGGTTCGTGAAGTCATGCCGGCAATGGTATTCAGAAACGCGATTTCGGGATCGCGCTAGGATGGGGGCATGGATGACCCCATCAGCCGCTACCCCCTGGCCGAATTGGAGGCCCTTCCCCATGACATCCGAGCCCGCATTCTCGAAGTGCAGGAGAAGTCGGGGTTCGTGCCGAATGTCTTTCTCTCCTTTGCGCGCCGCCCTGATGAGTTCCGCGCCTTCTTTGCCTACCATGACGCGCTGATGCTGCGCGAGGGCGGGCTGAGCAAGGCCGAGCGCGAGATGATCGTGGTGGCGACGAGCGGGGCGAATGATTGCCTGTATTGCGTCGTCGCGCACGGCGCCATCCTGCGCGTGTATGCGCGCAACCCGCGGGTGGCCGATCAGATCGCCGTCAATCATCGCAAGGCGGAGATCACCCCGCGTCAGCGCGCGATGCTGGATTTCGCGCTCAAGGTGGCGCTGGACTCGCGCGCGATCGAGGAGGCCGACTTCACCGCCCTGCACGGGCACGGCTTCAGCGATGAGGACATCTGGGACATCGGCGCGATCGCGGCGTTCTTTGGCATGTCCAACCGCATGGCCAACCTCGTCGACCTGCGCCCAAACGCCGAGTTTTATACGTTGGGCAGATTGCCGCGCAAGGCCTGAGCGCGGCAGGCAAAACAAAGGGCCGGATTCGAGTGATCGAATCCGGCCCTGCGATTTCAGGCGGTGGGCGGCTTGGCGCCCGGCGGGGGACGGGCTCCCGGCGGTTTGGCGGCCCCGGGAGGGGCAGCCGCTCCCGGTGGCTTCGCAGCGCCGGGTGGTGTAGCGGCACCGGGGGGCGCAGCCGCACCGGGCGCCTTGGCGGCGGATGGCGCAGCGGGCTTCGGGGCGGCAGCCGGTGTAATCACCGCAGCCGGCGCGGCGGCAGGCTTGGCGCTCGCAGCGGCCTTGCCACCCCCCTCGGACGCCCACGCCAGCGGATGGATCGCCGCATGGAACGTGTCCGGCTTGACCAGCATGGCCTTGTCAAGCACCATGCGATGGTCGGGCGCATCCTCCGGGTAGTAGCCGATCTCGTAGTCGGAGTTCATCTTGATCGCGTCAAACGGACAGAACTCCGCGCAGTAGCCGCAGTTCATGCAGATCGTGCTATCGATGTGGAACTCGCGCGGGGCCGGCACCGGCCGCTTGGTGACCGGGTCCTCGGTGCGCGAGATCCAGATGCACTGCGGCGGGCAGACCTTGGCGCAGATGCCGCACGACGTGCACTTGATCTCATCCTTGGTCGTGTCGTGCACGAGGAAGGGGATGTTCCGGAAGTTCTCCGGCATCGGCGCCTTCTCTTTTGGATACTCGATGACGACCAGGCCGCGTGTCTTCGGGTTCTGACGGCGCACCGCGCGCGCCGTGCCCGCCACGCCGCTCTTTCGGCCAAGATACTTCAGGTCCTCGGTGTAGGTGGTCAGGAAGTGCTTCAGCGTATAGCCGAGGCCCTTGATCAGACCAGTGCCAAACAAACTCATCGATCCACCTCGCCAAGCACGATATCCAGACTGCCCAGGATGACGACCGAGTCGGCGACCTTCGCGCCGAGCGTCATCTCCTTGAGCGAGTTGAGGTTGATAAACGACGATGAGCGGACATGGTAGCGATACGGGTTCTGCCCGCCATCGCTGACCAGGTAGTAGCCCAGCTCACCCTTGGGCGTCTCCACGCGGCCGTAGTACTGGCCTGCCGGGACACGGTGCGTGTAGGCCTTCTTGCCGGCCTGGATGTCGCCCGCCTGCGTGTGGTGCTCCATCTGATTCAGGCACTGCTGCAGGATCTTGATCGACTCGCGCATCTCCATGATGCGCAGGCGATAACGGTCGTAGACATCCGCCCCGTAAAGCACGGGCACATCCCAGTCGAAGCGGTCATAGATGCCATACGGATCGGCGCGCCGGAGGTCATACGGCACGCCGGCCGCGCGCAGACACGGCCCGGTCAGGCTGTAGGCCACCGAGCGATTGGCGGGCAGGTAACCCACGCCGATCGTGCGGGCCTTGACGATCTCGTTGTCGCTGAGGAAGTAGTCCAGCTCGTCGATCGCGCGCGGCAAACGCTCGAAGACGAGCTCTCGCGCGCGCGCCATCTGCGCCGGCGTGAGGTCGCGCGAGACGCCGCCAAAGCGCATGTAGTTGCACATCATGCGGCTGCCGGCCACGCCCTCGAACAGGTCGACGATGAGATCGCGCTCGGTGATGAAGTAGAGCGCCGGCGTGAAGAACGCGCCCAGGTCGTTGAGCAGGAAGCCAATCGACCAGAAGTGCGAGGCCACGCGGGTGAGCTCGGACATCAGAATGCGCAGATACTCGGCGCGCTCGGTGGGCTTGATGCCCATCATCTTCTCGACCGAGTTGACATAGCCCCACTCGTTGACCATCCCGGTGATGTAATCCAGCCGGTCGGTGTAGGGAGTGTTGTGCAGCCAGGTGTTGCGCTCGCCGATCTTCTCGTGGTTGCGGTGGAGATAGCCCAGCACCAGCTTGAGGTCGGTGATCGTCTCACCATCGAGCTTGACGACCATCCGCAACACGCCGTGCGTGGACGGGTGCTGCGGGCCCATGTTGACGATGATCTGGTCGGTGTGCAGCTCGGCCGCGTCGAGCAGGCCCTCGCGCTTGAGCAGGTCGTAGTCCTCGGCCGACATCCCGGCGCCATGCGAGCCCAGGCCGGTGTTGAGCGAGGCCGTGTTGGCCTGCATGCTGGCATACAGATCGCCATCCGGGTTGGACTTGTAGGTCAGCGGGTCGAAGCCGGCGGGATACGCAACGTTGTCCTCCCACGGCACGCGCTCCTCGGCCAGCTTGTGATCGCCGCCCGGCCAGCGCGTGTCGAAGGGCTTGGTGTCACCCTCGTAATAGACTTCCTTCCAGTCCTTGCGCAGTGGCCAACCCTCGAAGCCCTCCCACATCAGAATGCGGCGCAGATCGGGGTTGCCCTCGAAGCGCACGCCAAACATGTCATAGGCCTCGCGCTCCTGGAACTCCGCGCCGGGGTAGACCGGCACGAGCGAGGGCACGAAATCGGTGGGGGCATTCCCGGCCGGCCGCGCGACGCGGGCCTTGTAGCACAGCGTGGGGCCGCCCTTCATCCGTTGGACGTGATAGACCACCTCGATCACGCCATCCTTCGGATAGTCGGCGGCGGTGAGGTTGACCAGCATCTCGTAGCCCAGCGCATCACGGACGAAAGTGGCCAGCTCGACGAGCTTGCCGAGGTCCTTCACCAGCACACCCTCGAACGGCGCCGCGACGACGGCCTCCGGACCAAACTTGGCCAGCACCTGTTCGAGCTCGGGGCTCAGGCCAGCCGGCGCAGCCTTGGCAGGGGCGGCGTGCCCACCCGCGGCGGGCTTGGCGGCCGCGGCAGCCGGCTTCGGCGCAGCGGCCACGGCGGCTGGG
>JAIBCK010000119.1 GCA_019694215.1 Thermoflexales bacterium
GTCGTTGAGGCCGTGGCCCTTGGCCTGCCGCCGGGGCTGGGCAGCCATGTGCACTGGGACCGCCGCCTGTCGACGAAGGTGATGGCCGCGGTCGGCAGCATCCACGCAGTCAAGGGCGTCGAGATCGGGGATGGCTTCTCCGAGACGTTGCGGCCCGGGACGCAGGTGCAGGACGCGATCCTGAACGACGAGGGCGAGCTCAAACTGGGCAGCAACCACGCCGGCGGGCTCGAAGGCGGGATCACGAACGGCGCGCCGCTCGTCGTGCGCGCGGCCTTCAAGCCGATTGCCACCACGCTCAACCCCCTCAAGTCCGTCGATCTGGCGACCGGCGAGGCGGTCGACACGAAATACGAACGCAGCGACTTCTGCCAGGTTCCGCGCGCGGTGCCGATCGTTGAGGCCATGCTGTGCTATGTGCTGGCCGATGCGCTGATCGAAAAGATCGGCGGTGATTCCGTCGAGGAGATGCTGCCGCGCTTTGACGCGCTACGACGGCTGAGGCTCGACCAGCTGCCCATGGACAATGTGCCGTGGCGCTTCAACTACGAGTAGGGCATGACCGAAGCAAACCCCCGCCTGACCCCGGATCGGTTCAACGCGCTGGCCGCGGCCATCGAGGCCGAGGTGTCGAAGGCGATCGTGGGCCAGGCCGAGGTTGTCCGCCACACCCTGCTGGCCATCGTGTGCAACGGGCATGCGCTGATCGAGGGCCTGCCCGGGCTGGGCAAGACGTCGCTCGTGCGGGCGTTTTCGGATGCGCTCAATTTGCGTTTTGCGCGTATCCAGTTCACCCCGGATCTGATGCCGGCGGACATCGTCGGCACGGACCTCCTCGAGGATCAGCCCGATGGCCGGCGCGCGTTTCGCTTCCAGGCCGGCCCGATCTTCGCCAACATCATCCTGGCGGACGAGATCAACCGCGCCTCGCCCAAGACGCAATCGGCGCTGCTCGAAGCCATGCAGGAGCGCACCGTGACGGTGCTTGGCCGGACCTACGCCGTGCAGGCGCCCTTCTTCGTCCTCGCCACGCAGAACCCGATCGAGATGGAAGGCACCTACCCGCTGCCCGAGGCCCAGCTCGACCGCTTCATGTTCAAGCTCAACGTCGGTTTTCCAGCGCCTGACGCGCTGGCGCGGATCCTGGAGGCGACGACGACCGACAAGCACACCACGCTGACCCCGGTGGCCGATGGTCCGGCCCTGCTGGCGATGAACGCGCTGGCCCGTCAGACGCCGGCCGCCTCGGCGGTCACACAGTACGCGGCCACGCTGGTCGCGGCGAGCCACCCGGATTCACCATTGGCACCCCCGGGGGTGAAGAAGTATGTGCGTTACGGGAGCAGCCCACGCGGTGCCCAGGCCATGCTGCTCGGCGCGCGCGCGCTGGCCCTGCTGGGCGGCCGTTTCAATGTTGCCATTGACGACCTGCGCGCGCTGGCCCCCGCGGCGCTGCGGCATCGCCTGCTGCTCAACTTCGAGGGCCAGGCCGAAGGCATCCGCACCGACGACCTTGTGGCCGAGCTGCTCGAAGCGGTCAAGGCCTGACGGACCACCCTCCCGAAAAACGAAATGCGGGCGGCTGATGAAGCCGCCCGCACTGGTTTTCGCCCGAGCTCAGGCGCGCCGAATCAGGCGTGCGATAAACACGACCAGCGCCGCGCCGAGCACCGACACGAGGATGCTGGTGAGGTTGAACCCATTCACCAGGTCAGCCCCGGTGATCAGGCTGCCGATCCAGCCTCCCACGATGCCGCCGATGACGCCGAGGATGATGTTCCCGATCAGGCCATAGCCGCCGCCCTTCATGAGAAGGCCGGTGAGCCAGCCCGCGATGCCGCCCACGATGAGTGTCACGATCAGTCCCATGGTTTGTCTCCTTGATGAATGCTGCGAACGTTTGATTGTGTCGCGCGCTTAGCCCTTGCGGGGCGGAAGCGCGCCGGTGTTGTTGGGGCGTTCTGCCAGATTTTCGAGTTGCGACAGGGCATTCTTGATCTTGATGAGATCGACGGGGTTGCCGCCCGCGATGAACTCACCCAGGATGCCGCCATCGGCGTGGTATTCCATCGTGTAGTCGACGCGAGTGCCGTTCACGCCCCCTAGGCCGAGCAGCCCGCCCATGCGGGGCGCGAGCGCGAAGTGATGCAGCGTCTTGTGCCCGGCCACCTGCGTAACCACCTCGAGCAGTTTCTCCGGGGCGAACTTGGTGACCGTGGCGGTGCCTTGCTGATCACCGGCCTGGAAGGGATAGGACGCGCCCGCGGTCGCCATGCCGACGCCACTGATGCCGGACACGCCGGGGAGCCATTCATCCCAGCGGTCTGCGTTTGCGATCATCTGCCAGACCTTGTCGGGCGTGACGTCCACTTCTTCCATGCGTTGAAATCTTGCCATGTTGTAGCCTCCTTGATGCGCGCTTCGCCGTCGGGCCGCGCGCTGGCGATAGTCTATACCCTTTTCGGGCCGGGCCAGTGGCCTACTTCAGTGCCGAGGCAAATTCCGCGAGCGTGCCCTCGCCCCTGACCCGCACCCGCGACCAGGTCATCGCGTCGCCCAACGCATGCATCTGCCCGTATTGCGTGGTGACCGCGGCGAGGATATTGGCCGAGCGCGCGACGCGGATGGTGTTGTCATCAAAAAAACCGCCCGGATAGCACAGAAACTGCGGGCGCTTGCCGGTGTAGGCCTGGATGCTCTCGATGGCACCGAGAAGCTGCCAGATCAGGAAGTCATCCGCGCGTCGGCGCATGTCCGGATGCGAGCGGGTGTGGCTCTCCATGCTCATCCCGGCATCGCTCATCGCCTGCGCCATCGGCCAGGTCATGTAGGCGGGATGGTTGGCGGAGATGAAATCGGTGATCAGGAAGAAGGTGCCGACCATGCCGTATTTGCGCAGGAGCGGAAAGGCATTGTCATACGCATCGCGATAGCCGTCGTCAAAGGTCAGGATGATCGGCCTGGGCGGCAGGGCCGCACCATTGGCCAGAGCGTTGTACAGGTCGGTCAGGCTGATGGTTGTGTAGCCGTTTTGCTTCAGCCAGACCAGCTGTTGCTCGAAGTTGGCCGGCGTGACGGAGAGATCGATGCGGATGCGGTCGGCGTCCGGCGGCGGGACCGAGATGTAGTGATACATCAGGATCGGGACGCGCAGGGAGCGCGCCGCGGCGGTCACATCCGCGGGGGTCGCGGCCGGACGGAGTGTTGCGGCCACCGTGGGCCTGACCTCGGCGGTCGATGGAAGCGCCGTTGGCTGTGGCGTGCCCTCCCCACCCCCAGCGATCGCAGTCGCGGCAGACGCACGGGTCGCATCCGGGTCAAACAAGGGCGTGAAGCGCGGCGTCGGGCGCGGCTCTGTGGCGGTGGGCGTCGGGGTCGGCGTCTCCGCCGGCGTCGCGCTCGTCGCCGTGGGAGCGTCGGTTGATGGCGCGTCGGGTGCCTGATCGCCGGCCATCGCCTCGTTGCCGAGCGATTCAATCGGCGGCGGCGCCGCGGCAACCTGCGTGGCGACGACGGCCACGGTGGCATCCACGGCCTCCGCGGTCAGGGTCGGCAAGGCGATGGGCACCGAAGGTGGCGCAGCAGGTGACCACCCGGAGGCCAGAAAGGCCCCCACGAAGACGAGGGTGGCGATCCCCCCCAAGACCCAGTGCCCCGATTTCATCGGCCCGGATTATAGGGGCGCGGACGACCGCTCTGCGATTCGCCGAACGTCAACGGCAACGGCGATGTCAAACGTCTTCAACCGAGGCGCGCAGCAACTCCGCCACGCTCCACGCCTGGGCGATGCAGCCGCCGGGTTGGTAGGGCGCCAGCCCATCGAAGACCTCGGACACGCTGCCCACGCCGGCCTGTTCGAGGTGCGGGAGAAAGCCATTCAGCCATCGGCGCACCTGCGCGCGCGAGGCACGGTCGCGGTCATGCACCCGAACGTAGGCGCTCGCCAGCGGGCCCATCAGCCAGGCCCACACCGTGCCCTGATGGTAGGCGCTGTCCCGTGTCTCGAGGTCGCCTCCGTAGCGTCCGATGAAGCGCGGGTCGTTCGGACTGAGGGAGCGAAGGCCAACGGGCGTGAGCAACTCACGCACCACGACATCGACGACGGCTTTGGCGCGCGCCGGCGCAAGCATGCTGTGCGGCAGGGAGACGGCGAAGATCTGATTGGGGCGTACGCTGGGATCCTCCCTGCCCTCCGGACCATCGACCACGTCATACAGACAGCCGTTTGCCGCATTCCAGAAGCGGGCATTGAACGCTGCGCTGGTCCGCTCCGCAAGCGCGGCAAAGTGCGCCGAGCGGGCGGGATCCCCGAAACGGCTCGCAAACCCGCGCAGGGTCTGCAACGCGTTGAACCAGAGCGCCTGAATCTCGACCGCCTTGCCCTCGCGCGGTGTCACCACCCAGTCTCGGTACTTGGCATCCATCCACGTGAGCTGTACGCCGGGCTCCCCGGCGCGGAGTAACCCATCCTCGTCCAGGCGAATGCCGTAGCGCGTCCCGCGCTCGTGCCAGTCGATGACCTCGCAGAACGGCGCGTACAACACGTCGCGGAAAAACGTGGCATCCCCGGTGTACTCGACCAGCGCGCGCCCCGCCTCGATCATCCAGAGGGTCGCATCCACGGTGTTGTATTCGGGCGTTTGACCACGGTCGGGGAAGCGGTTGGGGATCATGCCCTGGCTGAGGTGGCGGCTGAACTCGGTCAGGATGTCGCGCGCGACATCGAAACGACCGGTGGCGAGGGTAAGTCCGGGCAGCGCGATCATCGTATCGCGGCCCCAATCGCTGAACCAGGGGTAGCCGGCAATCAGCGACTTGTGAGCCCCGCGCGCAACGACAAACGCATCCGCAGCGCGGGTGAGGGCCGAGACAAGTGGATCGCTGAACGGTGCCTGCGCAGCAACGCCCTCGCGGCGCGCGATCTCACCGCGTCGCAGTTCCTCGATTGCGCGGATGGGCACGATCTCGGTCGAGGCGATCAGCGAGAGCGTGTCCGTCCCTGCACCGAGCTGGTAGCGCAATTCGCACGGGCTGTGATTGTCCTCGATGTGGTCATAGCCGCGTTCACGCTCGGTTTCGAGCCAGGCGCCGCGATACCAGTACGCGGTGGGATCGACGAGGTCGGCGTCGTGGGACAGGCGCAGGGCCGGAGCGTCGGGATACGGGCGCAGGGTGACCTGCTGAAGTCCAACCTCGGCATTGGGATTGAGCTCGCCGTTCTCGCGTTTGAGCGAATGGAAATCGCGCGCGGCCACGAGCGGGCGGATGCGCAGTTCAGCGCGCGTGTCCGCCGGCAAGGGGGACTGGCGCGTGGCCGTGTACTGGATGCAGGTGGTGTTGTGACCGTGCACCATCCAGACGGCCTTCTCGATCGTCCAGCCTTCGACCTCATAGGTGAAGATCGGGAAGGGATCCAGACGAAAGCGCGTCTGCACGCCGGAAAGCACGGCCGGGTGATCGCGCTCATACTCACCGACGCCAAGCTCGATGCGCCGTTCGTTGCCATCCGCGTCGCGGAGAGCAAGGGTCTCCTCCATCCGGGCGAGGAGGACCATGCGTTCGGTGGGCGGCGTGACGGCCGCGACCAGCAGGCCGTGATAACGGCGTGTGTTCAGCCCAATGACCGTGGACGATGCAAAACCGCCCAGGCCGTTGGTCTCAAGCCATTCGCGGGTGCGGGCCACCTTGAGGGTGCCGCAAATCTCACTGCCGAAGTCGATCATGTCGCCTCCTTCGTCGGCCGGGCAGCTGGCCACGGCCCTGTGATTCCCCCATGATCCCACCGACAGGCGATGCCCGGGCTATTTTCCGCTCAACGTATATTTCATACCCACATGCGTGGCAACGAAACCAATGCGTTCGTAGAAGCGGTGGGCGTCCTTGCGGCGGACATCCGTGGTGAGCTGCACGATCCCGCAGCCGCGGGCCGCGGCGCGCGCGATCGCCCACTTCATCATGGCTTCGCCGATGCGCTGACCGCGCAGCGTGGCCTCGACTCGTACGCCCTCCACTTCGAGGCGCTTGGTCGCCAGACGGGTCAGTGAGTTGAGCTCCATCAGGTGCATTGTGGCGACGACCCGGCCATCGCGCTCGACGACGATCAGCTCATGCATGGGGTCAGCATCGATGCGCTGGAAGGCATCGTAGTACGGCTGAGGCAGCGGATCGCTGAATTGCTCGCGTGCCTGCCCGAGTACATCTTCGGTCATCAGCTGCACCACGCGCGGCAGGTCGGCGCGCGTGGCGCGTCGGACGGTCAATTCGGACTCAGTCATGGTCATCTCCTCGAATTTGTGTCGACCCGATCTCGCCGCTTCGAGCATGGCGGGATCGGTATTTCAGCAGGGTCGCGCCGAGGACGTGATCGAGATCGACGCCACTGGCGCTCGCCAGCGCGAGCAACGAAAAGTAGACATCTCCGATTTCATCGCGCCAGGCGTCATCGGGCACAAACGAAGTCCGGCCGTAGGCCGTTGCCTTGAGCGAGGTCTTGGCCAACTCGCCCACCTCGCTGATCAGGTCGAGCAGTCGCGCCTCGGGCGGCGCAGTCAGCGCGTGGCGCGCGATGAAGTCACGCACCAGCCGCTGCCCCCTGGCCTCGTCCAAGGCCGTGGTCGCAAGCCCGCGGCAGTAGGCGACCTCTTCGGGCAGCATCCCGCGCGCGGCATAGTCGCGCACCTGCGGCGCATCGGGCAGCGCCGCGACGACATCGCCAACGGGAACTTCCACAAAGCCGACTGACTGCCAGAAGGTGCCGGCATCGGTGCTGAAGCAAAGGGCCCGCTCCACGCCTTCGCTAGACAGCGCCGCGAGGGCGGTCTCGATCAGCCCGCGGGCGAGTCCGCGGCCCCGGCAATCGACGCGCACGGCAAGACTGCGCAACAGGGCGGCCCGATGCCCTGCCTCGCAGCCGAGACAGGCCGTCAGTTCCCCGTGCTCGTCCGCATGCAACCAGAATCGCCTGGCGGTTTGCGCGGGCGAAGGTGTCTCAAGCCCGCAGGCCGTGAGCAGCGCCGCAATCGCCGGCATGTCCTGGCCGCCAGCAAGCCGCACACCCGGGTTCATGACGTGGCAGGCATGGCGAACAGACCGACGGCGAATGCGGCTGCGGTGAGCGCGCCCCAGGCCACATACGCGGCGGCGATCGCCCCGAGCACGGGCCAGCCCAGGCGCAGCCCAACGAAAACAACGATCAACCAGACAAAGCCTGGAATCAGCCCGATGAACATGTTACGGGCGAGTGCAGCCAACACGGGCTGCGCAGCTTCACCCTCGAGACCCGATGCCACGACCCACATCGCGAGCGGCATGTTGATCGGCATGGTCGCGACGATTGCGGCGAGGGTGCGCGACTTCTCGCGCAGCACCGCCACGACGAGGATGATGGCAATCGAGGCGGCGACGGGGAGGAGTTTCTGGAGGTTCATTTCTCGGGACCGGGTGCGTGCCGTTGCAGGTGGGGTAGAAGGCGATCGAGTAAGCGCTCGGGGTGTTCCTGCTGCGGAAGATGCCCCACCCCGTCCAGCAATGCCCCGCGCGCTCCGGGCTGTGCGTCGACCCGCGGCTGGAGATTCGCAGTTGGCATGATGCGATCCGCATCGCCCCAGGCGACGAGGGTCGGGACTGGAAGTCTTGCGATCCCGCGTCGGATGCGTGCCATGTTGAAGAGGAAGAAGCGCAGGGTGGCGGCTTGCACCGAAAGTGCCGCCAGGCGCTGGGCTTCGTCCCACACGCGCTCGTTGACGCGCTGGAAAAGAAAGCGCCGATCCGCCTCCGGCAGGCCGGCCAGGTCGGCGTAGAACGGCTTGAGCGTGTCGTAGCACGCCTGCGCCGGTCCGCGCCGCAGCCCCTCGAAGTAGTCGCGGTCGATGCGAGCACCCTGCAGCACGCGTGTCCACAGCGGGATGGGGCTCGGCGGCGGCGCGACCAGCCGCAGCGTGCCGGCCAGAAGAACGAGCGCCCACACCCGCGCAGGGCTGCGCA
>JAIBCK010000025.1 GCA_019694215.1 Thermoflexales bacterium
GGGGCTGCCTCGGATGTTCGGTTGCACGCTATGAAGTTGGGCGCGAGCGCCCGGGCTCACTTAGCGGGGCGACATTATACACGCTTTTTGAAGGGGGTGCTGGGGCGGACGGCCGAAGACGGACGACCGAGGACCGAAGACCGAAGCAGGTTTGGGCGGATTACCGCGGACGGCGGACGGCGGACGGCCGAAGACGGACGACCGAGGACCGAAGACCGAAGCAGGTTTGGGCGGATTACCGCGGACAGCGGACGGCCGAAGACGGACGACCGAGGACCGAAGACCGAAGCAGGTTTGGGCGGATTACCGCGGACGGCGGACGGCTGCCATGCAGACCAGACTAACGGATGACGGATGACGGATGAGATTCGACCGCCGACGGCAGACAGCGGACGGCTGCCATGCAGACGCCCCTAACGCATGACGGATGACGGATGAGATTCGACCGCCGACGGCAGACAGCGGACGGCGGCCATGCAGACGCCCCTAACGCATGCCGGATGACGCAGGACGTCCTACCCCAGCAGCCCGCCCACGTCGGCGGTGGAGGCCAGGATGGCGTCGGCGCCACTGCGGCGGAGTTCGCCCTCGACGCCAAACCCGCACAGCACGCCGATGGCCTGCGCGCCCGCCGCGCGCGCAGCCCGCATGTCCACGGTGGTATCCCCCACCATCACGCAGCCTTCGACCGGAACGCCCAGCATGGCCGCAGCAAAGCGCAACGGCTCGGGCGAGGGCTTGGTCCGCGCGCAGGACTCGGCAGTGACCACGGCCCCGAACCAGGGGGCCAGGCGGTGACGCTCGAGAAAATCCTGCACCATCGGGCGACCGCGCGCGCTGACGATGGCCAACGGGTAACGCCCCGCAAGCGCCACGAGCATCTCCGGGACGCCGGCGACGACCGGCCGCGCAGCGGCCGCCTCGCCGACCCGACGGCGGCGCAGGCGCGCGCTCAGCCAGCGCATGGCCCCATCCCACCCCAGCCGATCCAGCACGGCATAGGCGAAATTGGCCGGCGTCTCGAGGGCGAGCACGATGCGCCGGGCCACATCCGCACGCATCCGCGAAGGGAGCAGGACGAGCCAACGCGCAACGGTGGCCGCATACACATCATCCGTGTCGCTGAGCGTGCCATCCACATCAAAGAAGATGGCCCGGACACGGCCGGGGTCGAACGCCATGGCGTTACTGGCCCCCGCGCAGAAAGCCGAGCGCCACCATCGAGGCGGCAAAGGCCAGCAGCAGGAACGACACGCCCATCAGCCGGTAGACGCGGCGGGTGAACGTTTCCCCGCGCTTGACCAGCATGGCCTTGCCCACCGGATCGTATTTGACCAGTTCCTCGACCGGCCGACGCAGGGCGGAGAAGCCCTGCAAAAAGAGAAGAAAGGCGAGGATGAGGCCAATCGCCCCGGTCGCCACACTGCCAAGTGCCATGTGATCATTATAGAATCCGCGCATGAGCACCCCTCGCGCCCCGCGCACCCTCACGCTTGGCCTGGTTCAGGAAGCCTGGCACGCCGACCCCGCGCTGCACGCCGCTGCCCTCACGAAGGGCGCCCGGCAGGCCGTCGAACGCGGCGCGCAGCTGATTTGTCTGCAGGAGCTGAGCTGCCATCGCTACTTCGGCGATGTGCGCAGCCGCAAGCTGTTCGGGCTGGCCGAGCCGCTGCAGGGTGGGCCGACCGGCATCCTGTGCGCGCGCATCGCGCGCGAGACGCGCGCCTGGGTGGTGGGATCGATCTTCGAGCGCGGGCCGGACGGGCACTTCTTCAACACCGCGGTGATTTACAACGGCGACGGCGAGCTCGCCTTTCACACCCGCAAGCAGCACATCCCGCGCGGGACGGGCTATCACGAGGACTTCTACTTCGAGCCCGGTGACAGCGACTATCCCGTGCACGACCTCGGGATCGTCAAACTGGCGGTGCCCACCTGCTACGACCAGTGGTTCCCTGAGCTGGCGCGCATCTACGCGCTGAAGGGTGCTGAGCTGGTCGTCTACCCGACCGCAATCGGCTCCGAGCCCGATCACCCCGGCTTTGACACGCAGCCGATGTGGCAGACCATGATGCGCTCGCACGCCATCGCCAACGGGCTGTTCATCGCCGCGATCAACCGCACCGGGCACGAGGGCCTGGTGCGCTTCTACGGCTCCTCGTTCGTGTGCGAGCCGACCGGGCAGGTGCTCGCCCAGGCGCCGCGCAACGAACCCGCCGTCGTCGTGGCCACGCTCGACTTCGCCATCCAGATCTTCTGGCGGACGCTCTTCCCGCTCCTGGAGCAGCGCCAGCCGACCACCTACGGGCGGCTGACGAAATGAATCGTCGCCCGGTCCCGCATGCGCGCCCACCGATGGGCGGTGGCGGGGTGCGCATCCCGGACGGCGCGCTGTACGGACGGCATGCCGTGCTCGAGTGCCTGCGGGCAGGGCGCCGCAGCTTGACGCGCCTCTGGCTGGCGGAGGGTGCCCGCGACGCCGCCATCCTGAACGAAATCGCCGAGGCCGCCCGAGCGCGCAAGGTGCCCATCGAGGCCGTCCCCCGCGAGGCGCTCGACCGCATCTCCGACCACGCGCAGGGCGTGGCCTTGAGCTGCGGGAGCTACCCGTATGTTGAGGTCGACGAGATGCTGGCCGCGGCGCAGGCGGCCGGCGAGCCGCCGCTGCTGCTGATGCTCGACACCCTGCAGGACCCGCAGAACCTCGGCACGCTGATCCGCGCCGCGGACGCGGTGGGGGTGCATGGCGTCATCCTGCCCGAGCGCCGCAGCGCGGGGGTGACCCCAGCCGTCGTCAACGCCTCGTCGGGCGCGGTCGAGCACCTGCGCATCGCGCAAGTCGTCAATCTGGCGCGCGAGGTCGACGCTTTGAAGAAGCAGGACGTGTGGGTGGCGGCGCTGCAGGATGATGCCCGCGCGACGGGCATCTTCGACACCAACCTGCGCGGTGGGTTGGCGCTGATCGTGGGCAACGAGGGTGAGGGCGTCAGCCGCCTGCTGCGCGACAAGGCCGACTATCTGATCCGGCTGCCCATGCGGGGGCGGATCGCTTCGCTCAACGCAGCCAGCGCAGGCTCGATCGCGCTGTATGAGGTCTTGCGCCAGCGGCAGGCAGCAAGCTGATACGACGCTCAGGCCGGGTGCGTAGCGGCCGTCTGCAAGCCCGCATGAGCTACAATTCCTGTTTATGACGAGATCGAACATAACAACCCGCGTTGTCAATGGGTTTGTCGCCATGGCGATGGTCTTCCTGGCGGCCTGCGGCGCGAGCGCCATCCCGCTCACGGCGGTGATCACCGCGCCGACGAGCAATGCCAAGCTCGAGCCGGGCCAGTCGGTCAGCGTGACCGGGAAGGTCACCGGCGGCGAAGTCAAAGTGGCCGAAGTGTGGGTCGATGGTGTGAAAGTTGGCGCGATCAATGAGAAGGCGGCCAACGGCGATTTTGTCGTCGCGTATCCATGGACGCCCACCAGTGGCGGCACGCACGTGCTGCAGATCAAGGGCGTCAACGACAAGGGCGAGGCGATCACGCAGTCGGAGCCCGTCTACGTCAACGTAAATGCGCCACCCACCGCGGTGCCGACCGTGCCGCCCAAGCCGACGGCCGTGCCGGCCACGGCGACCCCGGCCGCGACGGCCACGCCGGCCGGAGCGACCGCGACGCCCGCTGACGAATTTGCCAACGTGCGCAAAGGCCCGGACACGGTCTACGACAAGGTCGGGACGCTGCAGGCCGGCCAGACGGCCAAGGTGACGGGCAAGTCGAGCGATGGGCAGTGGTTCCAGATCGAGTTTGCCGCGGGCGACGGCGGCGTGGGCTGGGTGAACGGCGAGGTCGTCAAGGTCACCGGTGCGACCGATGCCCTGCCCGTCAAGCCTGCCCCGGCCAAGCCGGTGGCGCAGGTCCCGGTGGTGCCGCCACCTGCGACCTCGACGCCGCCGCCTGCTGCGACAACGCTGCCCTCTTATGCGATGTTGCCCTACTCCCAGGTGTTCCGGTTTGAGCCGCGCGACAATATCGGCGATGTGCCGCTAGGTTACAACGAGCCAAAGACCTCTACAGCCGCATATCAAATTTATGGCGCGGTTAGGGCCGAGTTGGAGATCACGAGCATGGCGGGCAGCGGAATCTTCAGTCAATGCCCCGCGGGGGACTTGAGTTCGGTCAGCGGGATTGCGACCAACACGCGGGTACCCCTCCAGTTGCCAAGTGGCCGCCTGCCCTTCAGCATCCAGGGCAAGGGCTACTACCTGTTCAAGATCTACGTGTTCAAGACCGACGGGTCCACAACGGACATTCCACTGAAAGTGATCGTCGATTGCTTCAAGTCGCAGTAGACGGCCGTCGACAAGGCTGCATCAGGCATACTCAGGACGGACGCCCGCGCCGGTGAATGACCGGGGGCGTCCGTCCTCTTTTTTCACGCGTCGGTGCGCCGGCCTTGCGGTCAACACCAGATTGGACAACGCAGATTGCCAACTTCTGGCAGGGCCAGGGTTCGCCGCGCCCAGTTCTCCACGTTGAGCGGGTGGATCCGGCCAGCGGAAAAAGCATCAGGCGGAGCGAAGGGGCAGTCCCTTCGCTCCGCCTGCGTTCGCGTTGTCCGTTCGTCCGGCGTCAACGGGTGTGACGCCCGCGGCCGACGCTACTTGCGCACGGGGTGATACTGATCGCAAGCCTCGACCGTCGTGACAGTCGCATCACGCACGAAGCCGAGGTTGTTGTTAAGATACGCGAATCCGTTGGTCGTATCGACCTTGGTCGCCTTGACAACCGGCGTCGTCGTGCGCCAGCCCTTCGGCGCGATCGCATACACGAAGTAGGTCATGCCGACCTCGGTCACGGGCACGCCGTAGGTCGAGTCGCTGCCGGCGTAGCCGCACACAAACCAGCCGCCACCGTCCGAGACCTTGAACCAGGCACCGCCCATCTTGGGCTCCCCGGCATCCCACTTGCCGTTTGCGTTGAGGTCCTCAAAGGCGGTGCCGCGCACCGATGCCTGGCCGCCGCACGTCCCGACGACCTCTGGTTCTCCACCCTGTGGCGCAACAGGTTCGGACCACAAGATCGTCTCGTAGAGCAGGCCATCGATGCACTCATAGACGCACTCGCCGGCCACCCAGGAATCCAGGATCTCGCCGGTCTCATTGTCGACCCAGTAGCCCATCCACACGTTGCCCTCGCAGGCGTAGTGGTAGGAGGTATCGCCCGAGGTCCCGGCTTGCACCGCGGCAGAACCGCCGCTGAACATCAGAAAGGCCGTTGCCATCGCAACGACCACGCGCACGATTGCACTCTTCATATTCTTTTGTCCCCCTGTAACCTAAAATGCTTGTTGCCATGTCCCCACGGCATGTGATCAATCATAGGGGTGATCGGCACATTGCGCAAGAGACATCCCCGGCCGGAGAGCGAGTACAGTCTGGGCATGATCGCGGCCTCCACCCTGCGCGCCCGTGCGCTCGAGCTCGGCTTTGACCTGGTGGGCTTTGCGCCGGCCGGGCCGACGCCGGGTGCCGAACGCTTTGTGGCATGGCTTGCCGCGGGCCGCGCCGGCGAGATGGCCTATCTGGCTCGCGAACCGGAGCGCCGGGCCGACCCGCGCCGGGTCCTGCCCGGATGTCGCTGGGTGATGATGGTCGCCGTAAGCGATGAGAGCCTGGGCGTGCCCGCGGCGGCGCTCGCGGACCCGACCCGGGGCAGAATCGCCCGTTATGCGTGGGGGCTGGATTATCACGACACCATGACGCCCCGCCTGCGCGCGCTAGGCGACCAGGTGGGCGCGCTGACGCGCAGCTATGTCGACACGGGGGCGGTGATGGAGCGCGCCTGGGCGGCCGAGGCGGGGCTCGGGTTCATCGGCCGCAACACCTGCCTGATCCATCCCAGCCAGGGCTCGCACCTGCTGCTGGGTGCCGTGCTGATTGCCGCCGACCTCGACCTCGACGAACCGCCCGCCCCGACGCACCCCCCGGGTTGCGGGCAATGCAGGCGTTGCCTGGCCGCCTGTCCAACGGGCGCACTCGACGCCGAATATTCTCTCGACGCGCGGCGCTGCATCTCGTATCTGACCATCGAGCTCAAGGGCAGCATCCCCGAAGCGTTGCGTCCGCGGATGGGCAACTGGATCTTTGGCTGCGATGTCTGTCAGGACGTCTGCCCGTATGTGCGGCGTTTCTCGACCGCGGCGGCCTGGCCGGCGTTTTCCCCGCGCACGCTCGATCACGCCGCGCCGCGCCTGGCCGATGCGTTGCAATGGACGCCGGCCGCGTTCAACGCCGCGTATCGCGGCAGCCCGCTCAAGCGCGCCAAGTGGCGCGGCATCCTGCGCAATGTCTGCGTCGCGGCGGGCAACAGCGGCGACCGGTCGCTGCTGCCGCGGCTCGAGCCGCTCACGCGGAGCGAGGAGGGGCTGATCGCCGAACACGCGGCCTGGGCGGTGGCAGCGTTGGCGCATCACCGCTAGGTCGCCGGGCGACGTTACAAACTTCTTACGCCGCCGCGACCTCGATTTGATCTACCGGGGGCACAATGGCGGCATGAACAGGTCTCCATCGACCCTGAGCCGACGCCGCTTCCTGCAGCTTGGTGCCGCAGCGAGCGCGCTGGCCGCCTGCAGCCGGATGCCGGGCAGCAACCGGATCATCGTCGATCCGACGGCCACGCCTGCCGCGACATCTGGCCCGACCCTCGCGACGGGGGCACCCGCCGCGACGCCGGCCGCCACGGCAGCGGCCACGGACAGGGCCGCGCAGGCCTGGCTGGGCGCAAATCGATTGATGTTCGGCCCGCGCGCCGGCGACCTCGAGCGCATCGCGGCCATGGGGCTGGACGACTTCATCGACGAGCAGCTCGCGCTCGCCAGCGGCCCGGAGGACCCGGCGCTCGAGACCCGGCTGAAGGGCTTCGACACGCTGACGATGTCGCCGGGCGAGATCCTGACCAAGTACGCGGGGGACCCACGCGGGACGGGCATCCGCCGTGACATCCTGCTGGATTTGCAGCAGGCCGCCGTCATACGCGCGGTGTATAGCAAGCGGCAGTTGTACGAGGTCATGGTCGACTTCTGGAACAACCACTTCAACGTGGGCTTCAACAAGAAGTTCGACTACCTGCTCAAACCGGCCGACGACCGGGACGCCATCCGCCCGCATGCGCTTGGCACATTCCGTGAGCTGCTCGGCGCAAGCGCGAAGAGCCCGGCGGTGCTGCAATCGCTCGACAACGATACGAACACGCGCGACAAGCTGAACGAGAACTACGGGCGCGAACTGCTTGAGCTTCACACGTTGGGCGCGGACAACGGCTACACCCAGAAGGACGTCAGTGAGACGGCGCGCGCCTTCACCGGCTGGAGCATCGAGCTGCTGCGCGACAACCCCGAGAAGGCCGGCCAGTTTCTGTATCGCCCCCGGCTGCATGACGAAGGCGCAAAGACCATCATGGGGTTGCAGCTCAAGGCGAATGGCGGGATGAAGGACGGCGAGGCTGTGCTCGACCATCTGGCGGCGCACCCGAACACGGCCACCCACCTGAGCGAGAAGCTGTGCCGGCGCTTCATCGCCGATGCACCGCCAGCCGAGGCGGTCAGCGCGGGCGCGGCTGCCTTCACTGCAAGCAAGGGCGACCTCAAACGCACCCTGGCCGCCATCCTGCACAGCCCTGCCTTCAAGGCCTCGGGCGGGCGCAAGCTAAAGCGGCCGCTGGAGTTCGTCGCCTCGGCCCTGCGCGCCGTGGAAGCCGACACCAACGCCGAAACCCGCATGCAGACGGCGCTGGGGACGATGGGGCAGCCGCTCTTTCTGTGGCAGCCGCCCAACGGTTTTCCAGATGTCGCGGGCGCCTACCTCGGCACGAGCGCGCTGCTGGCGCGTTGGAACTTCGCGCTGGACCTGGTCAA
The DNA here is from genome assembly GCA_019694215.1 of Thermoflexales bacterium. Lineage (GTDB taxonomy): Bacteria > Chloroflexota > Anaerolineae > J036 > Brachytrichaceae > Brachythrix. The sequence continues at coordinate 7,903 of JAIBCK010000025.1, forward strand.
CGGGGCATATCGCGAGACGCGCATGCAGCTCGCCGGCCTGGCCGGCCCGGGCGATGTCATCGATGGGCTGGCGCAGCGCTTCTATGGCGCGACGCTGCCCGCCCCGGTCAAGACAACCTTGCAGCCCTTCGCGACGCAGAAGGCGCTGCCCCAGCTGGTGGCGCTGCTGCTGTCTGCGCCGCTCTTTCAGATGCGCGGGTAGCGCGCAGGGGGAACTTCGATGAGCACCTTTTCTGCCACGGGATTTGGGCGCCTGCCGGCCTGGATGCCGCGTCTGGCGTTCGCGCCGCAGGGACAGGCCGCGCGCGGCGATGTCATGGTCGTCATCTTTCAGCGTGGGGCGATGGACGGGCTGAACGCCGTCGTCCCGCTGGGGGATCCCGACTACGCCCGGCTGCGTCCTACGATCGCCATCAAGGAGACGAAGGCGGGGGACAAGACGACGGCGATCCGGCTGGATGGCTTCTTCGGGCTGCATCCCGCGCTCGCGCCGCTCAAGCCAATCTTTGACGCCGGGACGCTGGCGATCGCGCATGCCTGCGGGTCGCCGGACGAGACCCACTCCCACTTCGAGGCGATGGACAGCATGGAGCGTGGGACGCCCGGGCAGATCGGCGGGCTGGGCTCCGGCTGGATCGGCCGCCACCTGCAGGTGGCCAACACGGGCAACACCTCGCCGCTGCGCGCGGTGGGGATGGGCGGCATGCTGCAGGCCGCGCTGCGCGGGCCGGTGCCGGCGGCCGCGCTGAAGTCGATCGCGGACTTCCACTTGAATGGCAAGCTCGCCGACGTCGCGCCGATGCAGAAGGCCATCACGGCGCTGTATGCCGGGCCCGATCACGCCAGCGCCGACCTGCGCCAGACGGCCGCCGCGGTCGACGCGACGATGGCCATCCTGACCAAGCTCAATGCGACGGCCTACAAGCCGGCGAGCAACGCCGCGTATCCCAAGACCGATTTCGGGCTGGGCCTGCAGCAGATCGCCCAGCTGATCAAGGCCGATGTGGGTCTCGAAGTGGCGTGTGTTGACATTGGCGGTTGGGACACGCATGCCGCGCAGGGCGGCGCGGAGGGCACGCTGGCCCGCCTGCTGCAGGAGCTGGCCGAAGGGCTGGCCGCGCTGAACACCGACCTCGGCGATGCGCTCAAGCACGTGACGGTGGTGACGATGAGCGAGTTTGGCCGCCGCGCAGCGGAGAACGGCTCGGGCGGGACCGATCATGGGCACGCCAACGCCATGTTCCTGATGGGCGGTGGCGTGGTCGGCGGCAAGGTCCACGCGCGCTGGCCCGGGCTGGCCAAGGACAAGCTGTATGGCCCCGGCGACCTGGCGTTGACGACCGACTACCGCGATGTGCTGGGTGAACTGCTCACGCAGCGGATGGGCAACCCTGCCCTGGACAAGGTCTTCCCCGGCTACAGCGCCAAACCGGTCGGCATCCTGCGCGCGGGCTAGCGTCGGCGCGGCGCTATCATGGCGCGCATGGATGTCCTCCTTCTTGGCGCGGGGATGCAGGGCAAGGCCGCGCTCTTCGATCTGATCAACCGTCCCGAAAACGACACGATCACGGTGGCCGACATGGCTGCGGATGCGCTCAGCGCCTGGCTGCGCGACCGAGGATGGGATTCGCGCGTCAAGGCCATCCCGGTCGACGGCCGCGATGCGGCCAGCCTGGCCCGCGCGATGTCCCGCCCGTTGGATGTCGTCATCGACCTGCAGCCGAAGTGGCTGGCCGCCAACGCCGCGCGGGCGGCCATCGCGCGGGGCGTGCCGCTCGTCAATGCGACCTTTTCGACGCCGGAGTTCAAAGCGTTGGACGCCTCGGCGCGCGCGGCCGGGGTGACGCTGCTGCCTGAATTCGGGCTGGATCCGGGTCTGGACCTGGTGATGCTCGGCGATGCGGCCCGCAGCCTGGACGTCGTCGATGAGATTCACAGCTACGGGTCGGGCATCCCGGAGTGGTCGGCGGCCGACAACCCGCTGCACTACAAGATTTCCTGGTCGTTCGAAGGCGTGCTCGATGCGTATCGTCGGCCGGCGCGGGTCGTCAAACAGGGCATGGTGGTTGACATCGCCAGTGATGCAATCTTTGCGCCGGCCAACGTCAGCGTGCTGGATTTCCCAGGGCTGGGCGCGCTGGAGGCCTACCCCAACGGCGACGCGGTGGAATGCGCGGACGCGCTGGGCATCGAGGCCGGGTCGTTGACAGCATCCGCGCGCTACACGCTGCGCTGGCCGGGCCACTGCGCGTTCTGGGGCAACATCGTCGCGCTCGGGCTGCTCGACCATGAGCCCGTGGTCGTGGATGGCACGCCCGTCGACCGGATGCGCTACCTGGCGCGCGCGCTGGCTCCGAAGCTGCAATACCAGCCGGGTGAGCGCGATCTGGCCATCGTGCGCGTGGACGTGATCGGGCGCGTGGGCGGGCGGCGCAAGCGGATCCGCCACGAGGTCATCGACCAGATGGACCTGGGCAGCGGGCTGAGCGCGATGAGCCGCTGCGTGGGCTTCCCCATCGCTGTCGCGGCACGCATGCTGGCCAGTGGGCGGCTCAAGGGGCCCGGCCTGCTGTCTCCGGCCCGGGATGTCGCCTACGCGCCCCTGGCGCAGGCGCTGCGCGCGCGGGGGCTCGACCTGCGCCGCGAGGAGACCTGGCTGTAGGGCGCGACGCGATGCAAAACGAACTTACCCTGACCACGCCGGCTCTGCTCTTCCCGGCCATCTCGCTGCTGCTGCTGGCCTTCACCAACCGCTTCCTCACGCTGGCCAACCTCACGCGCGAGCTGTATGCCCGCTTCCAGGCCCGGCCGGATGTGAAGGTGCGCGGCCAGCTGCGCAACCTGCGCTACCGCATGACGCTCATTCGCAACATGCAGTTTCTGGGGATCGCCAGCTTCTTCGCCTGCGTGCTGTGCATGTTTCTGATCTTCGCGGGGCTGGGCGACTTCGGGCGGATCATCTTCGGGCTGGCGCTGGCGCTGCTGCTCGGCGCGCTCGCGATTTCGATGCGCGAGATCCAGGTCTCGATCGACGCGCTCAACCTGCAAATCGATGACGTGGATCGCATCGCGATCCCCGGCGCGGAGGGCTCCTGAGATGCGCCTGCGCGTGACGGTGTGCGAGCTGCGCGAGGAACCCGCCGCCTTTGCCGAGGACTGGGCGGCGCTGGTCGCGCACGCGCGGGCCGAGGCCAGCGAGCTCGTGCTGCTGCCGGAGCTCGGGTTTAGCCGTTGGTTTGCCAGCACGCGGGCGTTCAAGCCCGAGGTCTGGCGAGACGCCCTGCGCGATGATGCGGCCTGGCAGCCGCGTCTGCGCGAGCTGGCCCCGGCGCGGGTGGCCGGCACGCGCCCGCTCCAGGCAGGCCGACGGCGGCTGAACGAGGCCTTTGTCTGGTCGGCCGCGCAGGGCCGCCGGGCCGCGCACCAGAAACGCCATCTGCCCGATGACGAGGGCTACTGGGAGGCGAGCTGGTATCAGCGAGGTCCGGCCGATTTTACGTTGTGCGGATCCCGCAGCGCGCGGATGGGCTTTCTGATCTGCACTGAGCTGTGGTTCTTCGAGCGCGCCCGCGCCTACGGGCGGGCCGGCGCGCACCTGCTGCTGGTCCCGCGCACGACTGGCCAGCCCAGCGTCGAGCGTTGGCTGACCGGTGGCCGGACGGCGGCGATCGTCTCCGGCGCGTTCTGCCTCTCGTCAAACCGCGTGGGGGCAGGCGGTCCCTCCCCCGAGTTTGGCGGGTGCGGCTGGCTGATCGACCCCGAGGGTGACGTCATCGCGACGACGTCGCGCGCGCAGCCCTTCGTCACGCGCGAGATCGACCTCGCCGATGCCGTGACGGCCAAACGCAATTACCCGCGCTACGTGCGGGAGTAGGCGCGCGGCGCTATTCCAGGTTGGGGGCCAGCCAGCGCGCGGCCTCGTCGAGCGTCCAGCCCTTGCGCGCGGCGTAATCGGCCAGCTGATCGCGCCCGATCTTGCCCAACCCGAAGTAGCGCGCCTGCGGATGCGCGAAGTACAGCCCGCTCACACTGCTGGCCGGGGTCATGGCAAAGCTCTCGGTCAGGCCCATGCCGGCGACCGCCTCGGCATCGAGCAGGTCGAAGATCAGGCCCTTCTCAGTATGGTCGGGTGAAGCCGGGTAGCCCGGGGCCGGGCGGATGCCGCGGTATTTCTCGGCAATCAGGTCGGTGTTGCTGAGCGCCTCGGCGGCGCCATAACCCAGGTCGATGCGGGCCTGGCGGTGCAGCCGCTCGGCGAAGGCCTCGGCGAGGCGATCCGCGACGGCCTCGACCAGGATGGCGTTGTAGTCGTCGTGATCGGCCTTGAAGCGCGCAGCCATCTCGCGCACGCCGTGGCCGGCGGTGACGGCAAACGCGCCAACGTAATCGATCAACCCACTCTCGCGCGGCGCGACGAAATCGGCCAGGGCCAGGTTCTCGGCCCCGGCGCGGTCGCGGTCCATCTGCTGGCGCAGTGTGTGCAGCGTCGCCACCACGCGGGAACGCTGCGGGTCGGCATACAGCTCGATGTCATCACCGACCCGGTTGGCCGGCCAGAAGCCATACACCCCGCGGGCCTTGACGGGCGAGGCCGCACCCATGCCGATCAGCTCATCGAGCAGGCCGCGCGCATCCTCATACAGGCGCGTGGCGTGCTCGCCGACGATGGGGTCGGAGAGGATCTCGGGGAAGTGGCCGGCCATCTCCCAGGCGCGGAAGAAGGGCGTCCAGTCGATGTAGTCGACGAGATCTGCGATGGGCATCTCCGCGATCACGCGCGCGCCGGTGAAGGCGGGCCGGGCGATGTCTTCGCTGCGCCAGGCGATGCGGGCCGCGCGCTTGCGGGCCTCATCGAGGGGCAACAGCGGGCGCCGATCATGCGCGGCAAACTGCTCGCGCAGGGCGGCCTGCGCAGCGAGATTGTCGCGGGCGAAGGCCTCGCGCTGTTCATCGCTCAGCAGCGCGCTGACCACGCCCACCGCGCGGGAGGCGTCGACGACGTGCACAACGGGCGAGTCATAGTTTGGCGCGATCTTGAGCGCGGTGTGGGCCTTGCTCGTCGTCGCGCCGCCGATCAGCAGCGGCAGGTTCAGGCCCTCGCGCTTCATCTCCCGCGCGACGTGCGCCATCTCCTCGAGCGAGGGCGTGATCAACCCGCTCAATCCGATGATCGAGGCGCCGTGCTCGTGCGCGGCGCGCAGGATTTTCTCGCAGGGCACCATCACGCCGAGGTCGATCACGTCGTAGCCGTTGCAGCCCAGCACCACGCCGACGATGTTCTTGCCGATGTCATGGACATCGCCCTTGACCGTGGCCAGCACCAGCGTCGGGCGTTTGATCGCAGCGGCGTCCGCGCCCGCAGCGGCCTGCTCGGCCTTGATGTAGGGCTCGAGCACCGCGACGGCCTTCTTCATCACGCGCGCGCTCTTGACGACCTGGGGGAGGAACATCTTGCCGGCCCCGAACAAATCGCCGACGACGTTCATGCCGGCCATCAGGGGTCCCTCGATGACGGCGAGCGGTCGGCCGTATTTCTGGCGGGCCTCCTCGACATCGGCCTCGACAAAGTCGACGATGCCCTTGACCAGCGCGGTCTGCAGGCGCTGCTCGACGGGCTCGGCGCGCCAGGCCTGCTCGCTGGCCTCGGCGCGAGGGGCCTCACCGGCGGCGACGGGGGCCGTGCGACGGCCGAACTGGATCAGGCGCTCGGTCGCATCGGCGCGCCGGTTGAGCAGGACGTCCTCGACCTTCTCCAGCAGATCGGCCGGCACGTTCTCATAGACGGCGAGCTGACCGGCGTTGACGATGCCCATGTCCAGCCCGGCCCGCACGGCGTGATACAGGAAGGCGCTGTGCATGGCCTCGCGCACGGCGTTGTTGCCACGGAAGGCAAACGAGACATTGCTGATGCCGCCGCTCACGCGCGCGCCGGGCAGGTTGTCCTTGATCCAGCGCGTGGCGCGGATGAAATCAACGGCATAGTTGGCGTGCTCCTCGATCCCCGTTCCGACGGTCAGGACGTTGGGGTCGAAGATGATGTCCTCAGGGGCAACATTCGCCCGTTGGACGAGCAGGTCGTAGGCGCGCCGGCAGACCTCGATCTTGCGCTCGAATGTGTCGGCCTGTCCGCGTTCATCAAAGGCCATGACGACCATGCCGGCGCCGTATTGCCGGCACAGGCGGGCGTGGTCGAGAAAGGCGGCCTCGCCCTCCTTGAGGCTGATCGAGTTGACAATCGACTTGCCCTGCACGCACTTGAGGCCGGCCTCGATCACGCTCCACTTCGAGCTGTCGATCATGATCGGCACGCGCGCGATGTCGGGCTCGCTCATTGCGAGGTTGAGGAAGCGCGTCATTGCCTTCTCGCCATCGATCAGGCCTTCGTCGAAGTTGACATCCAGGATGTTGGCGCCGTTCTCGATCTGCTGGCGCGCGATGGCGAGCGCCTCCTCGTATTTGTCCTCCTTGATCAGGCGGGCAAAGCGCGGTGAGCCGGTCACGTTGGTGCGCTCGCCGACCATCTGGAAGGACGTCGACGCCGCTCCGGTCGAATCGCCAAACGCAAGAAGCTCCAGCCCGGAGAAGTAGCTGCGCGGCCGGGGCATGTTGCGGACGTGCGGGCGCGCGCCCTTGATGGCTTTGGCGACCTCGGCGATGTGGGCGGGGCCGGTGCCGCAGCATCCGCCCAGGATGTTGACCCAGCCGTTCTGGGCAAACTCACCAACCGTGTCAGCGAACTTGCGGGGGGTCATGTCGTAGCCGCCGAAGGCGTTGGGCAGGCCGGCGTTGGGATAGCACGAGATGTAGGTCTGCGACACCGTGCTCATGGCCTCGATATACGGGCGCATCTCGTCGGGGCCGAGCGCGCAGTTGATCCCCATGCTGATGAGTGGCGCGCGGTGGATCGACGCCCAGAAGGCATCGACGGTCTGCCCGCTCAGCGTGCGGCCGCTCTGATCGGTGATCGTGACCGAGGCCAGCACCGGCACGCGCCGGCCGCCCTCGTGGAAGAAGCGCTGGATGGCGAACAGCGCCGCCTTGAGGTTGAGCGTGTCGAACGTGGTCTCGGGCAGGAGGACGTCCACGCCCCCCTCGACCAGGGCTTTGGCGGCTTCGTAGTAGGCGGCTTCGAGGTCGTCGAAGGTGACGGCGCGCTTGCCGGGGTCGTTGACGTCGGGCGAGATCGAGGCCGTGCGCGTGGTTGGGCCGAGCGCGCCCGCGACGTAACGCGGCCGGGTAGGGTCGCGGCGGGTGAATGCGTCGGCTTCGAGGCGGGCGAGGCGGGCTGCCTCACGGTTGAACTCCGGCACCAGCGCCTGCATGCCAAAGTCGGCCATGCTGATCGATGTGGCGTTGAAGGTGTTGGTCTCGATGATGTCGGCGCCGGCTTCGAGATACTGGCGATGGATGTCGCGGATCAGGTCGGGGCGGACCAGGGTCAGTGCCTCGTTGTTGTTCTTGAGGTCGATGGGGTGTTTGGCGAAGCGCTCGCCGCGGTATTCAGCCTCGGACAGCTTGTAGCTCTGGATGAGCACACCCATCGAGCCATCCAGGACGAGGATGCGGTCGCGCAGCAGGTCGGTGATGGGGGGCCGATGGGGCCGTTCGGTTGTCGTCATGTCGGGGGCAATGTTACCCGGCGCGAGGGGTGCGGGGGAATGGGGAGATGCGACATGGGGCCAACCCGCACGCCGACGGGCAAAGACCGTTTTGCGATTTTCAGGTTTGGCCCGGATCAGTGCCCGACCCGCCGGGTACTGCCCCCGCGCGCTATGGCCTGACCGTCAAGTCCTTGTCTTCCATCTCCCAGGCGTGGTCGAGGGTGTGAAAGGCGGTGTGGCGGATCAGAAAGCGCAGCGGCCATTTGCGCGCCGTCTTGCCCTCGGCGTGATACGTGCGGATCGCGCGGCAATAGGCGTCGCGGTAGTCCTTCAACCCCTCCGCCGTCAACATGGCCTCGTTGGTGGTGTGCACGCCAATCCCTTTGGCCCAGTCCTGCTCCACCCAGAGGACGTGGCTGATGATGCGGTCGCGATCCCGACCGCCGCCGCGCGGCCCGCGTCGCATCTCCGCGGACACCCGGCCGCGCACCGTGTCAAAGAACGACCAGCAGGCCCGCATCAGGGTGATCTCGCGCTTCAAGATGGCATCGGACACGACCTGGTGGTCGAGCTTGGAGAAGGCAAAGGAGATGCCCCAGAAGTCGGTGGAGCCGGTGCCCGGGAAGCGCTCGACGACGTCGACGCCGGAGAACGTGGCGAACTCGGCGTGCCTCCGGGCCACTTTGGCCACCGGCGCATAGCGCGGGAGATACGCGAGCAGGCGGTCGATCGCCGCCTGTTCGGTGCTCGCGCCCCGTTCGAGGCCCGGCCAATCCGGTGCCAGGGCGACCACCTTCTTGCCCTTCGGTCCAATTTCGAGCGCGATGCGCAGTTTGTTTGCCATGGCTCCTCCGATTGCGAGTAGTGCGACCTCGACGGCGGAGAATAGCACAAATGTGCGATTGTTGGGGGCCGCGGACGGCGACAGACTCGCCCGGGCGTGGGGCGGGCGAAGCAATCGCCATTTCGCCACGCCGGACCTCGACCCCGTGGCGATCGCTTCGCCCCTACAAAACGGCGACCTTCCCGGCATTAGTGAACGAATGCAGACTGCGGGCGGCCGACGGCGGCGGCAGGCTCGCCCGGGCACGGGGCGGGCGAAGCAATCGCCACTTCGCCACGCCGGGCCTCGACCCCGTGGCGATCGCTTCGCCCCTACAGAACGGCAACTTTCCCGGCATTAGTCTCTTCGTTCTTCTGTGAACGAATGCAGACTGCGTGCGGCCGACGGCGACAGGCTCGCCCGGGCACGGGGCGGGCGAAGCAATCGCCATTTCGCCACGCCGGGCCTCGACCCCGTGGCGATCGCTTCGCCCCTACAGAACGGCAACTTTCCCGGCATTAGTGAACGAATGCAGACTGCGGGCGGCCGACGGCGGCGGCAGGCTCGCCCGGGCGCGGGGCGGGCGAAGCAATCGCCATTTCGCCACGCCGGACCTCGACCCCGTGGCGATCGCTTCGCCCCTACAGAACGGCGACCTTCCCGGCATTAGTGAACGAATGCAGACCGCGGACGGCTGACCGCCGGCGGCGACAGGCTCGTCCGGGCGCGGGGCGGGCGAAGCAATCGCCATTTCGCCACGCCGGGCCTCGACCCCGTGGCGATCGCTTCGCCCCTACAGAACGGCAACTTTCCCGGCATTAGTCTCTTCGTTCTTCTGTGAACGAATGCAGACGGCAGACCGCCGGCGGCGGCAGGCTCGCCCGGGCGCGGGGCGGGCGAAGCAATCGCCATTTCGCCACGCCGGACCTCGACCCCGTGGCGATCGCTTCGCCCCTACAGAACGGCAACTTTCCCGGCATGAGTGAACGAATGCAGACCGCGGACGGCAGACCGCCGACGGCGGCAGGCTCGCCCGGGCGCGGGGCGGGCGAAGCAATCGCCATTTCGCCACGCCGGGCCTCGACCCCGTGGCGATCGCTTCGCCCCTACAAAACGGCAACTTTCCCGGCGTCAGGCACCTGCCCAAACCTGCTACCGTCCTCGGTCTTCCGTCCTCCGTCCACAGTGCCGCGCCCGCCAATCGCCTAGAATCGGCCGCCATGAACTACCACATTTGGACCTTCGGCTGTCAGATGAACGAAGCCGACTCGCAGCGCCTGGCCAGCGAGCTGGAGAAGCTCGGCCTGCAGGCGACGCCCAACCGCGAGGAGGCCGATGTGGTGGTGTTGAATACCTGCGTGGTGCGCCAAAGCGCGGAGGACAAGGCGCGCAGCTACCTGCACATGATCAAGCCGCTCAAGGACGAGCGGCCCGGCACCGTCTTCGGCGTGATGGGCTGCATGGTCGGCGTACGCGGCAATACGCCGCTGCGCAAGGCCTTCCCCTTCGTCGATGTCTTCATGGCGCCCAGCGAACCGCGCCCGCTGATCGACTTCCTGCTCCAGCGCGAGGGCCGACAGCTCTCCGAGCAGGAGACCAACCAGCGCTTCGCCCTGCAGGACGGCGGCACCGAGGCCGCGCTGCGCCTGCCCGCGCGCGAGGTCGGCCAGTCGGTCTACGCCCACGTGCCGATCGTGTATGGCTGCTCGCACGCCTGCGCCTTCTGCATCATCCCGTATCGACGCGGTGCCGAACGCAGCCGGCCGCAGGCCGAGATCGTCTCCGAGATCCGCTCGCTGGTCGATCAGGGCATCCGCGAGGTCACCCTGCTCGGGCAGATCGTCGACCGCTACGGATACGACCTGCTCGGCGACGATTTCCGGATCCGCGGCTACAACCCCGGCGCGGCCTCGGGGCATCCCAACCAGGCGGTCGCGCTGGATGCGCCGCTGATCGGGCTGCTCGAAGCCATCAGCGCCATCGACGGGCTCGAACGCATCCGCTTCCTCACCAGCCACCCGAACTGGATGACCGACGCCCTGCTCGACGCCGTGCACGGCCTGCCCAAGGTCATGCCCCACATCGAGGTTCCGGTGCAGGCCGGCGATGACGAGGTCCTGCTGCGCATGCGACGCGGCTACACCGCCGATGACTACCGCCGTCTGATCGAGCGCATCCGGGCCCGCACGCCGGAGGCGTCCATCGCCACCGACGTCATCGTCGGGTTTTGCGGCGAGACCGAGGCGCAGTTCCAGAACACCTACGATCTGCTCGCGGAGTTGAAGTTGGACGTTGTCCATCTTGCCAAGTATTCGACCCGCCCGCATACGACGGCCTCGCGCAGCATGGTCGACGATGTCCCCGAGGCGGAGAAGGAACGCCGCCGCCTGGCCATCGAGGCGCTGCAGGAGCAGGTGGTGGCAGAAATCAACCAGCGCTGGCTCGGGCAGCGCGTGCCCGTCCTGGTCGAGGACCTGCACAAGGGCCGCTGGCGCGGGCGCACGCCACAGAACAAACTGGTGTTCTTTGACGCCCCCGGCGATGACTGGCGCGGCCGGATCGTGCCCGTCGACATCACGTGGACGGGGCCGTGGAGCATGCAGGGCAATCCCGCCCTGCCGTGACATGAGCGCCGTCCCATCCGGCCAGGGCCGCCCAACGGAGGCTCGCATCGACCTCGGCGCGCTGCGCCACAACGCGGCGGCGCTCGCCGCGCGGGCCGGCGTGCCGCTCATGGCCGTCGTCAAGGCGAATGGCTATGGCCACGGGGCCGTGCTCGCCGCGAAGGCCGCGCTCGCGGGCGGCGCGCGCTGGTTGGGCGTGGCGACCGCAGGTGAAGCCTTGCAGTTGCGCGCCGCCGGTTTGCATGCGCCCACCCTGGTCCTGGGCTGGTGCGAGGCCGACAACGCCGCGGCCCTGGTTGAGCACGACATCGCCTGCACCATCGCCGAGGTTGGCATCGCGGAAGGACTGGCCGCCCGGGCCGCCGCACAGGGCGGTCGCGTGGCCGTCCACCTCAAAGTCGATACCGGGATGAACCGCCTGGGCGTGCGCCCCGAGGACGCGCTCGACGCGCTGCAACGCCTGCGCGCCCTGCCCGGCCTGCGCCTCGAAGGGCTGTATACGCATTTCGCAACGGCCGATGCCGCGGACGAACGCGACACGCGCGCGCAGCTGGCCGCATTCAACGCCGTCGTCGCGGCCACAGCGGCAGCCGGGCTGCGCCCGACCTGGGTGCACGCGTCGAACAGCGCCGCGACGCTGCGGCATCCGGCCGCGCGCTTCGACCTGGTGCGCTGCGGCATCGCGCTGTATGGCATCGACCCGGATGTCGAAACCCCGGCCCCGCCGGAGCTGCGGCCCGCCTTGAGCCTGGTGACGCGCGTCACGCAGGTCAAGACCATCCCGGCCGGCGCGGCCGTCTCGTATGGCGGACGCTGGCGCGCCACCCGGCCCAGCCGCATCGCGACGCTGCCCATCGGTTACGCCGACGGCCTGCGCCGCGTCCCGGCCTGGCGCGAGGTATTGCTGCGCGGCCGACGCGCGCCCATTGTCGGGCGAATCTGCATGGACTATTGCATGGTGGATGTCACCGAGCTCCCCGACGCGCAGACCGGAGATGAAGTCGTTTTGCTGGGCTCTCAGGGTAACGAGCGCATCAGAATCGAGGACGTGGCCGGCTGGCTGGGGACCATCCCGTATGAGGTGGCCTGCGCCCTGGGCGGCCGTGTGCCAAGGGTGGCCGCATGAGCTATCACATCCGCCCGATCGAGACCCCCGCCGAACACGCCGACTTCGAGGCCCTGCAGGGCGAGGTGTGGGGCGATGGCAACGGCGCGCCCTCGCCCGTCGCGATCGCCATCGCCCATCATGGCGGGGTGGTGCTGGGCGCCTTCGAGGACGGCAGCAACCGCCTGCTCGGCGGCGTGCTCAGCTTCATCGGCCTGACCGACCGGCCGGCGGCGAAACGCGGCCTGGTGCAGCACTCGCACCTGGCCTGCGTGCGCAACGAGCTGCACGGGCAGGGGATCGGCGAGGCGCTCAAGCGCGCCCAGGCCGAGGCCACGCGCGCGCAAGGGCTGAACCTCATCAGTTGGACCTACGACCCGATTCTGGCCCGCAACGCCTGGCTCAACATCGGCAAGCTCGGCTGCGTGTGCTCGATCTTCATCGAGAACCTGTACGGCGTGATGACCGACCAGCTCAACCACGGGTTGCCTTCGGACCGCTTCGAGGCGGAGTGGTGGCTCGACGACGCGCGGCCCGTGCCCGACCCCGCCAGCCCGCTGGTCGAGGTCGAGATCCCGAGCGATTTCCAGGCCATCAAGCAGCAGGACATGGCGCGCGCCCTCGCACTGCGCCTGTCACTGCGCGAACGCTGCGAGGCCTTGTTTGCCGACGGCTTTGTCGTGTTTGGTTTTGACCCCGACCGCGCGCGCCCCCGCTATCGCCTGCAGCGCGCGCTGCTGCGCTGAGCGGCCGGCGACGGGCGTTAAGACGGCGCTAACGCCAACGCCTATAATCCTTCGGTTGACATGGATTTCGCCAACACGATTCTCTTTCCGATCCTGATCTTCATCATCCTGCTCGGGCCGCTCATGTTTGTGCATGAGCTGGGCCACTTCCTGGCCGCCAAACGGGCTGGCATCCGGGTGGAGGAATTCGGGATGGGCTTCCCGCCGCGCGCCCTGACGCTGTTCACCCGTGGCGAAACACGCTATACGCTGAACTGGCTGCCCATCGGCGCCTTTGTCAAGATGACGGGCGAGGACGGGGCCGAAGTCGTCGATCCGCGTTCGTTTGGCGCGCAGCCCAAACGCTGGCGCTTCATCGTGCTGCTGGCCGGCCCGCTGATGAACTTCCTGTTCGCCATCCCCGTGCTGCTGCTGGCCTACAGCCTGCTGTATACGATGCCGGCGTCGCTGAGCTACCGCGCCACCGTCATGCCCGGCAGCAACGCCGAGGCGCTTGGCATGCGCAGCGGCGACATCATCCTGAGCGCCAACGGCGTCGATGCGACGGAGTATCTGCTTCCGGCCAACACGCCGGACGCGATCAGCCTTGCGGAATACCAACGCCTGCGCGCGCAGGCACCGGCCGACACCATGCTCAAGCGGCAGGCGGTCGGGTCAATCGGCAAGCCTTTCACCGTCGCCGTCCGTCGCACCGTCGATGGGGCACCGCGCGAGATCACGCTGAGCGGCACGCTGCCCGCCGATGCCAACGCAACCGCACCGTTGGGTGTGCAGCTCGAGGGCGTCCTGGGCCGACGCGTGCGCGTCACGCTGAGTGTGCCCGAGGCGGTCGGGTTGATGGTCGACAATGTCGGCGGCGCGCTGGTGGCAATGATCAACGTCCCGCTCTCGGTGCTGCGCGGGCAGGTCTCGGCCGAGATGGCCCGCCCGGTCGGGCCGATCGGCATCACCCAGATCGGCATCTCGCTCTGGCAGCAGGGCCCCTTCCCCTTCGTGCAATTCGCCGGCCTGCTCAGCGTGCTGATCGGCCTGTCCAACCTGCTGCCCATCCCGGCGCTGGATGGCGGGCGCATTCTCTTCATCCTGATCGAGTGGATTCGCGGCAAACGGGTTGACCCCATCCGCGAGCAATGGATACACGCCATCGGGATGATCTTCGTTCTGGCGCTGGCCGCGGTCATCGCCCTGTTTGACATCATCCGACCGCTTCGGCTCCCCTGAGGCCGCGCATGGACAAATCCCGCAAACCCCCGCTCACCCACGCTGAGGCCCTGGCCGCCCTGGCAGCCCCCGAGACCGTCCCCGCACGCGCGCTGAAGGCGCTCTCTGACCTCGATGAGCTCCAGCTCGCCGATACCCTGCGGGTATGGGCGGAGCAGAAGCCCGAGCGTCGCATCCAGCTGGCCGAGCGGCTGACCGCGATGGTCGACGAGGACATCGAAGTCGATTTCAACGCGCTCTTTCGCGGCCTGCTCAACGACCACGACGCCAGTGTGCGCGCCATCGCAGCGGAAGCGTTGAGCGGCGACGACAGCGTCGCCAACATCGACCCGCTGATCCGGCATATGCGCGAGGATGCCAACGAGGAAGTGCGCGCCACGGCCGCGCGGGTATTGGGTAACTATCTTGCGTTGGGCGAGCTGGGCAAGCTCAGCACTGCCCGCCGCGATCAGATCTACTCCGCATTGAACGGCGTGTGGCTGTCCACGCGCGAGTTCACCGACGTGCGCCGGTTTGCGCTGGAATCCCTTGGTTATGCATCGAACCCGGCCATCGAGACGCTGATTCGGGACGCCTATCGCTCCGAGGACGCCGACATTCGGGTCAGCGCGGTGCGGGCGATGGGCCACAGCAGCGACAACGCCTGGGCGCACATCGCCCTGAAAGAGCTGCTCAACGACGACGAGGAGATGCGCTGCGCGGCCGCCGCGGCATGCGGCGAAATCGAGCTGCCGGATGCGGTCGGCCAGCTCGCCCTGTTGATCGAGCGCGACGACGCGCTTAGCCCGCGCCTGGTCGCCATCGACGCCCTCTCGTATATCAGCACCCGCGAGGCGCAACGCGCGCTCGAACGCGCCGCGGCCTCGGAGGAAGAGGAGATTGCCGAGGCAGCCGAGGAAGCGCTCGACACCTGGGAGGCGCTGAACGGGGAGATCGAGTTCTAGCCGTCATGGTGAGACGGTCTCGGCGCCTCGCCCTGGCGGCCCTGATGGTGGCCGTGCTCGCCGGCGCCCTGGCACTGGGCGCGCGCGATGCCGGCCGCGCGGAGGCGCTGGCCCGCACAACGGCCTTTCCACAGCCGGTGCGCTTCGCCGGGACGCTCCGTTTTGGCATCAATGCCGCGCTCGAGGACCTCGACCCCGCGACGCTGGACGCCCGGCTCGCGGCGCTCAAGGCGCTGGGCGTCAGCCATGTGCGGCAGGCCTTTCGCTGGGCGGACATCGAGCCCGAACGCGGCCGCTACGACTGGCGCGCCGCCGACCGCGTGATCGCGGCCGCGCAACGTCAGGGCATTCAGATCCTCGCCGTGCTCGAGAGCAGCCCGGCCTGGGCGCGCGGGCCGAGCGGTTCAGCCGCATCGCCCAGCCCCGCCAGCGCGCCGCCCGCCGACCCGGCCGACTTCGCGCGCTTTGCCCGCGCGCTGGCCGAGCGCTACACGCCCTCGCCCTGCCCCGCCAGCCGCGACGGTTGCGCGATCCTGGCCTATCAGATTTGGGATGAGCCAAACTTGTCCGCCGCCTGGGGCAATGCGCTGATCAACCCGGCCGAATACCTGCGCCTGCTGTGGGCGGCCCGCGCCGCCATCCGGGCCGCCGACGGGCAGGCCATCCTCGTGCTCGGCGCGCTCGCCCCAACGGTCGAAGTCAACGAGGTGAATCTCGCCCCGCAGGCCTTCCTGCGTCGGCTGTATGAGCTGGGCGGGCACGACGCCTTTGACGTCGTGGCGGCCAAGCCATACGGCTTTGACCTGCCGCCCACCGATGCGCGCGTCGACGCCGGCGTGCTCAACTTCTCGCACGTCCTGCTGCTGCGCCACGAGATGGAGCTGCACAACGAAGCGGACAAAGCCATCTGGATCACCCAGTTCGGCTGGAACGCCGCCCCGCAAGGCTGGCAGGGCCGACCCTCGCTGTGGGGATCGGTCAGTGAGGCCGATCAGGCCGCCTGGACGCGCGCCGCGACCTTGCGCGCGGCGGCCGAATGGCCGTGGCTTGGCGCGCTCACCCTCGAAGCGCTGCAACCCGGCGGTGGCCACAGCGACGACCCGCGCTGGGGGTTTGCCGCCCTCACGCCGGACGGGCAACCGCGCCCGGTCTGGACGGCCTGGGGGGAGGCGATCGCCGCGGTGCGCAACGGCGCGGCACCCGCGCCGCGCGGGCAGGCCTTCGCCCTGCCGCCCAACGCGCGCCCCAAAGACAACGCCGCGCTGAGCCCATTCACGCCCAACCCGGCGGCGACCTTCTCGCCCGGCTGGCGGGTGGGTGAGCTGGGCGCCGACATTCCGGACACGCCGGGCGCCGCCGTCACCGTGACCTTTACCGGCGATGCGCTCGCGCTCATCGTCAAGCGCGGCGAGTCGCGCTTCCGCGGCTACCTCTACACCAACGTTGACGGGCAACCTGCAAACTTGCTGCCGCGCGATGCGGGCGGTCCCAACGGCGGCGCCTACCTTACGTTGACCTCGGCGCGCAACGTGCCGTGGATCGAGACCATCCCGGTCGCGGACGGCCTGGGGCCGGGACCCCATCAGGCCGTGATCGTCGCGGAGGGGGGCTGGGGGCAGTGGGTGATGCTGGGCTGGTCGAGCCGGCTCGCACCGCGCGCGCCGGACTACGCCGCGCTCGGGGCGCTGCTGGCCGTGATCGCGCTTGCGGCGGCCCTTGTGTTCGGCTATCACGCGCGGCACGCCGACCTGACCGGCTGGCTGCGCGGGTCCTCCCAACGGCTGAGCGGGCTGGCGGCGCGGACCTGGCCGGCCATCGTCGCGGCAGGGATCGTGTGGGTGACCGCGGCGCTGAGCTGGGCGCAGGACGCCGCCACCGCCTATCGCAACCTGGGGCTGCCGGCCAACCTCGCCATCTCAGGCGGCGTCTCCGCGCTGGCATTGTGGGCGCCTGCGCTGGCGCTCAGCCTGCTGGCGCTGGTGGCGCTGTTCGGGCTGGTGTGGATGCGGCTGGAGGTCGGCCTTGCGCTGGTCGCCTTCTTCGCGCCGTATTACCTCGTCCCGCAGCGCCTGTTCGAACGCGCCTTCCCGATGTCGGAGGTGCTGCTGGTGATGTGTCTCGCACGTTGGCTGTTTGATCGAGCGCAAGCCTGGCGCGCGCGCCGCCGAACCGGCACCGGGTTGCCGCGGCTGACCCTGCTCGATGCGGGGGTGCTGGCGCTCGTCGTCGTAAGCGCGTTGTCCACGGCGCAGGCCGAGTTTCGCGTGGAGGCGCTGCGCGAGTGGCGGCTGGTGATCGTCGAGCCTGCGCTGTTCTACCTCCTGCTGCGCAGCACGCCGCAGAGCGCGCGGGCGCGCGCCGGGATCGCGGTCGCGCTGGTGGCGGGCGGTGTGGGCGTCGCCGCGATCGGGCTGGTCAACTACGCGCGGGGTGTGCGCTTCGCCGCCGAATTTGGCCTGCCACGCATTCGCAGTCTGTTCGGCTCGGCCAACAACGACGCGCTCTATCTCGAGCGGGTATGGGCGCTGGCATTGGCAGGCCTGGTGTTTGCCCGTTGGGCGTTTATCAACCGACCCGCCCGGCTGGCGGCGCTGGCGCGGCTGGGGGCGGGCCTCGCGCTGGCCGTGCTGACGCTGGCCCTGGCGCTGACCCAGTCGCGCGGGGCGTTGCTCTTCGGGCTGCCGGCGGCCGTCGCGGTAATGGCCATCGCGGCCGGTGGGCGCTGGCGGAGGGTGGGCATCGGCATCGCCGTGTTGGGGCTCCTGGCCGGCGTGCTGCTGCTGAGCGGCGTTGCCGCCAGCCTGCTGCAGGGAACGCGCTTTGCCAACGCGCTGGATCTGAGCGCGGGCTCGGGCTTCATCCGCATCAATCTCTGGCAGAGCGCCTGGGAGATGTTCCTCGACCATCCTGCTCTGGGTGTCGGGCCGGACAACTTCCTGTATGCGTATCGCAGCTTCTACATCCTGCCGGAGGCGTGGCGTGAGCCGGAGCTCTCGCACGCCCACAACCTGGTGCTGGATGCGGCGGCGCGGCTGGGCGTGGCGGGGCTGCTCGCCCTGGCCGTAATGGGGCTGGGTTATCTTCAGGCCGTGCGGGCGGTGCTGCGCCAGTCGGAAGGTCGTGTTTTGGCGTTGGGCGGCATCGGGCTTGTCTCAGCCGCGGCCGCGCACGGCCTGGTCGATCACTCCTTCTTCCTGCCCGACCTCGCCCTCGCCTTCATGACCGCGGCCGGTCTGCTGGCTGCCTTTCGCTCCACCCCCACCCCGGGGGTGGAGATGCCCCGTATAACGAAAGGGTGATACTCGCTGTTTTCCGTTGTGCGCCAAGCGGTCAACTTAGAATAGGCCAATGATGAAGAAACTCTGGTCCCTCCCCCTCATGGCCGCGCTCGCGCTGGCCCTCACCGGATGCCCCGCGCCGGCGCCCGCCGCCGCGCCGGCCGGCCAGATCGTGGTTGACGGTGCGTGGGCGCGCGCGGCCACCGCAGGCATGAACAGTGCCGCCTACATGGTGATCAGGAATGGTGGCGCCGAGGACACCCTCGTCAGCGCACAGGTCGAGGGCGCGATGCCCGAGATTCATGAGACCGTGCAGGCCGCCGGCGGCATGATGCAGATGCAGCCCCTGGCCAACGGGCTCAAGGTGCCGGCCAACGGCTCCGTCTCGCTGCAGCCGGGCGGCTATCACATCATGCTGATGGGCCTCAAGCAGGACCTCAAGCTCGGCGGCGAACTCAAGCTCAAGCTGGTGTTCAAGTCGGGCAAGACGATGGACGTCACGGCCAAGATCCAGGAGATGCCGATGAACATGTCGAAGTAGGCCTTGCCCTTCGACGCTGGGGACCCGGCCATCCGGGTCCCTTTTTGTTTTTCAGCCCGCGCACCACTGGCTGGCGAACAGCGCGAGCAGCCGCGCAGTCTCGACCACGGTGTCTAGCTCGACGTATTCGTCGGCCCCGTGCAAGTTGGCTCCCTTCGGCCCCCAGGCCAGCGCGGGCGTGTCATACAGCGCGGCGAAGCGCGTGTCCAGCCCGGCCGTGATGCCGACCGCGTAGGGGATCGGGTCGCTGAACCCCGGCAAACGGGCGCCAGCGAGCAGGCCCAGAAAGTCCTGCACCAGAGGCGCAGCCTCATCCTGCAACCAGGGCTCGGCGTGCCAGCCAAAAAAGGTCAGGGCCGGCGGATGCGCACGCAGCCACGGGCTGTGCGCGGCCACTTCGGCGATGCGGCGCGCAATTTCCTCGCGCACGCCCGTCTCGGTCTCGCCGGGCACAAAGGACATCCGCACTTCGATCTCGCAACGCCCGGGCACCGTGCTGGGCCAGTCACCGGCCCGCACCACGCCAACGTTCAAATGACACGACCGCCGAGCGGCCGGATCGCCACGTTCGAGCAGCTCGATGTGCAGGGCCGCCGCGCGCTCGAGGTCCCAGGCCCCCAGCATGGCAATGATCGGCGCGGCCTCGACCGCGGCATTGACGCCCTTGTGGGCGCGGCCGGCATGGGCGCTGCGCCCCTCGACCGTGATGCGGAAATACAGGATGCCGGGATGCGCAATGGTCACATCGACCCAGTGCGGCTCGGTGGCGATGAAGCCATCGGCGCGGTAGCCGCGCTCGAAGCAGGCCAGCGTCCCGCCCCCGCCGCCGGCCTCCTCCTCGATCACGCTCTCCAGGATCACGTCACCGCCCAACGGAATATGACAAGCCTTCAGGGCCGCCACCGCGTCGGCGTTGGCGACGACGCCCGACTTCATATCCATCGCGCCGCGGCCAAACAGCCGTGCCCCGGCCCAGGGCAGACCGGATGCCGCCGGCGCGCGCTCGATTACGCCCTCGTAAGGCGGGCGCGTCCACGCCGAGACGGGCTCCGCCGAAACGACATCGACATGGCCGTTGAGGATGAGCGAGCGGCCACCGCCGGTGCCCGCCAGGCGACCAACGACGTTGTGGCGCCCTTCGAGCGCGAAGCCCGAATCGACAAAGGCGGGCAGGCGCTGCAGCGCGGCGCGCTCGGGTTGGAAGACATCCACGGCGAGGCCCAGCGCCCGCATGCGCTCGGCCATCCAGGCCTGGGCATCGGCCTCCTGCCCGACCACGCTGGGGATGCGCACCAGCTCGCGCGTCGCGGCGACAATGTCATCGGCATGTGTGTGGATCCAGTCCGTAATGCGGGCCGTGAGGTTTGTCATGGTTCGATGGGGAGGGCCGGGCGCGGTCAACGCACCCAGCGGAAGGTGGTGGTGTCGAAGCGGAAGCGTTGATTGGCGCTGTCACGGAGCTCGAGGACGGCCCCGCGCGCGGTGACGATGCGCAGGCTGCCCTTTGCGCCGGTGGGCGTGTAGTAACGCGCCAGCGCGCCGTCCGCGTCGCGCTGCCAGACACCCAGGCCGTCATCGCGGCGGAAGACGACCAGCGCCGGCGTCGACGCGCCGCCCTCGTTGCGCCGCGCCCCGGCATGCACGATCAAACGGATGGCGCCCACCCGCCGCTGCCAGGCGTTGACACCGATGAACTGCGAGGCCGGGAGTGGCGCCGTCACCGAGGCAACGAGATAGCCCCAGCCCAGCGCGCGACCCGTCGGGCGCGTGAAAGAGGTGATGCGCCGCGCATTCGCCAGCGCGCTGCTGTTCCAGGCCTCCCACGAGATGTCGGTCGGCGGGCCAAAGGTCTGCGCGACGGTGGGCGCGCTGGCCAGGGCGTCGCGGAGCTGCGTCCATCCCGCCTCCGATGGATTGTTGGTATGGATGGCCTCGCACTCGGCGTCATTGCCGCGCTCGTGGCAGGCCTGCCACTGCGTCATCACCCCGATGAAGCGCAGGTCGGCGTTGGCCCAGGTCTTGACGGCCAGCGCGACGGTCTTCCACTGGCGGGCATTGGTGCCGCTGGTCAGGTAGATCTCCGGAAGCGGTTTCGTCAGCGGATGCCCGCCCGAGACATACCAGAGATCGTTGAGCGTCCAGAAGCCGCCAATCTGGGTGTTCAGCGGCGGCGCGCCGGAGGTCGGGCAGCCATCGCACGACCCGAAATTGATCAGCGGGCGCCCCGTCCCCGAGGCATAGCCATCCACCCAGCCCCGCGTCTGGCCGGCGCTGCCAAAGCCCGGCTCGGCGTCGATCGCCCCCATGACCGTGACGCGGCTGGCATAGCTGGAGGCCGCGACAGCACTGGCGATGCGCTGGGTCATCTGGCCCCAGGCCAGGCCGGATGCGAAGTGCACATCGGTGCCGTAGTTGTTGACGCCCAGCCCGATTGTGACTGGGATCGTGGGTGGCGCACAGGTGGCGTAGCCCGTGATGAAGCTGCGGGCGGCGAGCTCAACCTGCGCCAGCGGAGCCACGTCAAACGCAAAGTAATACACCCCCTGGACGTCAGCGGTGTAGGTGTAGGGTTGGCCAAAGTCGAGGATGATCGTCCCGCGCCGCTGCTGCTGGCCCGCCGCGCAGCCCCAGGCCTGCAGGCGGCTGGGGATGAGTGAATCGACATAGCGCGAAGTCGTGGAGACGGGGGCGGTCGCGTCGCCCCCCGGAAGGCGCGGGAAGTAGTACGTGTAGGGCGCGGTCGCGGCCAGGGCCGGCTCGGCCTGAAGCGACGCCGGGCGCGGCGGCGACGTCGTCGCCAGCACCGGGCGCAGCAGGCCCAGCAGCCCCGCCAACGCGAGCAGCGCGACCCCGATCGGGACGAACACGGACAGACGCTTCATCACACCAGCAGGCGGAAGACGCGGTTGCTCAGGAAGCGGCCGCGCTCGGTCAGCCGCGCCCCAACCGCGTCGACAGTCAGCAGGCCCTCGCCGACCGCCTGATCGAGCGCTGCCTGGAAGAAGGTTGTCATCGGCGCGCCATAGCGCGCTTCGAAGCGCGCATGCGTGATGCCTTCCTCGAGCAGGCGCAGCCCGAGCATCATCGTCTCGCCGCGCGACGTGGCGGCGTCGATGTCCTCGTGGGCGAGTTCGATGCCGCCTGCGCGGATCGCCTCCGGCCCGGCCGCCGCGCGCGCGATGTAGTCGGCCGGGCGGCGGGCGTTCCACCAGCGCCGCTGGATCGAGCTCGAGTGTGCCCCTGCCCCCAGCCCGAAGTATGGCTCATTTCGCCAGTAGATCAAGTTATGCGCGCAGGCCCGGCCCGGGCGCGCCCAGTTTGAGATCTCGTAGTGCGCATAACCGGCGTCGCCCAGCACCTGCTCGGCGTGTTCATACATGTCGGCGGCCGCATCCGGATCGGGCAGCGGCAGCTCCCCGCGCCGGGTGCGCTCATGCAGCGGCGTGCCGGTCTCGATGCTGAGCGCGTAAAGCGAGATGTGCTCGGGGGCCAGCGCCAGCGCGGCCCGCACCGTGCGTTGCCAGCTCGCGAGCGGCTGGTGCGGCAGGCCGTAGATCAGGTCGATGTTGACATTGTCGAAGCCCGCCGCGCGCACGGTCGCGACGGCCTCGCCCACCTCGCGCCAGCCGTGCTCGCGCCCCAGCAGCGCCAGCTCACCGGGGTCGGCGCTTTGCGCGCCAAAGCTCAGGCGGTTGATGCCCAGGGCGCGCATCTCGCGCAGCGAGGCCAGCGTCACCGTGCCAGGGTTGGCTTCGAGCGTGATTTCGGCGTCATCCGGCAAGGCGAATGCGGACCGGCACGCCTCGACCAGACGCGCCAGCTGCTCGCCGCTCATCAGCGAGGGCGTGCCGCCGCCGAAGAAGACGGTGTGGGCGACCGGGCGGACCTCGCCGGCGCGGGCGCGGATCTCCGCGGCCAGCGCCTCGGCATAGGGCTCGCGCAGGCCATCCTGATCGACGTAGGTGTTGAAGTCGCAGTACGAGCAGCGATGCCGGCAGAACGGGATATGCAGGTAGAGACCGGTGGCCATTCCGGCTAGATCATGACCTCGATCAGGCGCGGGCCGGGCTCGCGCAGACCAACCGCCAGCGCGGCATTGAAGGCGGCCATGTCCGTCGCGCGCGAGGCCGGCACGCCCATGCCCTCCGCCAAACGCACGAAATCGAGCGTCGGCGTGTCCAGGCGCAGCATGTCATTGGCCTTGGGGCCGATGTCGAGCCCGATCGCCTTCATCTCGCCGCGCAGGATGGCGTAGTTGCGGTTGTTGAAGATCACCGTGAGCACATTCAGGCCCTCACGCGCCTGTGTCCACAGCCCCTGCAGCGTGTACATCGCCGAGCCGTCGGCTTCCATGTTGATGACGCGACGGTCGGGGCAGGCCACCGCGGCGCCGGTCGCGACGGGGATGCCCTGCCCGATGCTGCCGCCGGTCACCGCCAGCCAGTCATGCGGGGCGGTCCCGCTCATCCAACGATCGGATTCGCGGCTGCTGGTCACGGCTTCATCGGCGATGACGGCGCCCTCGGGGAGCAGCGCGGCGAGGGCGAGCCAGATCTTCTCGACGCTCATATCGCCCTCCGGCAGGGCCGGGCGCGCGTAGGCATTGCGCTGCGGCGGCTCGGCGGGCGCGTCCAGCGCATCCGCCAGGGCTTCGAGCGCGGCCAGCACGTCCTGGCGCGGCGTGGCGAGCACATGCAGGGCGCAGTCGGGCGGGCGGATCTCGCTGGGCAGATTTGGATAACCAAAAAAGCCCACCGGCGCCGGCGCGCCCGCGAGCACGAGGTGCTTGACCCCGGCCAGCTGGGCCAGGGCCTGTGGGATGGGATAGGCCAGCCGCTCGATCTGCGCGATCCCGGCCCCGCGCGCGCCGCGGGCGGAGAAGCGATAGCCCAACGGTCGTTTGCCCAATGCGGCCCCGATCCGGCTGGCGACCGCCTGCCCGCGTGGCGTCCAGCCCGCGTCGCCGACGAACAGCGCGCAGGCCTCCCCCTTGCTGCGCGCGGCGCGCAGCGTGGCCGCCAGCGCCTCGACCGCCGCGGCATCGACGGCCGGCCGGGCCGGCAAGGCGGGCGCGGGCAGCGGATCCGGGGCCTCGGTCCACATCGCGTCGCCGGGGAAGATCAGCGTGGCGACCTGACCGGGCGGGGTCTGCGAGGCGACCAACGCGTCGACGGCGTCGTTGGGGACCGTGGCGGCGCTGGCGCTGGTGCGCACCCAGCCACTGACCGGGTTGGCCAGGCTGCGGATGTCGCTGGTGAGCGGGGCATCGTGCTTGAGGTGCCAGGTGGCGTGCTCGCCGACGATGTTGATCAGCGGGCTGCCGGCGCGTCGTGCGTTGTGCAGGTTGGCGATGCCGTTGCCCAGGCCCGGCCCGAGGTGCAGCAGCGTGCAGGCCGGGCGGCCCGTCATCCGCGCGTAGCCATCCGCCGCGCCCGTCGCCACGCCCTCGAACAGGGCCAGCACGGTGCGCATGCCCGGGACGCGATCGACGGCAGCGACGAAGGCCATCTCTGACGTGCCGGGGTTGGTGAAACAGGTATCGACGCCGCCGTTGACCAGCGTCTGGATGAGGGATTGGGCACCATTCATGCCCGCATTATCCGCGCGCCGAAAAACAACGGCGGGGACAGGCTCCCCCCGCCTGCCCCCGCCCCTCTTGCACGTCCCCTCGAGGCGGACGCCCCCCCGGCTGTTTGAATCAGTTGGTCGTCAGCGAGGCGATCACCACGACCTGGCTCTTGTCCGTTGGATCAGCCATGCGGAAGATCGCCAGGGTCTGCTTCCCGCGCGAATAGATCTGGCTCTGGAAGACGTCGTTCTGCGCGTTGACCTGGTTCAAGGCCTGGTTCGCCAGCGCGCCGGCGACGCCACCCATGCCCTCGCTCCAACCGCTGGCTTTCAGCTTGTCGGTGTAGAACGAGCGCACCTTGTCCCAGCTCGCGTCGCCGGGGAAGCGGAAGGCCTTCTGCTCGGTCTTCCCGCCCGACCCGGAGGCCTGGCGCGCGGAGCTGTCATTGGCCATGTTCTGCTGCAGCTGCTCGGCGATGCGGCTTTCGCCGGGCTTGAGCTCGGCGGCGCCGGGATAGGCCGGCAGGTCCTTGATCGCAATCGGGGCGCCGCCCCCGACGCTGCAGGCGGCGAGCGCGAGAACGCTCAGCGCGGCAATGGCGACCCGTTGGATGGTTTTGAGTGTGAACATCTGTTTGTTGATCCCCCTGTTTGTGTGTGCCAACAGCATGCCCTGACTGGCGGCCGGGCACCTCTCACATCGGGGCGGATTTCTCTCATTACCCGCCCGAACCCCGGCGCGCACTCAGTACCCGCTCAGCGCGGCGGATAGAATCAGCGCGATGGACCGCTTTTTCACACGCATGGGTCGCGCGGCGCCCTATGCCGGCCTTTTGGTGGCCGCCACGGCAACAATCGGCAGCCTCTTCATGAGCCAGGTGCTGGGCTGGCTGCCCTGCGAGATGTGCTGGTATCAGCGCATTGCGATGTATCCGATCCTGCTGCTGCTGCTGATCGGGATCATCACCGCCGACAGTCGGGTGTATCGCTATGTCCTGCCGCTGGCCGTGATCGGCGGCTTCGTCTCGACGTATCACATCCTGTATCAGAAGACCGATCTCTTCCCGGCCTCGCCGTGCGAGCTGAACTCGGGCATCTCGTGCAAGGGCGACTATCTCAATGCCTTCAACGGGATGATCACCATCCCCACCCTCGCGCTGATTGCCTTCGGCCTGATCGTGGTCTCCGCCGTGATTGCCCGGATGGCCACTGACCCGATGCTGATCGACGACGAAACAGACGACGGCGACGAAACGGCGGATGCGAAGGGGGTGCCCGCCCCCGTCGCGCGCCCTTCGGCGGGGCTGCGCGTGGCCGGCGCGCTGCTGGCCATTGCCCTCGCCTTTGGATTGGTTTACACCGTTGGAGGATCGCTGCGCGCGGCGCAGGCCCCAAAGACCCCGACGCCGCTGGGCACCCCCTCAGGGTCGCCGTTTGCGACGCCGGTGTCGAGCGCCGCCAATGGTGCGCGCCTGTTCTCGGAGTACTGCACGATGTGCCACGGCGCGTCGGGGGATGGCATCACCAACCTCGCCCCGACGCTGGCCGGATCGACGCTGGTCAAGACCGGGAGCGAGGACGACCTGCTGCGCATGATCCGCAAGGGCCGCCTCCCCACCGACGCGGACAACAAGAGTGGCCTGCTCATGCCGCAGAGCGGCGGGATGGCGGCGTATGGCGATGACGACCTGCGCTCGGTCATCCGCTACCTCAAGACCATCATCCGCTGAGGCCATGACCGCGCCGACCCCGACGACGCCCCCAAAATCGGTGTACTCCCGCCGTTGGACGTGGAACGGCAGCACGCCCCTGCGCGGGCTGTGGAATGCGCTGCTGCGGCTGGTCATCCGCGCCTTCACCCGCTTCGAGATCCGCGGCCTCGAACACGTGCCGGCCGACGGCGGGTTCATCGTGATGATCAACCACATCCACGCCTTCGACCCATTTGTGGTCCTGCCGTGGTTGCCAAAGGGCGTCACCCCGATGGCCAAGGTCGAGGCCTTCGAGAATCTGCTGCTGCGCCCGCTCGTCATCACCTACGGGGCCATCCCCGTGCACCGCGGCGACGTCGACACCCAGGCCATTCGGATGGCCACCGACGAGCTCAAGGCGGGCCGCGCCATCCTGATCGCCCCGGAGGGCACGCGCAGCAAGACCGGCGCGCTCATCCCGGCACAGGAGGGCATGGCCTACATCGCCGCGCGCGCCAATGCCTGGGTGCTGCCGGTCGCCATCGTCGGCACGCCCGGCATGCTGGGCTCGCTGGCGCACCTGAAGCGCGGCCGTCTAACGCTCACGCTTGGTGAGCCCTTCCGGCTGTCCGCCGAGGGCCGCCGCCCCTCCCGCGAGGCGCTGCAGCAATGGACCGACGACGCGATGCGGCGCATGGCCGCGCTGCTGCCGCCCGAGATGCGCGGCCCCTACGCATGATTGCCGAGCCGGGTCCGGCCCTGCCCGCCAGCCGCCCCGCCACCGCGCCCGGGCGGGTCAAGGCCATCGAGCCCGGCAGCGTCGCCGAGGCGGCCGGGCTGCAACCCGGTGACGAGGTCGTCGCGATCAATGGACACGGCCTGCGCGATGTCATCGACGCGCAGTTCTACGGCGCCGAGGCCGAGGTGGTCTTTGAGCTGATGCGGGCGGGCGCACCGCTGCAGAGGCGGGCCGCCCGCGCGGCGGGCCAGGCGCTGGGGATCGAGTTTGAACATCCTACGTTTGACATCGACATCCGCCGCTGCGTGAACCTGTGCCCGTTCTGCTTCGTGCTGCAGAACGCCCCGCGCATGCGGCGCACGCTGTATGTCAAGGACGACGACTACCGCTACTCATTTCTGTTCGGCCACTTCGTCACGCTGACCAACCTGACGCAGGACGACTGGGACCGCCTCGCGGAGCAGCGCCTCAGCCCGCTGTATTTCTCCGTCCATGCCACCGACCCCGAGGTGCGCCGACGCTGTCTGCGCAACCCGCGCGCCGCCGACCCACTCGCCCAGCTGCGCTGGCTTGGCGAACATGGCATCGCCGCGCACACCCAGCTCGTCGTGACCCCGGGGTTGAACGACGGCGAGGTGCTGGCGCGCAGCGTGCGCGAGCTGGCCGAACTGCACCCGCATGTCTTGTCCGTCAGCGTTGTGCCAGTCGGGCTGACGCGCCACCACCGCTACGGCCACCGCCCCAACAACACCGCGGAGTGTCGGGCCGTGCTCGCCGCGGTGGCCGACTGGCAGCGCGAGTTTCGCGAGCGCCTGGGCTTTGGTTTCGTGTATGCCACCGACGAGTGGTATCTCGTCGCCGGGGAGACCTTGCCGCGCAAACGCGACTACGACGGCATGGCCCTGCAGGAGAACGGGCTCGGCCTGACGCGCGACTTCCTCAACGAGTTCGCCCGCCTGCAGCGCCGCGAGCTGGGGGACTTGACCCTCGCGCCCGGCGGCCCGGACGGCGCGATCCTGGCGACGGGGGCGCTGTTCGCGCCCACCCTGCGCCGTGCTGCGGCGGCCTTCTCCCGCCGAACCGGCATCCCACTGCCAACGCTCGGCATCCGCAACGAGCGCCTTGGGGACACGATCACGGTCGCGGGGCTTTTGCCGGGACAGGACATCCTCGATCAGGTGCGCGCGGCGCGCGAAGGCGCCGACCCTGGCGTGGCCGCGCTCAAACGTCCGATCCTCATCCTTCCACGGGTGACCTTCGACCATCCCGATGGCGTGGCGCTGGACGATGTCACCCCGGCGCAGATTGCCACGGCGTTGGACATGCCAGTGGCGCTGGCCGATTGGATGGGCGACGTCGTCGACGCGCTGCACGGGCACAACGCGCTGATCTTCCGACCGGGACAGGCAGCAGGAGACCAACCCATCGTCCGCGAGGGCGGCTGGGCGGTCGAGAAATACCTGTAGCGGGGTGGCGGCGCGCGCCTACTCTTTCAGGAAATCGCGCAGGCGCCGCGCGTGCGCGGGATGGCGCAAGCGGGAGAGGGCCTGGGCTTCGATCTGCCGGACGCGCTCGCGCGTCACGCCGAGCTTGCGACCAACTTCCTCGAGCGTGTACGTCTCGCCATCCAGCAGGCCATAGCGCAGCTGCAGGATGCGCACCTCGCGCGGCGGCAGCGTGCCGAGGATGTCGCTCATCTGCTCGCGCAACACCTGGCTGGTGACCATCTCGGCGGGCGCAGGGCTGTCCTCATCCGGGATGAAGTCGCCCAGCACGCTCTCTTCCTCGTCGTCGGTCGGGGTCTCGAGGCTGATCGGCCGGCGCGCGACCTGGATCATCTGCTCGGCCTTGCGCACGGTGACGTTGAGCGCCTCGGCCAGCTCGGCCACGGTTGGGTCGCGCCCCAGCTCCTGGGTGAGCTGATGGCTGGCCCGCAGCAGGCGGTTGATCTGGTCGCCCATGTGGACGGGCACGCGAATGGTGCGGCCCTGGTCGGCGATTGCGCGCGTAACGGCCTGTCGAATCCACCAGGTCGCATAGGTGCTGAACTTGTGGCCGCGCCGCCAGTCAAACTTCTTGGCCGCGCGGATCAGGCCGATGTTGCCCTCCTGGATCAGGTCCAGAAATGGCACGCCGCGCCCGATGTATTTCTTGGCCACGCTGATGACCAGGCGCGAGTTGGCGTTGATCAGGTGCTCGCGGGCGGCCATGCCGTCGTCGATGAGCTCATCGTGCTTCTCGCGGATCGGGCCGGCCAGCTTGTCATTCGCGACGATGGCCTCGCGCGAGGCGCGTCCACGCTCCATGCGTTGGGCGAGGTCGACTTCCTGCGGCGCCGTCAGGAGCGGCACGCGGCCGATTTCCTTGAGATAGAGACCGACCGTGTCATCGGCCTCGATGGCCTCGAGCAGGTTGTCGTTGTTCCGCTCGTTCCACTCGTCGTCGTCGTCGTCGTCGTCGTCGGCAGTGAACTGATCCGCCGCCTCCTCCTCGCTCGGCACGACCTGGATCGTGGCATCGTTGAGCGAGGTCAGCAGCTCCTCGAGCTGCTCGGCGTTCTTCTCGGCATCGGGAAAGAGGCCGAGGATGTCGTCATAGGTGACGTAGCCGCGCTCGCGGCCCATGTTGATGAGCTGCTCTTCAACGGTCAGCTCTTCGACCGCGATCTCCTCGATCGTGGCGGTGGACTCGGTCACCGGGCGCGCGGCCTGCTCGCCGGCCTCGGCCTTGACCTTGGCCGCGCGGGCCTTGAGCTGAGCGAGCGGCGAGAGCGGCACCACCGGTTGGCGGGCGGCGTCCCGCGCGGGTTTGGTGGCCTTCTCGCGGACGGGAGCCACGCTGGCTTCGACCGCGGGAGCCGTCCCCGACCCGGTAATGGCCGACTTGACGGCCACGGCCGCCGGCTTCACCACCTCGGGCTTGACAATCGGCGCAGGCGCAGGGCTCGCGGATTTGGCCGCTACTGCGGCGGGGCGCGTCGGCTTGGCGGACGGCGCAGCAAGCTTGGCGGACGGCGCAGCAAGTTTGGCGGACCGGGCCTTGTTAACGGGCGCGGCAACGGGCTTCGTCGGCTTTGCGGCAGGCTTGGCTTTCTTGGCGTTTGCGGAAGCAGGTTTTGCGGCGGCTCT
>JAIBCK010000120.1 GCA_019694215.1 Thermoflexales bacterium
AGGGCGTCCTCGCGCGCGATGGCCTCGCGCGCGGCGCTCTGCTCGGCCCCCTGCTTGCTCGTCCCCTCCCCCGCCGCCGCCAGGACATCGCCCAGCCAAACCTCGACGCGGAAGACGCGCGCATGGTCCGGCCCGCTCGCCCCCGCCAGGCGATAGCGCGGCGTCACCCCCAGCAGCGACTGGCTCCACTCCTGCAAGAGCGTCTTCGCATCACGCTCGGAGTTCTCCTGCAGGATCGACGGCAGGGCCTCCTCCAGCAGCGGCTCGAGGAAGGCCTGCACGGCCGCCAGCCCCTGGTCGAGATACAGCGCCCCCAGCAGTGCCTCGAAGGCATCGGCCAGGATGCTCGGCCGCGCCCGGCCGGCCTCGGCCTCGCCCTTGCCCAGCAACAGCAGGCGCGAGAGGTCGATGGCCTCGGCAAAACGCGCCAGCCGCGTCGTGCGCACCAACGCGGCGCGCAGGCGGGTCAGGCGGCCCTCGTCGGCGTCGGCGTGCGTGCGATACAGCCAGGCCGCGGCCACGAAATCGAGGATGGCATCCCCCAGGAACTCCATCCGCTCGTTGTCCTGCGCCGGCAGGGCCGCCGCCGCCTCGCCCACGTGCTCATTGGCATACGAGGCGTGCGTCAGCGCGCGCTGCAGCAGCGCGGGATCGCGGAATTCAGGCAGGCTGTGCGTAAGCGCCCTACTCGTAGCGCTTGAAGACGACCACGCTGTTGTGCCCGCCAAAGCCAAAGGAGTTGTTGACCGCGACATCGATGCGCGCGCGACGCGCCTCGTTCGGGATGTAGTCCAGGTCGCACAACGGATCGGGCGTGCTGTAGTTGATCGTGGGCGGGAGCACGCCCTCGCGGATGGCGTGGATGCAAATCGCCCCTTCGAGCGCGCCGGTCGCGCCCATCATGTGCCCGGTCATGCTCTTGGTGCTGCTGACCGGGATCTTGTAGGCGTGATCGCCAAACACGCTCTTGATCGCAGCGGTCTCGGCCGGGTCGTTGGCCGGCGTGGCCGTGCCATGCGCGTTGATGTAGCCGACCTGCTCGGGCGCGACGCCGGCCTCGGCCAGGGCGCGCTTGATGGCGCGCGCGGCGCCCTTGCCACCCTCGGCCGGCGCGATGACGTGAAAGGCGTCGGTGGTCTGCCCGTAGCCAACGATCTCAGCCAGGATGCGGGCCCCGCGCGCGAGGGCGAAGTCGAGCGACTCCAGGATCATCACGCAGGCACCCTCGCCGACGACCGTGCCATCGCGGGTCTTGTCAAACGGACGCGGCGCGCGCGGCGGCCAGCTCTCGTCATGGCTGAGCGCGCCGATCTGCTCGAAGCCGGCCATCCCCAGGCTGGCGACCGTGGCGTCGGCACCGCCGGCGATCATCACCTTGGCCGCGCCGCGGCGCACCAGCTCGAAGGCCTGGCCGATGCTGTCATTGCTCGTCGCGCAGGCGGAGACGGGTGAATACGAGGGGCCCTGCGCCTTGAAGCGGATCGCGACGTGCCCGGCCGCGCCATTGCCCATGATCATCGGGATGGCAAAGACGTTCATCTTGCGGTAGCCCTGCGTGCGCAGGATGTCGTACTGCGACAGCATCGAGCTGAAGCCACCCACCGACGAGCCGATGATCACGCCGACGTCCTCGGAGAACTCATCGGTCACGGTGAGCGCCGCATCCTCCATCGCCATGACGGCGGCGGCCATGCCGTATTGCTCGAATGGGTCCGTGCGTCGCGCCTCGGGGGCCTTGAAGTATTTGAGCGGATCAAAGCCCTTGACCTCGGCCGCGTACTTCACGGGCAATACGCCCTCGGGGAAGCGGGTGATGGGGCCGAGCCCGGAGCGCCCGTTGATCAGCGCATCCCAGGTGCTGGCCATATCGTTGCCCAACGGAGTGAGGGCGCCAATGCCGGTGACGACGACACGGTTTTGCATGGAGTCTCCTTGAAGCCTGCGCGCAGGCTAGAGGACGCTGTGCGAATCCTCAAAACGGGTGGTGCGGACGCGCCACAGGCCTTTGAGGTCCTCGGTGGCGGTGGAGACGATCTTGACCCGCGAATCGGGGTCATCGTCCCACTTGACGGGCACCTCCCAGATCGGGTAACCCTGCTGCTCGGCGCGCAGCAGCATCTCGGAATCAAAGAACCAGGCGTTGTCGACGATGTGCGGAAGCAGCTTCTCCGCGGCCTCGCGCGTGATGGCCTTGAACCCGCACTGCGCATCCCAGAACTTCTTGGACGGAAACATGATCTTGACGATCAGGTTGTACGAGCGCGAGATGAACTCGCGCTTGAGCCCGCGCGTGACCTTGGCCCCGGGTTTGAGGCGCGACCCGGTGGCGACGTGATACTCGCCCTTCATCAGCGGGTCGATCATGGGCAGGAAGTAGTCCAAGTCGGTCGAGAGGTCGACATCCATGTAGGCGCGCACATCGGCGTCCGAGGCGAGCCAGGCCTTCTTCAGCGCGCGCCCGCGCCCCTTCTGATCGAGGTGGATGAAGTCGACCTCGCCGGGGTGCTCGGCCTTGAGGCGCCTGGCGACCTCGAGGGTGCCATCCTTGGAGGCGTTGTTGGCGACGACGATGCGCCAGCGGTAGGGGCAATCGGCGCCCAGCCGCGCGCGCAGCTTGGCCACGCACTTGGGCAAGTCGCGTTCTTCGTTGTAGACAGGGATGATGACATCGACGGACTTCATCGACGCGGGTTGAGTCGCATTCACGGTGATTACCTCGCGCGGGATTATACGGGAGTGGCCCTCACGACGCGGGTAGCATGGCGGCATGCAGACCCCCGGTGCGCGCATCGAACACCTGGCCGTGTGGACGCCCGACCTCGAACGGCTGGCCGCCTTCTACGCGGCGTATTTTGGCGGCGAGCTCGGGCCGCGCTACGAGAACGCGGCCAAGGGCTTCGCCTCGCGTTTCGTGCGGCTGGGCGACGGCGCGCGGCTGGAGCTGATGACGACGACGGCCCTCACGCCCACGCCCGCCTCCCCCGGCGAGCAGCGCATGGGCCTCACCCACGTCGCGCTCTCGCTCGGCTCGGTTGCCGCCGTCGATGCGCTGACGGCGCGCCTGCGCGCGGCCGGCCACGCCGTGCTGGATGGCCCGCGCTGGACGGGCGACGGTTACTACGAAAGCGTGGTGCTCGACCCGGACGGCAATCGCATCGAGCTGACGGTCTAGTCGGCCGGGGCCGGGTCCCGCGACACGGGCGGGATGGTCAGCGCCACCAGGCTGCCGATCAGCACGATGACGGCCACGGCCCCGAACACGGCCGCATACGCGCCGCGGGCGCCCAGGGGGTGCGCCAGCGCATCGAGCAGCACACCACCCAGAAACGGCGTGAGCGAGATGATCCCACTGAGGGAGTTCATCACCGCGATGTATGCGCCGCGCGTCTTGTCGGTGGCAATGTCCATGACATAGCCGAGGTAGCCCAGCGTGAGCGAGTGCTCGAGCGCGCCGTTGATCCCCAGCACGGCGAACATCACCCACAGCCCGCTCCCGGCCAGGCCGGGCAGCACGATCAGGGCGACGACCAGGGCCGGCGCGAGGAAATGCAGAAACGACGCCAGCTGCGAGACGCGGCGCGGGCCGGCCCGCTCGCCGAGCGCGCCAAAGGCGACCACGCCAAAGATGCTGCCCACGACATAGGCCGCGCTGAACAACCCGATCGCCTCCGGACCCAGCCCGAGCTCGGCCCGCGCGAAGACAACGTAGAACGACGACACCATCGTTTCGAGGAAGGTCAGCCCGCGCCCGAGCAGGACGCGCCGGAAGCGCGCATCCCCCTGCACCGCGGCCCGCAGCGTGTCGGCAAAGCCGGCCCGTGGCGCGGCCTCGCCTTCCTCATGGCCGGTCGAGTCGGGTGGCAGCTCCTGGATGAAGAGGATGAAGATGCCCGACACGTTGAGCGCGAGGTAGCCACACAGCAGGACGACCGCATAACGGGTGAAGATCGGCCACGCCTCGTTGGCGAGCAGGCGCTCGACGGCGATCCCCACCGCGATGCCGACCAGCGAGCCGATCAGCTGGCCGATTGCAAAGACGCGGCTGCGCATGCGCGGGGTGAAGGCCCGGCTGAGGATGTCAAACCACGAGATGCTGGCCAGCGCGTCGCTGCTGCTGAAGATGGCCAGCCCGCCGATCAGCAGCGCCAGGGTCAGGCCGGGGTTGCTGGCCTGGGTGAAGAACAGCCAGGCCACCAGCAGCAGCACGATCTGGCGTCCCATCTGCGCCGGCCAGAATAGAAACGGCCACTTGCGCGGCTGGTGATGGATCACCCGCGCGGCGAGCAGCTGCGGCAGATACCAGAACGTCCGCCACGTCAGCCCGACGATGCCGATCAGGGCCTTGTCGGTGGTGAGCATGCTGGCCAGACCGACGATCACGGTCGTGGTCGGCATGAAATACATGCCCACGGCAAAGCTGCTCATGTCGCCGATAAAGGCGGCCAGGTTGCGGCGGGAGTCACGGCGGGGGGCGGGCTTCTCGGCGAGGGCGGACACGGGTGCGTATGATATCCGGCCAATGGCCAGAACCTTTGCAGAGAAAGCCCTTGCGCGCGCAGCCGGCCTCGCGGACGCGCGCGTCGGACAGATCGTGGATGCGCGCCCGGATTGCGTGCTCAGCCACGACAACACCGCGCCGATCTGGAAGACCTTCAAGCAGCTTGGGGTTGACAAGGTCCGTTATCCGGAACGCCTGCGGATCACCCTCGATCATGCCGTCCCCGCCCCCACCACGCAGCACGCGCAGAACCACGCCGAGGTGCGCCGCTTCGTCGCCGAGCAGGGCGTGCGGCATTTCTGGGAGGCCGGGCGCGGGATCTGCCATCAGGTGCTGAGCGAGGAGGCCGCGGTATTGCCGGGGCAGACCATCGTCGGGTCGGACAGCCACACCACGCACTACGGCTGGCTGGGCGCATTTGGGGCCGGGATCGGGCGCAGCGAGGTCGCGGCGCTGTGGGCGACGGGCGAGCTGTGGATGCGCGTCCCGGAGACGCTGCGCATCACGCTGACCGGCCACCTGCGGCCGGGCGCCACCGCCAAAGACTTCTGCCTGAAGATGATCGGCGATCTCGGTCAGGATGGCGGGCTGTATGCCTCGATCGAGTTTGGCGGGCCGGGCGTCGCGGGGCTGAGCCTGGAGAGCCGCATGGTCCTGCCCAACATGATGGCCGAGTTCGGCGCGAAGAACGCCTATCTCCCACCCGACGCCGCCGTCTTCGACTACCTGCGCGCGCGTCTGCTGGCCCGCGATGCGCGCTGGCGCGCCGAGGGCGGGCCGGGCATCGCGGGCGTCGACGCGCTTTGCACAACGCTCGAAGAAATTGCGTTGTATCCCGACCCGGATGCGGCGGTGCTGGCCGAGCATGTCTACGACCTCCGCGCCATCGAGCCGATGGTCGCCCGCCCGCACCGCGTCGACAACGTCCAGCCGGTCAGCGCGGTCAAGGGCACGCCCATCCAGCAGGCCTTTCTCGGGACGTGCACGAACGGCCGGCTCGAGGATTTCGAGGCCGCGCTTGCGGTGCTGCGCGGCCGGCGCGTCGCGCGCGGGACGCGGCTGCTGGTCATCCCGGCCTCGTCCGAGGTGCTGGCGGAGGCGATGCGCCGCGGCTGGATCAACGACTTCATCGACGCTGGCGCGGTGATCGGCGTGCCCGGCTGCGGGCCGTGCATGGGCAACCACATGGGCGTGCCGGCCATTGGCGAGGCGACGATCAGCACCGCCAACCGCAATTTCAGGGGCCGCATGGGCACGCGCGACTCGGACATCTACCTGGCGTCGCCGGCCGTGGTGGCCGCCTCGGCCATCGCTGGGGCCATCGCCGACCCCGCCGACGTGTGATCAAACGGCGCGGGCTGCCGCTACAATGCCGGCAGAACTGACAACGGAGGCTCGCGTGCCAGACACCAATTTCCTGCTCACCCTGCTCCCCATCGCCCTTGCGATGGTGGTGGCAGCCATCCTGATCGTCGCCGCATTTTCCTGGCTCAACACCTCGCGGCGCGCCGACCAGGCCGAGAGCGAGGTCGAGCAGCTGCGCATCGAGAAGGATCAGGAGCATGTCGCCAAGCACCTTGCGCTGACCGAGCGCGAGAGCGCCCTGCGCGCCTTCCGCGCCCGCGAGGACGAGATCACCCTGCTCAACCAGCGCCTGACCGACAGCAAGGCCCAGACCGTACGGGCCGAGGCTGCCTTTCGGGCCGAGGAGCAACGGCGGATCGAGCTTGAGCGTTTGTCGGCCACCCGTCTGGAGCTGTCCGGGACCGCGGACGGCGGCCCGGTCACGATACGCGACCTGAGTGACGAGACCGTCGCGGCACTCACCGCCGACCTCGAACACGCGCGCGGCGAACTGGCACTCTCGCGCGCCGAGGCCGTCCGGCAGGAGGCCCGTCTGGCCGCGATGGACGACCTCAAGCTCGAGCTCGACCGCGCCAAGGCTCGCCTGATCGACGCGCAGGCCGCCACGCAGCGCGAGGTGGAGAAGGTGGCCCGCATCGGCAACGCCGCCAGCGACGCCCTGCTGACCGAGACGCGCCTGAACGAAGCCCGCGCGCGCATCAGCGCGCTGGAGGCCGAAGTGTCCGCCCTGCGCGCGCAGCCGGGCACCGCCGCGCTGGCCGGCCCGGAGCCCGATGCGCACGCCCGCGCGCTCGAGGCCGCCGTCGCGGCCGGGCACGCGCAGCTCGATGCCCTCAACGCCCGCCTCGCCCAGCGCGAGGCCCAGCTCGCCGCACAACGGGCGGACAGCCAGCGCCAGCTCACTGACCTGCGTGCCCGCCTGTCGGCCGCCCCGGCCACCCCGGCCGCCTGGGAGGGCGAGCGCGCGCAACTGCTGACCGACCTGGCCGCCGCGCGCGCCGCAGTGGAGCATCAGGCCGAGACCGTGCGCCTGGCCGCGCTCAGCGCGCCGCCCGATCGCTCGGATGAATTGTCGGCGTTGGCCACCCAGCTGGCCGCGGCCCGCGCCGAGATCGAGGCCGCGCACAGCGCCCGCGCGACGGAGGCCCGGACGCGCGATGAGGAGATCGCCCGGCTGACGGGGTCGCTCGACGCGCTGCGTCAGCAGGCCTCGGCCCCGGCCGTGCTGCCCGTGGATGTCCGCGCCGATGATCTCTCCACGTTGCGCGAGGCGCTGGAGACCGCCCGCGCCGACGCCGCTGACCAGGACGCCCGCATCACGCTGCTGCGGCAGGAGATCGCCGACGCGCAGCAGCAGACGGCCCGCCAGGCCGAGGCCTTTGCCGCCGAACGCAAGGCGCTGACCGAGGCCACCGCAAAGGCCAATGCCGAGGCGCAGGATGTCGGCGCCCGTCTGGCCGGGATGGCGACGACGGTGGCGGCGCTCGAAGCCCGGGTCAAGGCCGCGCCGGAGCCGACGCACGCCGAGCCTCCCGTCGCTGCGCCCTCGCCCGATCTGGCCGACGCCCGCGCGCGCATCGATGCACTGGAGCAGACGGTCGTCGAGCGCGAGCGCCGCATCGCCGGGTTGACGGCCGAGATCGAGTCGCTCGAGCGCGCGGACGGGACGCCTCCCCAGGCCGCCGCCGAGGAGCCCGCACAGGACGAGCGCGATTTCGAGATCGCCGACCTGCGGCGGCAATTGAGTGACAGCGTGGGCGATTTGCGCCGCGCCATGGATGCGCTGGCCGAGCGCGACAATGAACTGACCCAGTTGCGCGCCCGGGTCGAGGGCGCTTCGCGGCCGGCGGCTGCGGCGGTGCGCCTGCAGGCGAGCGCGGCCGAAACGCCGGTGGCCGTGGCAGCGTCCGGCGGCAAGGATGATGCGCTCGAGGAGATCGTCGGAATTGGGCCGACCATCGCGCGGCGCCTGCGCATGGCCGGGATCCGCACGTATCAGCAGGTCGCGGCGACCAGCCCGGATCGATTGGAGGAGATCGC
>JAIBCK010000121.1 GCA_019694215.1 Thermoflexales bacterium
GCTGCTGGCGGGCGGGCTGGCCGCCCTCGTGGCCGTGCTGTGCTTCGGCGGGCTGGTGGCCTCGTGGTCGCGCGGGGCGCTGCTTGGCGCGGCCGGGGCGGCGGCGCTGATGCTCATCGCGTGGACGGGCCGACCCATCCCTGCGCTTGGCGCGCTGGTCGGCGGCGCCGCCCTGTTCGGGCTGGCCTGGGCGGCGGGCGTGCTGCCCGCGGCGTTGGTGACACGGCTGACCGAGTTCACCACCCAGTTCGACTTCTCGAACATCGACGTGCGCGGCGCGTATCTCACGTCCGAGAACTTCTCGCTCATCGAGCGGTTGGCGCACTGGCAGGCCGCGGTGGGGATGATCCTCGATCACCCCTGGCTCGGGGTGGGCTTTGGCAACTACGCAGCCGCCTACGAGCAGTATCGGACCTTGCGTTGGGCAAATCCGCTCGGGCACGCCCACAACTACTACCTCAACATCTTCGCCGAGACCGGCATCCTGGGCCTGCTGGCCTACCTCGGCCTGTGGCTGAGCGTGTCGGTTGCGGCGCTGCGTGCGTCGCGCCAACGCACCTCGCGCACGGCGCGCTGGATGGCGATTGGCCTGATGGGGGTGATCGGCCACCTCACCATCCACCACCTGTTCGACAATCTGTATGTGGCCAACACGTTTCTGATGCTGGGCGCACTGCTGGGCCTGTTCGTGGCCCTGTGCGCGCCAACGCCGGAGGAGACCCCGGCCGCAACACCCTCACCGACATGACCACCCCTCGCCGTCCCCTCGGACGCCGCGCGCGCGTCGCGCTTGGCGTCGTCGCCGCCGTGTGCGCCCTGTGCGCCTGTGCGGGCATCAGCGCCGTCACCAACCCACAGGTTGGCGCGCAAGGTGCCGATGTGCTGCGCAAAGTGATCGGCGACAACGCCGTGGCCGAACTGGAGACCGCCGTGTATGCGGTCAAGGATCGCGTCGATCAGACGCTGTTTGGCCTCGGCCTCAAGAAGGTGAGCGCGCCGTGGGCGGAGGCGACCCCGATCGCCGTGGCCGTGCCCACCCCGACCCCGGAGCCCACCCAGGTCCTGCGCATCGTCCCGACCGCGAACCCCGAGCACGCGGAACCGGTTGCGCCGCCCACGCCGCGGCCCTTCGAGCCGGCTGCGATCAAGCCCTTCACCCAGCGCCCTGAAGAAGGCCACTGGCAGCCGTATATCACCGGCCCGGGCGGCCGGGTCATCGCCTACCGCGCCTTTGTCTACCCGGATGCCCAACGGCCGTATGTGTCCGTCGGGCTGGTGGCGTTCGACCTGCGCTTCGCCCGCCTGCGTTACGTGCCCGGCACCGAGGAGCCGGTCACGACCCAGGCCTTCACGCGGACCGGGCGCATCCCGGCCAACGACGCGGTGGCGGGTCGGCTCTTTGCGGTATTCAATGGCGGCTTCAAGACCCAGCATGGCCGCTTCGGCGTGTATGCGGCGGGCAAGACGCTCGTCCCAGCCCGCACCGACCTGATGACGCTGGCCATCGACGACGACGAGGCGTTGCGGATCGGGCCGTGGACCGAGGCCGGCGTGGTCGGCCCGCAGACAGTGGTGTGGCGGCAGAACGGCCCGCCGCTTGTGCACAACGGTGAGATCAACCCGCTCACCAATGACAACTCGGCCAGCAACTGGGGCGCCAACATCGATGGCGCCGTCGTGGTGTGGCGCTCCGGAATCGGGCTGAGCACGGACCGGCGCACGCTGTATTACGCCGCGGGCGGCGACCTGATGGCCTCCACCCTGGCCAAGGCGCTCAGGGCCGCCGGCGCGCACAACGCCATGCAGCTGGACATCAACAGCTTCTGGGTGCAGTTCTGCGCCGTGCGCGCCGATGGCACCACGCTCAAACCCGAGCCGCTTTTCGACATCATGAAGGGCCAGCAGCCCGACCGTTACCTCAAGGCCTACACGCGCGATTACTTCTACGTCAGCGCACCCTGAACCATGGACATCAATTCGTTTGACCGCTACCTGACCGAAAACCGCGAGCGCCTGCTCGAGGACTACAAGGATTTTCTGCGCCAGCCCAGCGTGGCCGCCACCGGCGAAGGCATGGCCGAGATGGCCGCCCTGGTGGCGCGCCGCCTGGCCGGTCTGGGAGCCACGGTCGAATTGTCGCCGACCGCGCCGGGCGCCCCGCCTGTGGTGTGGGCCGAGCTGGGCGATGGCCCACGCACGCTGCTCATCTACAACCACTACGACGTGCAGCCCGCCGAGCCGCTCGATCTGTGGGAGTCGCCGCCCTGGGAGCCGACCCTCCGCGAGGGCAAGCTCTTCGCGCGTGGGGCGCTGGATGACAAGGGCGAGCTCGTCACGCGCATCCACGCCATCGAGGCCTGGCTCAAGACGCAGGGCCCGCTGCCCTGCCGCATCAAGTGGTTGATCGAGGGCGAGGAGGAGATCAGCAGCCCGCACCTGCACGACTGGGTCGCCCGCCACCGCGAGAAGGTGGTCGGGGCGGACGGTTGTCTTTGGGAGTTTGGCGGCTTCGATGAGGAGGGCCGGCCTGAACACACCCTCGGCGTGAAGGGCATCTGCTATGTCGAGCTGCACGCCAGCGCCGTCAGCCACGACCTGCACAGCTCCATGGCCGCGCTGGCCCCGAATGCGGCATGGCGGCTGATCTGGGCGCTCAACACGATCAAGGGTCCGGACGAGAAGATCCTCATCGACCACTACTACGACGCCGTGCGCGCGCCGACCGAGGCCGAGCTGGCGGTGCTGCGCGAGCTGCCCTTCGACGCCGCCCGCGAAGCCGCCCTCAAGGACAAGTGGGGCGTGGGCGGTTTTGTCACCGGCGTCGAGGGCTTTGACGCCATCAAACGCCTGTACTTCCAGCCCACGGCGACGGTGTGCGGGGTGTCGAGCGGCTGGGAGGGCGCCGGGGCCAAGACCGTGCTGCCGGCCCGTGCGATGTGCAAGATCGACTTCCGGCTGGTCCCCGACCTGACGCCGGAGATCGTCGTCGACCTGCTGCGCAAGCACCTCGACCGGCGCGGCTTTCAGGACATCGAGATCCGCCTGCTGGGCGGTTACCGATCCGCGCTCTCGGACGTCAACGCCCCGGTCGTCAAAGCCGCCGCGCGCGCGGCGGAGCGCGTCTACGGTCGTGCGCCCGTGCGCATCCTGCTCAGCCCGGGCTCGGGGCCGATGTGGACGCTATCCGAGTACATCGGCGGCGTGCCGGTCGTGTGCGCGGGGATCGGCCACCCCGATTCGCGCGTGCACTCCCCCAACGAGCACGTCATCCTCGCAAACTACGAGCGGGGGATGCGCTTCATCGGCGCGCTGATCGACGAGTTCGCCCGCCCGTAGAATGCGGCCTGCATGTCTGTTCTGACCGGAAGCGCCCTCACGCGCAGCTATGGCGCATTCGACGTCTTCACCGAGATCGATGTCAGCGTCGCCCACGGGGACAAGATCGCGTTGGTTGGCCCCAACGGCTGCGGCAAGACCACGCTGCTGCGCATCCTGGCCGGCGTCGATGAGCCCAGCCGCGGCAACGTCCACGTTGCGCGCGATGTGACCCGCGGCTACCTCGCGCAGACCGCCGAGGACTCCTCGAACGACACGGTGTGGCAGGCCTGCCGCAGCGCCTTTGGTGAGCTCAACCGGATGGCCGAGCGGCTCGCGACGCTGGAAGTGGCCATGGCCCGCCCGGAGACGCAGGCCGAGGCCCTGGCCGAGTATGGCCCGCTGCAGCACCAGTTCGAGGCCCGCGGTGGCTACACGCTGGACGCGCAGATCAAGCGCGTGCTGACCGGGCTGGGCTTCAAGCCCGGCGAGGAGACGCAGGCCGTCGCCCGGCTGAGCGGCGGGCAGCGCGTGCGCGCGGCGCTGGCCCGGCTGCTGCTCCAGTCGCCGGACATCCTCTTCCTGGACGAGCCAACGAACCATCTCGACACAGCGGGGATCGAGTGGCTGGAGGGCTACCTGCAGGAGTGGCCGGGCACACTCATCGTCGTCTCGCACGACCGCTATTTCATGGATGAGGTCGCCGAGCGGATCTGGGAGATGCAGGTGTTCGCGCCCTCGGGCGATGCGCGGC
The DNA here is from genome assembly GCA_019694215.1 of Thermoflexales bacterium. Lineage (GTDB taxonomy): Bacteria > Chloroflexota > Anaerolineae > J036 > Brachytrichaceae > Brachythrix. The sequence continues at coordinate 4,070 of JAIBCK010000121.1, forward strand.
GCGTGACGCTCGACGCGTATCGCGGCGGCTACACCGACTTCGTCGCGCAGCGCGAGGCGCGCCGCGAGCGCCAGCTCAAGGAATTCGAGGCCCAGCGCGAGGAAATCGCCAAACAAGAAGAGTATATCCGCCGCAACATCGCCGGGCAGAACACGCTGCAGGCCAAGGGACGCCTCAAGCGCCTGAATCGGCTGGAGCGGCTGGAGAAGCCCATCGAGCAGCGGGTCATGTCGCTGCGCGTGAGCGGCGGCGGCCGCAGCGGCAACATCGTGCTTGAGACGCATCGCCTGCGGGTGGGCTATCGCGATGCCGCCCGCGCGCTGTTTGATGCCCCGGACCTGCAGCTGCTGCGCCTCGAACGCGCCGCGCTGATCGGCCCAAACGGCACGGGCAAGACCACCCTGCTCAAGACCATTCTGGGGGAACTTGAACCGTTGGGCGGATCGGTCAAGATCGGGGCCGCGGTCAAGGTCGGCTATTTCGCCCAGGCGCACGAGGGGCTCTCGACCGACAAGACGCCGCTGGAGGAGCTGATGGATGCGAAGCCCGGGCTGACGCTCCCGGAGGCGCGCAACCTGCTCGGGCGCTTTCTCTTCAGTGGCGACGACGTCTTCAAACCGATTGGCGCGCTGAGCGGCGGCGAGCGCGGGCGCGTCGCGCTGGCCAAGCTCACCCTGAGCGGGGCGAACCTGCTGCTGCTCGACGAGCCGACCAACCACCTCGACATCCCCTCGCAGGAGATCCTGACCGAGGCGCTCAACCATTTCGACGGCACACTGCTGCTGGTGAGCCACGACCGTTATTTGATTGCCGCACTGGCCACCCAGATCTGGGCGCTCGAACCGGGTGCCGCGGGCACCACGCTGAGCGTCTTCCGGGGACCGTATGACGCCTGGGTCGAGTCGCGGCTTCCGGCGGCTGCGCCGGCCCCTGCCCCGCTCCGGGCGGCGGCAGCGCCGGTGCCCCCGCCGCCGGTGGCCGCCGCGCCGAGCAAGAACCGCGAGCGCGACCGCCTGCGCCGCCTCGAGGCCGTCGAGGCGCGCATCACGACGCTCGAGCGTCAGCTCGCGCAGCTGAACTGGGAAATGGAGATGGCCGGCGGTGACTACGAGAAGCTCAAGTCGCTGGGCGAGCGCTACGCGCAGACCGAGCGCGACATCGCCGCGGCCTGGGCGGAGCTGGAGAAGATGGGGTGATGGCCGACCGCGGACGATTGACCGAGGACAGACGACGGTGGACCGAAGCAGGTGCTCACGGGTAGAGGGGGCGATCCGCGTTCTGTGGCTCGCGTAGCGGGGACTGAGCCTGCTTCCGTCCTCGGTCGTCCGTCGTCGGTCCCGCCCGCCATACGCCATAATGCCGCATGGTCTTCGTCAATCACGTCCACCTCATGCCGGCCTGGGTGCGCGAGGACGCCACCCCCGCCGCCTTCGATCGCCTGGCGGACGGCCTGGGGATCGATGCCGCCGTCTGCTTCGCCCCCTTCAGCTACCAGACCGCCGGACGGGTTGACCCCATCCGTTGGCTCGCCGACGAGATCGCCGGCCGCGCCGACCGCGTCGGATACGGCACGCTCGATCCCGCGCGCGACCCGGTCGACCAGGTCGCCGCCATCGCCGATCTCGGCTTCCCGGGCATCAAGCTGCACCCGCCCGCGCAGCACTTCCACATCTTCGACGACTGGTCGCGCCGCGCCTATGCCGCGATGGAGAAGCGCGGCCTGATCGCCGACTTTCACCTCGGCGTGCACTGGCACCGCCTGCGCGACTACGACCCGCTGCTGTGCGACGAGATCGCACACGCCTTCCCCGGCCTGCGCATGGTGTTCGAGCATGTCGGCGGCTGGCACTACTACCGCCAGGTGCTCGCCGTCATCGTCAACAACCAGGGCCGCGGCAACCACCTGTATGCCGGCATCGCCAGCGTGCTCGACCGCGAGAACCAGCGCTACTGGTATCTCGGCGCGGAGGGCGTCGAGGACTGTCGCTGGCAGATTGGCTACGAGCGTTTGATCTACGGCCTCGACTTTCCCTACAACCAGCGCGAGGCCATCGCCCGCGACCTGGCCGTGTTGCGCGGGCTGCCCTGGCCGGAGGCCGAGCGCGACGCGGTGCTGGGCGGCAACCTCAGCCGGTTGGTGCGGCGTGGCTGATGCCGGCGCGCGGCCGGCGTCCTGGGCGCGTCTGCTGACGCTCTTCACCGCCGTCACCCTGATCGAGGCAGCGTTCTATGGCCAACTGGCGGCCTTCATCCCGCTGCACCTGGCCGATTTCGGCATCCCACCGGAGGGTGTGAAGGCATGGACGGGCGCCATCGCCGCCTTTGCCTCCGGGATCGGCATCCCCCTCGTGCCGCTGTGGGGGGCGCTGGCCGACCGTCTCTCGCGCAAGGTCATCATCGTGCGCACCTTCGTCATCCACGTTGTGGCCGCGCTGGTGATGCTCGCCGCGCCCAACATCTACGTCTTCGCCTTCGGCCGCGCGCTGATGGCCTTCTCGAACGGCGACACCGCGCTGATGCTGGCCTCGATGGGCGAGCGCGCACCCGGCCACCGGCTCGGCTTTGCCTTCGCGCTCATCAACGGGGCGCTGTCGGTCGGCGCCTTCACCGGCTCGCTGCTGGGCGGGCCGGTGTTCGATCACTATGGCTTCAACACCCTGCTCGCGATCACCGGCACGCTGATCTTTGGCGTGCTGATGGCGCTGCTGGTCGGTTTCCGCGAGGCGCCGCGCCCGCGGCCGCAACAGCCGCTGCTCGCCTCCGCGCTGACCTCGCTGCGCCTGATCGTGCGATCCCCCGCCCTGCGCACGCTGTTTGTCGCCCAGATGGTGATGGGCATCGCGTGGATGGGCGTGAACACCTACCTGCCGCTGCGCATCGCCGCGCTGGGGGACGGCAACGACCCCGGCACGCTGGTCGGCATCGTCCTTGCCGCAGGTGGCCTCGGGACGTTGGTCGCTAGCCCGCTTTTGGGCGCGCTGGCCGATCGCATCGGCTACTGGCGCATGCTGTTTGCTGGCATCATCGTGCTGATCGGGCTGTGGCTGCTGGCGACCGTGGCCGACCGCCTGCTGCCCTTCATGCTGCTGTGGGCGGCGCTGAGTGGGGCCAATGCGGCCGTCAGCTCGATCTCCTTCAACATCCTGTCGCAGATCGTCGATGCCGAGGCGCGCGGGCGCATCATGGTGTATGCCTATGTGCCGCTCAACTTCGGCTCGTTCATCGGCCCGCTGGTCGCCAGCCTGGTGACCGGGCAGAGCCTGCTCGCCCTCTTCCCCACCGCGGCGGCGCTCTCCGTGCTCGGGCTGCTGTTCTTCGCCCACACGCGCCGGCTGCACGAGGCCTCCGGCGCCAGCGCACAACGCACGTAACAAGCATCTGGATCGCGTGCTGCCTTGGCGGATGCGTTTATGCCTTTCTCACGCAGACTTGACGGCATCCCTGCCGGCCGCGTCCGCGCGTCGGCCGATGTGCGCTAGCGCCGCACGGCGGGCAGGAAGACGCGGTTTGGCACGTACGACGGCGCGGCCATCGCGGCGCTGGCACTGAGCGCGCTCTCGTTGCCCTGTGCATCAAAGCTCGTCACGCGGTAGAGATAGCCCTTGTCCAACGTCGCCGAGACATCCACAAACCCGGGCAGCCAGGTGCTCCCCACCGGCTTGAAGGCGCCGCCGTCGCTGCGATACACGCGCCATCCGATGATGCGCGGATCGCTGCGCCCCTGCGTCCAGTTCAGATAGATCATCGGGTTGTTGTCCTGCGCGGTGATCTTGAGCGCCTCCGGTGGCGGCAGCCCGCCGGTCTGCAGGGTCAGGAC
>JAIBCK010000122.1 GCA_019694215.1 Thermoflexales bacterium
CGCAGCGTCAATTTCATCAGAAGGATGGCCTTGTGCCGCTATTCCCCGAGTCGTCGGGGATCAAGCCCGTAACGCGCCCTGGCGGCCCGGCTTGCCAAACGTATCGCGGCTGAAGCCGCGCGCGAAGGCGACCAGCCCCGCCCAATCGCTGACGGCGAAGATCTCCCAGCCCTGCTCGGCGCTGGCGCGCCGAAGCGCGCGCCCGACCGCTGTCTCCGACTCCCGCCAGCCGGCATGGATGTTGAGTGCCATCGTTGCACCGCCGCGCGCGCGGGCGACCGCCTGGGTGGCGATGTCCCAGCCACTGTTGCCCTTCTCGTCCTTGTCGAACATCGTCGTGACGCCGTCATCGGAGATCACCAGGATGCGGACGGGCCGGTCGGTGGGCTTGCGATCGACGTAAGTTTCGCGGAGCACGTGAATGGGAAAGGCCGTCCCGCCGCCGAAGTAGCCGCTCAGCACACGCAGGGCGGCGTCCGCGTCGCGCGTGAAGCCGTCCGTCATCTTGAACTGCTGCGCGCCACTCCACAGGGTTACCTGGGCGCGGCCCCCGGCGCGCAGACAGGACAGCGTGATGATGGCGCCGGCCAGGGTGAGATAGGAGACGTTCTGGCGTGGGTCGGGCATCGACCCTGAGCAGTCGACATACAGGTCCAGGTCCAGCGGCTCGCGTTCGGGCAGCGCGCCTTCCGTCGTCCCCCACACGCGCTGCACCGTCGTCATGCCCGGGATGACGCGCGGGCTGTGCATCACGCTCTGAGTCCAGTCGGCGCTCTCGAACGGGGAGCCTATGTCCCAGGGCTCCAGGCCCTCGGGGAGGGGCTCGCTCGATTCCGGCCTGATTTCGCTTGGGAAGGGGATGAGAAAGGGAAGCGCGCGTTCGCGGTAGTAGCGCACCGCAATTTCGAGGTCGTCCATCTTGATCCCGAGCTGGCGCAGGATCTCGCCGTACTGGAAGGGCTCGCGGTGCTGGCCGCCTTGCTTTCCGGCCACGGGCTTGGCGGGTTTGTCCTGAGGGGCGCCGTCGCCGTCGAGGCCGGTCAGTTCCGGGTCCTGGGCGGGATGGAGGACATCCCCGAGTTCGTCGTCATCCAGCTCGGTCAGCCCTTCCGGGAAGCCCTCCGCGCCGGCGTTCTCCGTGTCGCGCCAGGGGGCATAGGCGCGCTCCGTCATCTGCGAGGCATCCTCGACCAGATACGGCAGGGCCAGCAGCGCGAAGCGCGTGGCGCCGCGCATCCAATCCCGGGCATACACGCGGATCACGCGCGCGGCGAGCTGGGCATCGCCCTCCAGTTGGGCCTCGGGCTCGGTCGCCGGTGGCGTGGCCGCCGCGGTGGCGAGGCTGCCGCGCACCAGCCCCCACAGGATCTCGTAGGTGCGCATGTAAAACGTCCACAGCCGATCCGGCTTGCGCCTGGCATTGGCTGCGAGTGCGCGATAGATATCACCGATGCGCAGCCGCGCGCCGCGCTGGAGGCGATCGTTGATGAGCAGGTCGGCGTACAGGTTGCTGACGAAGGGCGCCTTGGCCTCCTGCCCGGGCAGGCCGCGGCGGATGCGCGCCAGCAGCCGTGCGTTGTCGGCAATGTCACCGGGGCAGTACACGTGGTGGCCGATCTCGTGCGCGAGAAACTCCACCGCGTAATCGTTCAGGCCCTGCGCCTCGATCTCGACCAGGTTCACGGTGATGGCGTGATCGACGAAGCGGATCTGGGCCAGCCCGTTGGCAATCCCTTCGCGTTTGGCGTCCTTCAGGGTGAGGCACCAACGTGGATCGCTCAGACGGGTGAATCGGCTCCAGGTGGCCAGGGCGTCCGGCCAGCGGGCCTGCCAGGCGTCGCGGAGGGCGGTGAGGCTGGTCATGGTGGCGATCAGGCGCGCTCGGCGCGCTGAATGGCGTTCGAGACCGCATGCGCCCGGGCGCGCGCCCGGTTGACGCTGCCCAACGGTTCAAATTCAGGACTGGCCACATTGAACGGGTTGATGTTCAGCGCGGCCACAAAGGCCAGGTCCTCCGCGGTGAGCTCCTGGCTGGGGATCACCAGCTCGGCGATGGTTTCATGGGGGGCCAGCCAGAACTGCGAGCAGTCGTTGAGCGGCGTGCGCGTCGCATCCAGATAGCGCTGGGCGCGCAGGTCGAATCGCAGCCCCTCGCGTTTGAGGCGGTTTGCGAACTCTGCGCCGAGGTCGGGCCGGGTGCGGGCTGCCGTCGCCGGCTTCGGGGCAAGCGGAGCGGCATGAAAGCGCAGCGCGGTGGGGCCAAACGCATACGGGGTCTGGCTCCAGTAGGTCTCGCTGGCCAGCGAGTGGACGGGCACCCGGGCCTGCGTGCGGAGGGCCTCCGCGACCACCAGCCCGCGCCGCAGGCCGAGTGCGCGGAGCAGCGCGAGCTGCGCGGCCAGCCCGCGCCGGCCGGTGCAGGCCCGCAGGGTTGCCATGGCTTCGAGGCCATCGCGCGCGTAATAGCGTTCAGCGTTGGTCATCACGAGGTCGTGGGAGGCGTTCGGGCCTACGACGATGCGGACCGCGAGACCAACCTGCGACATGGCCGACCCGGTGGGGGCGTAGAGCCGGGTGAAGCGGAGGTGGGCGGGATAGGTCGCGCCGGGAAGCAGAAAGCCCACCCGCAGCGCGGGCGGGAGGTGGCCGGAGACATGCACGTAGGCGCGCTTCACCCCCGCCAGCATCGGCGCCGGGCGGGGCTCCGCGGCGCGCGCGAAGTCGCGCATGTCCTGTTCCAGCGCCTCGATGGCAGCCAGCTCCTTGCGCAGGCTGCCACCGTGATAGCGCAGGTCATCGCGCCAGCCCAGGCTCATGCGCGGCGACCCAGGAAGGCCTCGACGACGGTCACAAACTGAACCGGCGTCTCCATCATCGGGTAATGGCCGGCGTTGGCCATGACGTGCAATTCAGCGTTGGGCATCCAGCTCAGGATGGTCGAGCGTACGAAGTCGGTTGGCACACCCAGGTCGTGTTCGCCGGTCAGCGCCAGGAAGGGCGTCTTCACCCCGCGCATGTCCTCGACGAAGTTCGTCGCCGTCCACATCGTGTAGTAGTCGCGGAAGGCCTCGCGGGTCGTGCTCGACAGCGAGGCCTTGATCATGGCCTGCTCCCAGGTTTTTGTGTTGCGATTTCCCGTTGTGATCTGGCAGATCGTGCCGCGGTTGGCCGGGACCCGCCAGGCGTTCGAGAAGAGCGTCAGCGCGTCGCCCTCGAGCGCGGCCCCGGTGGCCGGGACGGGTGTCACCCCCACCACGCGCTTGAGGCGGTCACCGTGGTGGGCGCACAGATATTGCGCCACCATCCCGTTCATCGAGTGGCCGACGAAGTGGAACTTGCCGAGGCGCAGGCTGCGCGCGAGCGCGACGACGTCGCCGGCAACCTCTTTGACGGTGTGCTTTCCGGCGATGTGGCGGCTGCGGCCGTAGCCGCGCGGATCCGCGAACACCCAGGTGAAGCGCTCGCGGTCGAGATACGGGAAGGCGGGGGCGAAGACCTTGTGGTCGCCCATCCATCCACCCATCGCGATGACGTGCTCGGGGCCCGATCCGATGATGACGTGTCCGAGTTTCTCTGCCATGGCTGTCTCCTGTCCGACTGAATGTTTCGGGAAAATGCTGGTGGGGGCAGGATACCCCCGGATGGCTGTGGCGGGGGCGGGGGCGGGGCGTATGATCCCCGGCATGGTTGCAGATCTGCGCGCGCTCTGGGCGCGGCTCAAGCCCCGTCTCGCCCTCCTCCTGCTGATTCTGACGGTGATGTGGGTGCTGGAAGCCGTCGACACGCTTGTGCTGGGGCAGCGGCTGAATGCGTTGGGCATCATGCCGCGCGACACCGACGCCCTGCCGGGCATCCTGTGGGCGCCGTTGCTCCACGCCGGTTTCGCCCATCTGCTCGCCAACAGCGTCCCCTTCGCCCTGCTGGGCGGCATCCTGCTCGCCCGCAGCGTCCGCGAGTTCCTTATCGTCACCGTCCTCGGGATGCTGCTTGGCGGGTTGGGTGTGTGGCTGATTGGCGCGCCGAACTCGATTCATTTCGGGGCCAGCGGCCTGGTGTTCGCCTACTTCGGGTATCTGCTCTTCCGCGGCATTTTCGAGCGCAGCCTGCCCTCGATCTTCATCGCCACCGTCGTCGCGGCTGGCTACGGCTCGATGCTGCTCGGTGTACTGCCCGGTCAACGCGGCATCTCCTGGGAGGGACATCTGTTTGGCTTTCTCGCGGGCGTGCTCGCGGCGCGTCTGCTCTCGCCCAGGCCGCCCGCCGCTCGTTTTCTACAACCCTTGGATCGGTCATGAAGGATGGCCCGCTGCTTCTTGGATTGAACGATCCCGCAGCCACGCTGGCAAATGCGGGCGGAAAGGGCGCCAACCTCGTCCGTTTGGCGCGGGCGGGCTTTGACGTCCCGCCGGCCTTTCTGCTCACCACGGCGGCGTATCGCGCCTTTGTCGAGGCCAATGGCCTCGAAGCGCGCATCGCGGCCGCGCAGGCCGGGTTGGATGCCGCCGACCCACATGCCCTCGAACGGGCTTCGACGGCGATCCGCGCCGCCTTCGCCGCCGGGACCTTTCCCGCCGAGCTTGGCCACTTGCTTGCCGAGCGCTATCGTGCGTTGGGCGAGGACCTGCCCGTGGCGGTGCGTTCCTCCGCCACCGCCGAGGACCTGCCCGGCCTGTCCTTTGCCGGCCAGCAGGACACCTTCCTCAACGTGCGCGGCACGGCCGCCCTGCACCGGGCGGTGATCGGGTGCTGGTCGAGCCTGTGGACGGCGCGGGCCATGGGCTATCGCGCGCGCAACCACATTCCGCAGGAGGGGCTCGCCCTGGCCGTCGTCGTCCAGGCCATGGTTGACGCCGCCGTGTCCGGGGTGATGTTCACCGCCGACCCGCTCAGCGGCGACCGTGGCCGGCTGGTCGTCGACGCTACCTTTGGCCTGGGGGAGGCGCTGGTGTCCGGGCTGGTCACGCCCGATCACGTCGTGGTGGATCGCCGCAGCGGGGTCATCCTCTCGCGTGCGCTGGGTGGCAAGGGCATCACGATCACGTCCGCGGATGGCGGCGGGACCGAGCAGCGCACAACGTCTGATGCCGCAATGCGGGCGGCGTTGAGTGATGCCGAAGTCGCCACGCTGGCGGCGCTGGGGGCCCGCATCGAGGCGGTCTTTGGCGGCCCGCAGGACATCGAGTTCGCCCGTGCCGAGACCGAGAGCGCCTTTCGCGTGTTGCAGTCCCGGCCCATCACGACGCTGTATCCCGCCGTCGCCCCGGGGCCGACTGACGACAGCCTGCACGTCTACTTCAGCTTCAACAGCTTTCAGGGGATCGCGGCGCCGTTCTCCCCACAGGGACTGGCCGTGATGCGCGCTGTCATTGCGCGGGTGGTGCGCGCACTCGCACCCAGCATGAATGCAGAACGTTTTGCGCCCGAGGCCGGCGGCCGGCTATATCTCGACTTGACCCCGCTCCTGCGCGACCGCCTCTTCCGCCGGCTGGGGCTCGCCTTCCTCCAGCGCGGCGATCCAACCGCCCGCGCCGTGGTACTCGACCTCATTGCGCGCGGGTTGCTGGGTGTGGGGCCCATCGCACGGCGTCGCGCTGTGCTGCACACGCTGGCCGGGCTGCACAGCGCGCCAGGTCTGATGCTGCGCGCGTTGCGCGATCCCGCGGCGCGGCTGGCAGTCGCCATGCCCGCGGTGCATGCCTCGGTGGCGCGCACCATCGCCCGGGTGCAGGCGGCCACGACGTTGCCCGAGGTGCTGGCCTGGCTGGACGACGATCTGGCGCGGACTGTGCCCGAGGTTTTCCCCTCGCTGGGGCCAGTCGTCTTTGCCGGCTTCGCGATGATGAGCCTGACAGACGCGCTGATGCGGCGCTGGCTGAAGGCGTCGACGGGTGAGAGCCTGACCCTCATGCGGGGGGTGCGCAACACCACGACCGATATGAACCTCCGGCTGTGGCAGCTGGCGACCGAGGTCCGCTCGGGCACGCGCACGCGGGCGGATGCGCTGGCCGACTTCCTCGCTGCGTATGGCGCACGTGGCGCGGGCGAGCTGGACATCGCCGCGCCGCGCTGGCGCGACGAGCCCGAGCAGATCGCTGCGACGCTGGATGGCTATCTTGCGTTGGATGATCCGCAGGCCGCGCCGGACGCCGTGTTTGCGCGCGGTGAGGTGGAGGCCGCGCGCCTGACGGCCGATGTGCTGGCGCGGGCACGGGCAAGCCACCCTGTGCTGGGCGGGTTGCGCGCGCGGCTGCTCGACGGCGCGATCCGGCGCGCCCGCGTGGCGCTGACCGCGCGAGAGACGCCCAAGCAGCTCATCATCGCGCTGATCGATGCCGGGCGCACGGCGTTGTTGCGCCAGGGCGCGGCGCTGGTCAATGCGGGTGCGCTCGCGCGCGCCGATGACATCTTCTTCCTCTCGCGCGATACGCTGATGGCCCTGGGCACAGGCGCGAGACGTGATCTGCGCGCCGCGGTTGCCGCGGCGCGCGCGGCGTATGCCGCCGAGCTGGCCCGGCCGCGCTTCCCCCGGGTGCTGCTCAGCACAGGCGAGGCTTTCTACGGCGCGCCGGCAAATACAACGCTGGATGCCAACACCTTGGCTGGCGAAGGCGTCTCGCCCGGCGTGGTCGAGGGGATCGCGCACATCATCACCAACCCGCGCGAGGAGCGCCTGGCGGCCGGCGAGATCCTGGTGTGCGTCGGCACGGATCCCGGATGGACGCCGCTCTTTCTCACGGCCCGGGCGCTGGTCACCGAGGTGGGCGGGATGGTCACGCATGGCAGCGTGGTGGCCCGCGAATATGGCATCCCCGCGGTCGTCGGCGTGGATGGTGCGACGACGCGGTTGGTGACGGGCGAGCGCATCCGCGTGGATGGCAGCAGTGGGCGGGTCACCCGCCTGACGTAGAAATCAGCGGTTCTCGAAACGCAGGCCGTGCCCGCGCACGGTGATGATGTAATCGTGTTCGGGGTCGCGCTCGGTCAGGCGATCGCGCAGGCGGCGCACGAGCGCGTCGATGGCCTGCTCGCTTACGCCATAGGCGTTGTCGCCCTCCCAGACGTATTCGACGAGTTGCTGGCGCGGGACGACGCTGCCGTTGGCGTCGATCAGAATCTCGATCAAGCGGTATTGCTGAAGCGAGAGCGGCGGGTCGAGCTCCATCTCCGCGATGAAGACGCGCCGGCTCTCCTTGTCGAGGCGTATCCCGCGCACGGCCGCTTTCATTGCCCGGCTGATCGGGCGCGCATTGAGCGGCGCGGTGGCATCGCTGCCGACGAAGGCGATCTTGACCGAGAGCGCGATTTGGATTTCGTCGCCGTCCTGGAGCAGGCGCGGCTCGCGCAGTTCCTTGCCGTTCAGGAAGGTGCCGTTCTTGCTGCCGAGGTCGGTCAGCAGAAAGCCCTGCTCGGTGCGTTCGATGCGGGCGTGTTTGCGCGAGACCTGGCGCTCCGGGAGGAGGAGATCGGTCTCGCCGGCCTCGCGACCGATGATGACGACGTCGCTGTCCAGCAGCCAGCGTTCGCCGGCCTGTTGGCCGCTCTGGATGATGAGCATGGGCGCGTCCTGATTCATCGGGGTGATTCTATCCGCAACCCATGGTCGCGGGATGCATGGGATGCGTGACGTGCGGGGACGCGTGCGGCGTCACGCCGTGTAGGGGCGCATGGACATGCGCCACGCGTTGCGCCGTGCGGGCGGTGGGGGATGGCGTGGATTCGCGCATGCGCGACGGTGTGCGGGGCGCGTAACGTGGGGCGCACATCCGTGCGCCCCTACGGGTACGGCGTTGCCCATGGCGCGTGTATGCCGCGTTGCGCCGTGCGGGCGGCGGGGGATGGCGTGGATTTGCGCATGCGCGACGGTGTGCGGGG
>JAIBCK010000026.1 GCA_019694215.1 Thermoflexales bacterium
TTGGCGTGCGCGATCAGGGGCCGGGGATTGCGCCGATCCAGCAGGAGTTTGTTTTTGAGCGTTTTGCGCGTGGCGTCAACGGGGAAAGCGCCCCGCCCGGCTGGGGGCTGGGGCTGTATCTGTCACGTCGCCTGATCAACGCTCAGGGCGGGGTGCTGGGGGTGCGCTCACCGGTGTCGGAGGACACAAACCGCCCGGGCAGCGAGTTTTTCATCCTCCTGCCGATTGACGAGACGCCCGAGGACGGCTGACATGGCGCGAATCCTGCTCATCGACGACGACCGCGGGCTCACCACACTGCTGGCCGAGTTTCTGGAAAGCCAGGGCTGCACCGCGCATTGCGCGGACGGCGGCAAGGCCGGGCTGCGGGCGGCATATTCCGAACGGCCGGACCTCATCGTGCTGGATGTCACCATGCCCGATAAGGACGGCTGGGAGACGCTGAAGGCCATCCGCGAGCTGAGCAATACGCCCGTGATCATGCTGACCGCGCGCGGCGAGGAAGCCGATGTGTTGCACGGCTTCTCGCTGGGTGCCGACGATTACGTCACAAAGCCCTTTTCCTTCGCGCAACTGCTGGCGCGCATCCGGGCCGTCATCGCCCGGGTCGGGCACACGCCGGGTGAGAGCACCCTCAAGGCGGGAGATCTCGAAGTCAATCTGAGCCTGAAGCGCGTGACGCGGGCCGGCACACCGATTCCCCTCACCCCGACCGAGTTCAAGCTGCTGGTGACGCTCATGCGCCACGCCGGGGTGACCCTGGCGCCCGATGTGCTCGTGCGCGAGGTCTGGGGACAGCAATACGCCAGCGAGATCGGGTATGTGCGTCGTTACATCTGGCACCTGCGGCAAAAGCTTGAAGTCGATCTCGATCACCCGCGCTACATTCACAACGACCGCGGCTTCGGCTATCGCTTCGAAGCCCTCGCGCCCTGAAGCACGAAAACAGAAACGCGGCGGGCAACATCCTTTTCAAGACATCGTCCGCCGCGAGTTTGTGTTCGGGAACCGCGCGGGATTCTCTAGCGGCCGCGGTTGCGCGTCGTGACGTCGAAGATGACCGCCGCAACGAGGACGAGACCGCGCACCACGTACTGATACGCAATGCCGATGCCCATCAAGTTCATCCCGCTCGTCAGCGAGAGCATGACCAGCGCGCCGATGATCGAGCCGATCACCTTGCCGACACCGCCCGCCGCCGAGACGCCACCGATGTAGGCCGCGGCGATGGCATCCAGCTCGAACAGCGTCCCCGCCGTCGTCGTCGCGGAGCGCAGACGCGCGGTGAAGAGGATGCCGGCCAGCGCCGAGAGCATGCCCATCGAGCCGAAGACGACGAAGATGATACGTTTGACGTTGATGCCGCTCAGCTCAGCGGCCTCCGGATTGCCACCCACAGCGTAGATGTGGCGGCCGAGAACGGTCTGCGTCGTGATGAAGTAGTACACAGCGACGACCACGAGCACGATCACCAGCGTCCACGAGATGCCCGACCAGGCTGCCAGAACCATGCTCACACCGCCGATCAGCAGCGCCACGAAGGCGAGCTTGAGGACGAAGAGGTTCGTCGGCAATACCTCGAAGTTGTAGGCCTGCTTCTGCTTGCGGTCGTTGATCTGGCTGAGCACGAAAAGAACGATCGCGACGAAGCCGAGCAGCAGCGTGAGCAGATGCGTCTTCTCTCCCACGGGCAGGAAATGCGGGAGGTCCGGGATGAAGCCGTTGCCCAACGCATTGAAGGTCTCATCCGGGATGATGATGGTGCCGGTCTTCTCGGTCACCAGCAGCAGCAGACCGCGGTAGATCAGCATGCCGGCCAGTGACGCGACGAACGAGGGGATCTTGAGCGCCGCCACCGGCAAGGCAGTGATCAGACCCGCGATGACGCCCAGGCCCATCACCAGCGGCACGACCAGGAAGGTCGGAAGCCCCCACTGCACCAGCATGATGGCAGAGATGGCCCCCAGAAAGCCGGCCAGAAAGCCGACCGACAGGTCGATGTGACGAATGACGATCACCAGCGTCATCCCGACCGCGAGGACGGCGATGTAACCCGTCTGGTCGATCAGGTTGCTGAGGTTGCGCGGTGAAACGAAGATGCCCTCGGTCGTCGCCGCGAAGATCGCCATGATGACGAACAACGCGATGTACATGCCGTACTCGCGGATGTTCTGGCGGAGCTGTTTTTGAAGGTTTTGGAGGAACATGATTTCTCTCAGTTGGTCGCCAATTGCATAACGCGTTCCTGGGTCGCTTCGCTGATGGGCAGCTCGCCGGCGATGCGGCCGGCCGCGACGACATACACCCGGTCACTCATGCCCAGCACTTCGGGCAGCTCGGAGGAGATCAGGATGATGCTCATCCCCTGCTGCACCAGCTTCGACATGAGCGAGTAGATCTCGAACTTCGCTCCCACATCGATGCCGCGTGTGGGCTCGTCGAGGATGAGCACATTCGGTTTGACGAACAGCCACTTGGCCAGCGATACCTTCTGCTGGTTGCCGCCGCTGAGATTGCCGACCTTCTGCTCGACAGACGGGGTCTTGATGTTCATCGACCCCTTGTATTCGTTGGCGACCTTGATCTCGGCATTTGCGTTCAGCACGCCCCTGGCGGCCAGCTCGCGCAGGTTGGCGATCGAGATATTTTGTTTGACGTCCTGGATCAGGATCAGCCCGTCGCCCTTGCGATCCTCCGACACGTAGGCGATCCCGGCCTTGATCGCCTGCTCGGGCTGGCTGAGCGCCCGCTTTTCGCCCTTGACGGTCAGTTCCCCCTGCAGTCGATAGCCATCCGGATTGCCAAAGATGCTGTGCGCCAGCTCGGTCCGCCCGGATCCCATCAGGCCCGCAAAACCGACAATCTCACCCTTCCGAACCTTGAAGTGGGCGTCCTTTACCACGTCGCGCCCAAGCGCAGGATCATGCGCGGTCCAGTGGTCGACCTGGAGCACGATCTCATTCCGGGGAGTGTGGGCGCGCGGCGGATAGATGTTTTCGATCTCGCGGCCAACCATGTGCTTGATCATGACGCCTTCGGTCAGCTCGCCCTTGGTCGCATCGAGCGTGACGATGGTCTGGCCGTCCCGCAGGACGGTAACCTTGTCCGCCACGGCCATCACTTCCTTCAGCTTGTGCGAGATCAGGATGCAGGTCACGCCCTGGTTGCGCAGGCCGCGCAACAGCTCCAGCAGATTGTCACTCTCGATCTCGTTGAGGGCCGCGGTCGGCTCGTCGAGGATGAGCAATTTGACGTCCCGGCTGAGGGCCTTGGCGATCTCGATCAGCTGCTGTTTGCCGACGCTGAGATCGCGGACCAGGGTGGCCGGGTTTACCTTGAGGCCCACCTTGTCGAGCATGGCGCTGGCCCGCCGGATGGTCTCATTCCAGTTGATCAGCCAACCCTTGCGATTCTCGTTGCCGAGAAAGATATTCTCGAATACCGGCATGTCCGGAACCAGGGCGAGTTCCTGATAGATGATGGCGATGCCGACCCGTTCGCTGTCTGCAATGCCCTTGAAGTGCTGGACCTGGCCGTCGAACAGGATGTCTCCGCTGTACGAGCCATGCGGATACACGCCGCTCAACACCTTCATGAGGGTGGATTTGCCGGCGCCGTTCTCCCCGACAAGACAGTGAATCTCCCCGCGGGCAACCTTGAAGCTGACGTTGTTCAAGGCCTTTACCCCGGGGAACTCCTTGGTGATGCCGCGCATCTCCAGGATGCTGTTGTCCATGGCGTCATTCCTCCTGAGCGCGTCTTGGGTGGTTGAGAAACGCAAACGCCCTCCGCTTCATTCCACGTTGGAACTCACGGAGGGCGTTCATCGTCATTCAGGCATCAGGGCCTCTGCAAGACAATCGCGTTGCCCTGCTGTCTGTCTCAGCCACACACTACGGCAGGTTCTTGAAGTCCGATGCCGGGTAGTAGCCCGAGTCAATCACGGCCGCCTTGACATTGGCCTTCGTCACGGTCACGATCGCGGACGGCTTCGCCGGCACGTCGATCTTGCCGTTGTTATAGGTCGTTGTCTTGGCAGGCGTCTCGCCCTTGGTGTAGGCCAGCGCCGCCGCGATCGCGTCCTTCACCAGCGTGCGCACGTCCTTCAGCACCGTCATCGACTGCTTCCCGTCAATGATGTACTGAACCGACGCCTTCTCCGCGTCCTGCCCCGTGATGTAATACTTCGTCACGGCCTTGTCCGCCGCAAACGCATCCGCAATCGCCCGCGCCGTCCCATCGTTCGGCGCCACGATATACACGTTCCCCTTGTCCGCCGCCCCCGCCTTCGTCAGGTTCGCCTCGGCCAGGCCCTTCGCCGTGTTGAAGTCCCAGTTCGTCGTCACCTGCCCGATGATCTTCGCCATCTCATCGCGGCTCAGCTTCGCCTTGTCCTTCAACCCGACCGCCTCGCTCGAATTCTTGATCACGAACGTCCCGTCCGCAATCTTCGGCTGAAGCTTGTTCCACGCACCCTCGAAGAACAGGAACGCGTTGTTGTCCGACGCCGCGCCCGCATACAGATACAGGTTGTTCCCCTTGTCCTTCGCGTTGTCGATCAGATACTGACCCCACGCCTCGCCCACAGCCACGCTGTCAAACGTCACGTAGTAGTCCACCGCATCCGTCCCGCGGATCAACCGGTCATAGCTGATCACTTTCACGCCCGCCTTGCGTGCCGCCTCGGCTGCCGCCGCTGCCGCGTTGCCATCCTGCGGCGTCAGGATCAACACCTTGATCCCCTTTGTGATCAGCGCCTCAACGTTCGCCTTCTCCCGCGCGCTGTCGCCCTGGCTGAACAGAATCTCGACCTCGGCCCCGGCCGCCTTGAAGGCGTCCTGGAAGCGCGTCTGATCCTGAATCCAGCGCGGCTCATCCTTCGTCGGAAGAACAATGCCGACTGCCAGCTTGCCTGCCGGAACGGCGGCACCCGCATCCAGACCCTTGAAGTCGGTGGCGGGATAGTAGCCCGAGTCAATCACGGCCGCCTTGACGTTGTCCTTCGTCACGGTCACGATCGCGGACGGCTTTGCCGGCACATCGATCTTGCCGTTGTTGTAGGTCGTTGTCTTGGCAGGCGTCTCGTTCTTGAGGTAGGCCAGCGCCGCCGCGATCGCGTCCTTCACCAGCGTGCGCACGTCCTTCAGCACCGTCATCGACTGCTTCCCGTCAATGATGTACTGAACCGACGCCTTCTCCGCGTCCTGCCCCGTGATGTAATACTTCGTCACGGCCTTGTCCGCCGCAAACGCATCCGCAATCGCCCGCGCCGTCCCATCGTTCGGCGCCACGATATACACGTTCCCCTTGTCCGCCGCCCCCGCCTTCGTCAGGTTCGCCTCGGCCAGGCCCTTCGCCGTGTTGAAGTCCCAGTTCGTCGTCACCTGCCCGATGATCTTCGCCATCTCATCGCGGCTCAGCTTCGCCTTGTCCTTCAACCCGACCGCCTCGCTCGAATTCTTGATCACGAACGTCCCGTCCGCAATCTTCGGCTGAAGCTTGTTCCACGCACCCTCGAAGAACAGGAACGCGTTGTTGTCCGACGCCGCGCCCGCATACAGATACAGGTTGTTCCCCTTGTCCTTCGCGTTGTCGATCAGATACTGACCCCACGCCTCGCCCACAGCCACGCTGTCAAACGTCACGTAGTAGTCCACCGCATCCGTCCCGCGGATCAACCGGTCATAGCTGATCACTTTCACGCCCGCCTTGCGCGCCGCCTCGGCCGATGCCGCTGCCGCGTTGCCATCCTGCGGCGTCAGGATCAACACCTTGATCCCCTTTGTGATCAGCGCCTCAACGTTCGCCTTCTCCTTCGCGCTGTCGCCCTGGCTGAACAGAATCTCAACGTCGGCCCCGGCCGCCTTGAAGGCGTCCTGGAAGCGCGTCTGATCCTGAATCCAGCGTGGCTCATCCTTCGTCGGAAGAACAATACCGACTGCCAGCTTGCCTGCCGGAACGGCGGCGGTCGCGGCCGGTGCGGCGGTTGTGGCGGCGGGCGCGGCGGTCGTCGCCGCTGCCGCGGGCTTGGTCGGGGCGGCGGTGGGCGCCGCGGGGGTCGCGCCCGTGCACGCTGCGAGGAATAGCCCCGCGGCCGCCATGAGCGACATCACTCTAAACTGCTTCATCATGTGGGTACCTCAATAGAACGCTCTTGAAACTGTGCCAGGCAGGCACGGTGAGACACGATCACAAATTAGGGGCATCAGATGTCTTGATCAGTATGGCCTCCTCGCGCTTGCCGCAATTCAGATTAAGGATGTTTCTTGGGCTCATCTCAGGGGATCAAGTCCAACTGGGATGGGGATGTGCTTTCATGCGCACGATAGCGGTCGGGGCCTGCGATCGCAAGCCGCGCACCCCCAGAAGCCCCCCCCGATTTCCCCCTGCTTCCCCATCGGCGGTGCTTTGGCGAGTCTGCGGTGGGGCACATCGGGAGGCCCGGACACGGAGAGAGCCAAGATGCGTTGTGCGTTCAGGCGCGCAAGCCGGGTCCTTTGTTGTGAGGCCGCACCCTATAATCCCGGCCGTGGCCACCTTGATTCTGGCCGATGACCATGCCGTGGTCCGTGCCGGGCTCCGCAATGCCCTGCACGGCGTCGCTGGCATGACCGTCGTGGGGGAAGTCGGCGATGGCACCACGCTGCGCGGCGCAGTGGATCAGCTACGCCCCGATCTGCTGGTCATGGATGTCGCGATGCCCGATTTCGATGCCCACCTGGCCATCCCTGAGCTGAAACGCGTACATCCCGGCATGCGCATCTTGATCGTCAGCGCCTACGCCGAGAGCGGCGATGTTGCCGCCCTGCTCAAGGCGGGCGCAGAGGGCTACCACCTCAAGGATCAGTCCCTGGCCGATCTGGTGCTCGCCGCCCAGCGCGTGTTGCAGGGTGAGCGATGGATCTCGAGCTCACTGCTGGGGCCGCTGCTGGGGCCATCTGACGCGACGGCATCTTCGTCTGAAGGCGACACCCCATCGCCCTCCCTCACGCGCCGCCAGCGCGAGATGCTGCGCCTGATCAGCTACGAGTACGACAACCGCGCCATCGCGCAGGCGATGGACCTGAGCGTCAAGACGGTGGAGAACACGCTGACCACGCTGTATCGCGCGCTGGGGGTGAGCAGCCGCCATGGCGCAATGGATGTTGCCAATCACCATCCGGAGCTGCTGGCCGTTCGCGGCGGGGAGCTGCGCGAGGCACGGGAGAAGCGCGACGGCGCACTCAGCGTTCTTGTCGTGGATGACAACGCGCGCTATGGACAGCAGATCGCGCGCATGATCGACAAGGCCTGCCCTGGATCCCTGCTTTATGACGCGCGGGACACGGCACAGGCCCTGCGCGTTGCCGCGCAGGCCAAGCCCCGGCTCGCACTGATCGATGTGGTGCTTTCGGATGAAGATGGCATTCTTTGCGCTCGCAAGCTCAAGGCCGTCAGCCCGAACACGCGGATCGTCGTCATGAGCGCATACCCTGATCGCGAATTCCGCCGCCTGGCCTTGAGTGCGGGGGCCGTGGCCTTTCTGGACAAGAAGGACCTCGATGCGGTGACGATCCGTCAGATCATCGATGATGCCGAGGGCAGCCGATAGACGCCTATACGAATATTTAAGGTCATTTAAGGTTCAAAACCATTGACGCAATCGCAGGTTGGCTGGACAATGCGCGCCATCTTCAGGGAGACTTGCATGGCTAACGACAAAGCGCGCGTGATTGTGCTCTACAACTATTATTTGAACCGCACGGCGGAGGAAGCCGAACTCGGCGACCGCCAGACGCGGGAGATGCTCGATGCACTGCGCGCGCTGGGTCACGTCGCCGAACCCGTCGAGTTTCACTCGGATGTGAAGGCGGCGGTTGCGCACTACGATCCAAACGAGTGGATCGTCTTCAACTGGGTGGAAGGCATCGAGAACGAGGTCGCCGGTGACTCGCGCATCTGCGCCGAATTGGACGCGCTGGGCTTTACCTACACAGGCAACCCACCCGCAACACTCCGCTTGTCCGTTGAGAAGGGCCGCGTCAAGCGGATGCTCGAGCGCTGGAACATCCCCACGCCCGAGGGCCGTGATTTCCTCACGCCCGACCAGGTGCAGAGTTGGACGCACTTTCCGGCCATCGTCAAACCCGTCAGCCAGCATTGCTCGGCCGCCGTCACGCGCGATGCCGTGGCGCACACGGTGGAAGCCCTGCGCGCACGCATCGCGCACATCAATCAGGCGTTTCATGAGGGTGCCGTCGTCGAGCGTTTCATCGCAGGCCGCGAGATCAACGTCGGCATCTGGGGCAACGGACGCCCGCGCGTCCTTCCCCTGCGCGAAATCGATTTCTCGCTGATCCCGGATCCGCTGCACCAGATGGTGACCTGGGACAGCAAGTGGACGCCCAACAGCGCGGAGTGGAACACCACCCCCGTCAACGAGCGCCCGTTGGTGTCCAACGCGCTGCGCGAGCAACTCGAAGACATCGCGATTCGCACCTACCGCGCCTTTGGTTGCCGCGACTACGCCCGCGTTGATTTCCGCATCGAGCAGGACGCGCAGGGCAATGAGCGCCCCTTCGTTGTGGATGTGAATCCCAACCCCGACATCACCGCCGATGGCGGCTTTGCCGGCGCGTGCCGCGCAGCGGGATACAGCTACGGCCAGGCCATCAGCAACATCATCGGCATGGCGGTGGCGCGCCGCAACCGCAAGAACGCGCTTCGCGCCACCCTGTCCACGCGTCGCGTGCGCGTGGCATTGCCGGCCTGATCACCCCGGCGCGCGTTCAGGCATAGAACTCGGGCGCTTTGCGCAGGCCGACCCATTGATCGCGGTCATGGCCAAAGATGATGTGCGCGCGCTCACGCGCGGCGATGTCGAGCAGCTTGCGCGTACTGGCCCGCAGCGAGGGTTCATCCATGTCATGCGCGCCCATCGGCCGACCTTCCGGGTCCGCCAGGTGGCTGAACGAGATCGCATCGCCGGCCAGCAGCCACGCCCCTGTCTCCGGCAGCATCACCAGCACCGATTGATGCCCGATCACGTGCCCACTGCTTTCGATGACGCGCACACCGGGGAACACCTCGGCGTCGCCATCGACCTCTCGGTAGCGCAAACGTGGATCATTCCACTTTGCGCGAGGCATCCCAAAGCGCGGCGCACCGCTCTCACGGGCAACGGCAAGGTGTGAGCGCTGGATGATGAACTCCGCCTGCGGAAACTCGCCGTGACCACCCGCATGATCAGGATCGAGGTGCGTGCAGATCACCCCGTCGATCTGCGCGGGCTCCAGGCCGGCCAGCGCAAGCTGCGCGACAACATGGCTGTCCTCGGTCACCCGCCACCCCGCGCGATCGCCCTCCGGCCCGGTGATCATGCTGCGCGAGAAGCCGGTATCAACCAGCACATTCAGCACGCGGCCATCCGCATCCCGGGTCCGGATGAGAAAGCCCGGCACCGGCAGGTTGCTTTGGGGCCGGATGGCAAAGGTAAAGAGATACAACCGCTGCGCACAGAGCATCGCGAGAGTATAGGCGTGTTTGGGTCGCTGCCTGATTTTGCCGCGCACAAGGTCAGCGGTGTTAGAGTTGCGGTGTTCGCGCCCACGATGGCGAATTCAAGCGATTCAGCGTTTCACGCTGTGTTTTGGTTGTCCCGCGCGCCGCGCGGAATCCGGCGATTCAGGTCAACCCCATCTTCATCATGAATGACACCCTCCAAACCCTTCTTGCGGCCGCCAGCAACACCCTCGAGGTGAAGGGCGGCCACGTCGTCGTCCGTGACGAGTCCGTTTTACGTGAGCGTGGCATCGACGCGCTGGTCTATCTCGCCGTCTTCGGCGATGACGCCAGCAAGGCGACGGCGCGCTGGTTGATCTGGGAGACCGCCCAGACGCTGGGCATCCGCCCTGCCTCGATCCACGAGCTGTATATCGCGCGCGGTCAGGGCAAGCTGCCGCACACCTTCACCACGCCCGCGATGAACATCCGCGCCATGGCCTATGACTCGGCCCGCGCGGCCTTCGCAGCCATCGTCAAGCACAACGTTGGCGCCTTCCTCTTCGAGATCGCGCGCAGCGAGATGACCTACACCAACCAGCCGCCGCAGGAATACGTCAGCGTCATGCTGGCCGCGGCGATCAAGGAAGGCTTCCGGGGTCCGGTCTTCATTCAGGGCGATCACTTCCAGGTCAACGCCAAGAAGTATGCCGATGCCGCCACGCGCGACGGCGAGATCGCCGCGCTCAAGAAGCTCATGGACGACGCGCTGCAGGCCGGCTTCTACAACATCGACATCGACACGTCGACGCTGGTCGATCTGAGCAAGCCCAACCTGGCCGAGCAGCAGCGGCTGAACTACGAGCTATGCGCGATGTTCAGCGATTACATCCGCGAGCGCACGCCGAAGGGCGTCACAGTCTCGCTCGGCGGCGAGATCGGTGAGGTCGGCCAGAAGAACAGCGACATCCACGAGCTGCGCGCGTTCATGGCCGGCTACACGCCGCTGGTCAAGCACAAGCCCGGGATCAGCAAGATCAGCATCCAGACCGGCACATCGCACGGCGGCGTCGTCCTGCCTGATGGCACCATCGCCGATGTCACGATCGACTTCAAGACCCTGCACGACCTGTCGGTCGAAGCGCGCAACCACAACATGGGTGGCGCGGTCCAGCACGGGGCCAGCACCCTGCCCGAGAGCGCCTTTGGCAAGTTCGTCGAGTCGCAGGCCATCGAGGTCCACCTCGCAACGGCCTTCCAGACCATCCTCTTCGATCACCTCCCCGAGGCGATCAACAAGGAGGTCAACGCCTGGCTGTTCAAGAACGCGCTCGATGAGCGCAAGGCCAAGGACACGGACGAGCAGTTCCTCTACAAGACGCGCAAGAAGGCCATCGGCCCGTTCAAGAAGGCCCTCTGGCAGCTGAGCGAAGGCGATCGCGCCAAGGTGCGCCGCGCGCTCTTCGAGAAGTTCGAGTTGCTGTTTGGCCGCCTCGGGGTCGCGAACACCCGCGAGGCCGTTGCCAAGTTCGTCAACGCGCCCGAGCAGCACCGTCTGCCGTCCGAGTTCGGCGCAGCGGCGGTGGTGATCGAGGATGTGAGCGGGCTCGCCGACTGAGTCCATCAAAGCTCAACCAACAGGCGCGTCGAGGGTCTCCCCTCGACGCGCTGTTTTTTCACCTGCGTCAATCCCCGATCACGGCACCGTGCCCGGGCTGGGGACGGCCTGATCGCGAAAGTCAGCCACGCAATCATCGGTGTCCTGCGACGGCGGCCAGCGCTGCAGGGTGTGATCGGCCGCGAGCGTGCCGGTGTACGGGGCCGCCCCGGCCAGCGTATCGGTCAGCCATTGCGCGGCATCGATGATCGTGTCCGACGGGCTAAGCAGCACGACCTGGTCGCCGCCATTGCCAAGCGCGAGGGTGCCGGTGCTCCAGACGGTGTAGGCGATCAGATCGGGCACGCTGGCGTCATACGCCCCCAGTTCAAAGTCCGGCTTGCGGCCCCAGTCGGTGAAGAACTTGAGCGCATCCCCGGCCACGACGATCACGCCCTTGGGTTGGATAACAGCGTTGGCGGGGAAGATGTACATGCCCTCGTTGTAGCTGCGCCCGGGTGCCTCGGCATCGCCGATCTTGAAGCCGGCGAGAGGAACCGGGTCCGGTCCCGGGTTGTAGATCTCGACCCACTCGCGGCCGAGCTCGTCGGCGCCCGCCGGGTTGTAGAGCACCTCACTGATGAGCAGGTGGTAGCGCGGCGGGGACCAGTTCGTGTAGACGATCGGGAAGTACTTCGGGCGCGAGCGGGACAGATCGGTCTCAAACATCTCGCGCAAGCGGTCATACGCCGCGCCCGACTCGAACTGAACCGTCATCTCGCGGTTGATCTTGGCGCTGACCTCACTGCCATTCCACGATCCAAAGTGGACGAGCTTGTGGCCGGCGATGCGGGCAAGCAGCATCTTGTTGTGGATGCCGTGCCCGGTCGGGTTGCCCGTCACGGCGAGCAGGTCGAGCCCCTCATTCAAGGCCAGGGCGTTCAGCGCGCTGGCGGTCTGTTCATTGCCGCGTGGGTCCTTGACGTCATCGTAGAAGCGATCGAGCAGAATGCGCACGCGCGCACCGCGTCGCGCGGCGGCAATCAGCCCCTCCAGACGAGGGTTGGGATCAGTCGTTGGTGAAGACGTGGCCGGCCCCCAGAAGCGCGGCTCATCGAGTTGCTCCAACACGAGCTCATCCCCCGCGCCCGCGGCCTGGATCAGCCCCATGAAACCGCCGCCGCGGCGGAGCGTGTTTTCCGGCGAGGTGTTCAGCTCCACCTGCACGGCGGTCGGGAGAATCAGGGCCCCGCTGTAGCGCACGGTGTAGCTCACCCCGCCGGTCTGGCTGATCGGCGTGTAGTTCAGAGGAGCCTGCCCCATCGGGCAATCGGCATCGCCGAAGCGACAGATGTCGGTCAGCTGCCAGTGGAAGTCGGAGTCAAACACCTGCCGCGCGCGGGCGACGAGGGCCGGGGCATCGACGATGGCAAAGACGCCGCGGTGGCCCAGCGTGCCGTCTTGCTTGTCGTCGTCCGGGAAGGCATTCACACCGAGGTTTTCGGATCCGACCATGAGCTGGTCGTCGTCGATCAGGATGAACTTGGCATGCAGCGACTTGTAGCGCGCCACGATGTTGGCGGCGGGATCGCTGCGCATAAACCAGCACCCGCTGCTGGCGCTGATCGTGCTGACGGTCATGCACGCCCAGCGTTCCGCGTCCGTGACACCGCCGGCGGGTGCCCCCTCCAGCAGCACGCGCACGCGCACGCCATTGCGCACCTTGTCCGCGAGCAGCTGCGCGATCCGGGGCTGATCAAACGTATACACCTCGATATCGATGCCCTCGGTGGCGGCCTCCAGCGCGGCGACCAGCGTCTCGTAGCCGCCATCGGGGGTGATGGCGAGGGTGATCGTCCCGCTGTCGGCGACCGGCTCGCCCAGGGGCCCCCGCGCCCAACCGGGATAGCTCACCCGCCGCCCGTCGATCGTGTCGGCGGGATCGCTCAGCCAGCCCGTGATCCCGTCGCTGTCCGGCGCGGGGCTGCCATTGCTGAGCAGGCGGCGCGCCAGCACCTGCCCATCGGCAACGATGCTGCCGGTCACGGTGTAGGGCTGCAGGGGCTTGCCCACCCAGCCGGCGACCGGCGTACCATCGCCGTAGACGAGCGCATCGACGACGCGGGTGCGCTCATCGACCAGGCGCAGGACGGCGCCGGTGTTTGGAAGGGAGAACGAGGCGGTCTGCTGCGGCTGGGCACCCTCGGAAAACGTGGCGCTGTTGCGTTGCAGGAGGAAGAAACCATGCGCGGGCAGGCTGCCGGTCAGCACAACGCTCGCAGCATCGATGCGCAGCTGCCAGCCTGTGATGGAGACAGCAGTCGCCGTGTTGTTGTAGAGCTCGATCCACTCGTGCGTGCTGCCCGCCTGCGTGCCGCCCCAGGCCACCTCATTGATCACCACGGTGCGCCCCGTTCCTGTCGCAGGGGTCACCTGATGCGCGGCGAGCCAGGTGTTGGTCACCCCCGGCGTGCCATTGATCGGGTTGCCGTAGCCGTCCAGCGCGACGGCCTGCGTGATCCACGTCGTCGTCCAGTTGGCTGGCGCATCCGGTCCCATCGGATCGATGCGTTCCATGCTTCGATAGCCCGGTGAGCCGGTCCCGGCCGGCCAGATGCCGCCATCCCCGTTGGCCGTATCCGCCGTGCTCGAAATGACCTGGAGCAGCTGCAGCGAGCCGCCGTGATTGGCAAACGCAAGATCACCACCCGCCATCTGTCCAAAGGTCAGTGCGGGCTGCGCGCCAAATTGCAGGGAAAACGCCGCGGCATTGCGCGCCACCCAGGCGCTCTGTCCGGCACCCAGGTTGAACCCGGCCGGGAAGGCGCGACGATGCCCCGACGAATCGAGCATCGACCAGGCCGGGTCAAACGCGACCGGATAGCCGGACACATTGGTGATCTGAAAGGCCTCGTCGTTGACGCCATCGCGGCCAACGGCATGCAGGGCGCTGATCACGATGGCAGGCTCCGCGACACCGGCAACGCGGCCCTGCAAACTGGCGGTGGCCGCAAGCACGAGCGCAGCGGACAGGATGAGCCGAAGGACGGCCCGGGCGGAGGGGCTCTGATTCATACACCCCACCCTACGGCGGAAGGCGCAAATTGCACCTGACAGATCGCTGACGCCGAATCGTTTTGTGCGTTGTGCGACGCGGCCGCGCGTCAGGCGGCGGTGCGGCGGTGTTCGTCGGCTTCGCGCAGAAGCTGCTCGGCACCCTGCGTGCCGGTGCGGCCGCTCGTGCCCAGCATCTGGGCCAGCTCTTCCACACGCTCCTTGCGGCCGAGGGCGCGGATGCTGGTTGTGGTGCGCTGATCGCGCGCAACCTTCTCGACGCGCAGGTGCACAGCGGCATAGGCCGCCAACTGCGGCAGGTGGGTGACGCACAACACCTGATGCCCGCGCGCCAGCTTCCACAGCTTCTGCCCAACCACGGCGCCCACGCGCCCGCCAATGCCCTGATCGATTTCATCAAAGATCAGGGTGGGTGTGCTGGCCGAGCGCGACAACACCGTCTGAATCGCCAGCATCAGGCGCGCGGTTTCACCGCCGGAGGCCACCTTGACGAGGGGCTTGAAGCCTTCGCCGGGGTTCGGCGCAATCAGAAAGCTGACCCGATCGAGCCCGCTGACATCGACGCGCACCGGATTCGCGACGGGCGCACCACGCAGGCCAGTAAGACGCTTCAGCTCAGCGGCCGGGAGGATCAACCCGTCCTCGCCACTCTCAAAATCGAATCCAACCGCAAAACGGGCATCACCCATGCGCAGGTCAACCAACTCGACCTCGACCTCGCGGCCGAGGCGCTCGGCCGCCTCCTGTCGCTTGCGCGACAACGCGATGGCCGCGCGGGCAACCTCGGCCGCCAGCGCCTTCTCCCGCGCGCGCAAGGCCTCGAGCGCGGCATCGCTGTTCTCGATGCGCGCGAGCTCGGCCTCCGCCTCATCGGCATAGGCCATGACCGCCGGGATGGACTCGCCGTACTTGCGCT
This sequence comes from Thermoflexales bacterium, assembly GCA_019694215.1. Classification (GTDB taxonomy): domain Bacteria; phylum Chloroflexota; class Anaerolineae; order J036; family Brachytrichaceae; genus Brachythrix. The sequence goes on from JAIBCK010000026.1 coordinate 15,069, forward strand.
TGAGCTTCTTGAGCGCTTCGAGCCGCGCCTCGACGGTACGCAGACGCTGCGGGCTGAACTCGATGGCTTCGCGATAGGCACGCACCGAGCGCGCGACATCGTCGATCACTGCGGTGGCATCCGCCAGCTGGCGGGCGTATTCCTCAAACTGCTTGTCGTAGCGGGCCAGCGCGCCCAGCGCCCGGCTGGCCTTGGCGATCTGGTCCAGCGCTGCGGGCGAATCGGGCGCGCTTTCGTACAGCGCGGCGTGGGCGGCCTCGGCATGCTCGGACAGGGTCTCGGCGTTGGCGAGGCGGAGATGCTCGGCGCTGAGCGCCTCCTCTTCGTTGGGCTTAAGGCGCGCAGCGCGAATCTCTTCGAGCTGAAACTTGAGCATGTCGACGCGGCGGGCGCGCTCGCGCGTCTCGGACACGAGGGTGTCGATCTCGCGCCGTGTCTCACGCAGGGAAGCCACCAGCGTGGCGACCTCACGACGCTGCGGCCAGGTGCCGGCGTAGGTGTCAAGCAGATTGATGTGCTCGCGCGGGCGCAGCAGCGAGAGATGCTCGCTCTGCCCATGCGCGTCGATCAGCAGCTCACCCAGCTGGCGCAACACCGCCTGCCCCACGGCCCGGCCGTTGACGCGGCAGATGGCCCGCCCGGCGGAGCGCACCTCACGGGCGAGGATGATCTGGCGCGGGTCCTCATTCTCCAGGCCGTGCTCGGTCAGCACATGATCGACCTGCGGGCTGCGCTGTTCGTCCAACGCAAATACCCCTTCAATCTGCGCGCGCTCACAACCGGCGCGGACCAGCCCCGCGTCGGCGCGGTCGCCGAGCAACAGGCTGATTGCATCCAGCAGGATGCTCTTGCCGGCACCGGTCTCACCGGTGATGGCGTTGAGGCCGGGTTGGAATTCGACGTTCAGCGCATCGATGATGGCGAAGTCGCGGACCCTGAGTTCGGTCAACATGCCTGGGCGGTATTCTACGGATGAATGCGCGCAACCACGCACCGGGAAGGCTGACACACGACTGACAACGGCGGGATCGTCGGGACGTCCGGGGCCGTGCCGAGGCGCTGTGGTCCGGCAGTACAATTTCGCCACGATGTGGACTTCGTATGCTGCACCCTCCTCCATCGACGACGCCCTCAACCTCCTCGCCGCCCAGGCTCCCAACGTGCGCCTCATCGCCGGTGGGACCGACCTTCTGATTGAGTTCGAGCTCGGCGTTCGCCCACCCTGTGGATTGATCGACCTCTCGCGCGTGCCCGGCCTGAACGCCATTTCCATCGAACCCGATCGCATTCGAATCGGCGCGACAGTCACACACGCCGACATCGTGGCCGACCGCCGGCTGCGGGATTGCGCGGCTCCCCTGGTGCAGGCCTGTCGCCACATCGGCGCACCCCAGATTCGCAACCGCGCCACCGTCGCAGGCAACCTGGTCACGGCCTCGCCGGCCAATGACACCATCCCCGCCCTGATCGCGCTGGATGCAAACGTCACGCTGCGCTCGGCCTCCGGCACGCGCACCCTGGCCCTGCGCGACTTCTACCTCGGCGTGCGCAAGACCGTGCTCCGCCCGGATGAGATGGTGACGGGCATCGACTTCCGGCCCCTGCAGGGTGCCGCGGGCAAGGGCGCGGGTGAATACGGAGCGTTTGTCAAGCTGGGCTTGCGCGCCGCGCAGGCCATCTCCGTGGTCAGCGCGGCAGCCACCGTGCGCCTGGACGACCATGGGCGCGTGCTCTCGGCGCGCATTGCGCTGGGCGCCGTCACCCCGACCATCGTGCGGGTGCCGGCAGCCGAGGCCGCGCTGGTGGGCCACCCGCTGGACGACGCCCACCTCGCCGCGGCCGCTGAGCTGTGCCGCGCGACGGCCACCCCCATCACCGACGTGCGCGCCACGGCCGATTACCGCCGCGACATGACCGGCGTCATGGTGGTGCGCGCCCTGCGGGCCATCCGCGAGCGCGCTGCCCTGCGATCACCCGAGGTCGACGACGATCCCGCCTTGCTCTGGACGGCAGGGACGAGCAACGCCTCGGACAGCACGCGCATCAACCACAACCCCGTCGACTTGGCCGGCGTCAGCGGCAAGAGTCTGTTGCGCGCCTTGCGGGAGGACGTTGGACTGACCGGCACCAAGGAGGGTTGCGGCGAGGGCGAGTGCGGCGCCTGCGCGGTGCTGCTGGATGGCCGCGTCGTCAACAGCTGCCTCGTCCCGGTCGAGCGCGCGCGCGGCGCCGACATCGTCACCATCGAAGGCGTCGCCGCCCTCGCGGAGCCAACCGCCGACGGCCTGCACCCGTTGCAGCGCGCCTTCATCGACGCCGGCGCGGCGCAATGCGGTTACTGCACCCCGGGCCTCATCGTCACCGGGGCCGCCCTGTTGAACGAGCGCGTCGAGGTGAGCAAGGACGTGATCAAGGAAGGCATCAGCGGCAACCTCTGCCGCTGCACGGGGTACTACAAGATCATTGAAGCGTTCGAGAAGGCCGCCCGCCAGCTGGCCTGATGCCGACACCCATGACTGACTCCAGCGCAGAGACACAACCGCATCGCTCCGGCTACATCGCCGTCATCGGGAAGCCCAACGTCGGAAAGAGCACCTTGGTCAACGCGCTGGTGGGCCGCAAGGTGGCGATCGTCTCGCCCAAGCCACAGACCACGCGCCGACGCGTGCTGGGGGTGTTGACCCGCCCGGATGTGCAGGCGCTGTTCATGGATACGCCGGGGATTCACCAACCCCGCGAGGCCCTCAACCGCTACATGATGCGCGAGGCCGACGCCGCGCTGGGGGATTGCGATGCGCTGCTGATCGTCGTCGATGCGAGCGCGCCACCGGCCGCCGCCGACGAGCACGTCTTCGCGCGCGTGGCGGATGCCCCGCAGCCCAAGTTTCTGGCGCTCAACAAAGCTGACAAGATCGACCCGCGCGAGCTGGTGGCCAACGTCGCCGCCTTCCACGCCCTGCTCGGTTCAGAGCGTTCGATGCTGACCAGCGGCACGCGCGGTGACAACCTGGAGAAGTTGCTCGAGATGGTGCTGGCCGCGTTGCCGGAAGGGCCGGCCTATTACCCGGCCGAGATGGCGACCGATCAGACCGAGCGCATCATGGCGGCCGAGTTCATCCGCGAGCAGGCGCTGCTCAATCTGGAGGAGGAAGTCCCCCACGCCGTCGCGGTTGCCATCGAGGAGTGGGAGCCACGCCGGACGGGCGGGCTCTACATCGCGGCGACGATCTTCATCGAGCGCGCCTCGCAGAAAGGCATTCTGATCGGCAAGGGCGGGGCCATGCTCAAGAAGATCGGCGCCGGGGCCCGCAAGGCCATCGCGGCGGAGACCGGGGCGAGCGTCTTCCTTGAGCTGTGGGTCAAGGTGCGCGACAAGTGGCGCGCCGACGAGGGCTGGATCGAACGGGTGGTCGGCCTCGACGGTGGCGCGGGCTAGGCCGTGGCGATCTCGCGGTAGACAGCCGCATAACGGTCGACCATCACGTCGGCATCGAGCTCCGCCCACGCCCTCGCCCGGGCGGCCTCGCCAAAGCGCGCGCGCAACGCCGCGTCGCCCAGCAGCCGGGTAAGCGCAACGGACAACGCCGACGCATCCATGGGTGGCACCACGAGGCCCGTCTGTTCGTGCTGATTGACCCAGCTCGTCCCCGTCCCCAGCTCCGTCGACACCACCGGCTTCCCGCACGCCAAGGCCTCCACCTGCACCGCCCCCCAGCTCTCGCTGCGGTGGATCGACGGCAGGCAGAAGACATCACAGGCATGAAAGAGCGCGCGCAGCTCGGCATCACTCACCCGCCCCAGAAACCGCACCCGCCCTTCGAGGCCACGCTGCGCGGCGAGCGCGCGCCATTCATCGCCCATCGGGCCCGCGCCGGCAACCAACAACGTTGCGTTGGGCACGTCGGCCATGGCCTCGATCAGATACTGCACACCCTTGTAGTAGCGCAATAGCCCGGCGAAGAGCACGATCGGGGTGCCGATCTCCTGCCGAATGGCCTCGGCGCGGGCCGTGATCTCGGGCGTTGGCGCGAACTGGCGCAGGTCTGCGCCGTGCGCGATCACGCGACACTTCGCCGCATGGGGTCGCAGGTAGTCCGAGGTCTGGATGTAGTTGGGATTCGACACGCAGATCAGGCGCGCCCGGCGCAGCACCGCGTGCCAGAACGGCTTGTAGAAGCGCATCAACGTCTTCTGCCGGACGATGTCGCTGTGATAGGTCATCACCATCGGCCGGCCGCGCCCGGCAAACAGATAGGCCATCTCGCCAATGGGATACGGAAAGTGCAGGTGCACGACATCGGCATCGAGCTTGCGCATCCATGCGAAGAGTGACAGGCTGATCGGCGCCGAGGAGACCGTGGCCAGCCGTCCCGCCTTGACCACGCGCACGCCGTCGATCTCCTCCTCCGTCGTGCGCGACCCGGGGTTTGTCACCAGCACGGTCGGCACGATATCGGGGTGGCGCTCGCGCAGCCCGCGACAGATCAGGCGGATGTGGTTTTCCATTCCCCCGACGACGGGCCAGTAGTCCTTGTAAACCTGCAGCAGACGCATGGGCCAAGGATACCGCGCAGCGTCAGACAAGCGTCAGGTGCATTCGCGCGCCTCGGCCCTATGGTAGGGACATGAACGTTTTGCCGCCGGGTGCGCGCGTCGTCCGCGCCGACTACATCAGCCTGGATCTCATCGCGCGCCGCTTTGGCGTGGACGCCGGGGCCATCCGGGCCGAGCGTGCGGGGCTCTTGCGCGAGATGGATGTCCTGCGCTCCGGGGACTGGACCGGCCACGGGGCCAGGCAGTTCTATCTGGAGATGGACGCCTTCATCCTGCCCGCCCTGCAACGGCTGGGGGATGCGCTGGAGAGCGCCTCACGCGCCACGCAACAAATCCGCACCCGCATCCTGCAGGCCGAGAACAACGCCGCACAGGTTCTGGGTGCCGAACCCGTCGGTGAGGCTTCTGCCGCGACGCCGGGCGCGATGTCGCGCATCACGGACCTGCCGACGGTCCCAATCGGACAGGCCCTGCAGAACAACCTCGCCCTCGCGACGGCGATCGATCAACTGATGGGCGCGTCGATCACCGATCCCATGACCCTCGAGATCGGCTGGCGCACATCGATGGACCCACACTTCGTCGAGAAGTCACTGCGCTTGATGATGGTCACACCGCCGGATGCCCAGGCCGCGATGATCAACGACTTCGCGGGTCGCAACAACCTGCCCCTGCATGCCGAGGCGACCAGGCGGCTGTCGCACTTCGACCTGATTCCACTGCTCTCGCGCGGCGATACCGCGGTCATCGTCACCCTGACCTGGAACAGGGATCCCGAGGCCGAGGCCGTCCCCGCCGAGGTTCAAGAGGGTGTGCGCACGGTGGCGCCCATCCCCCAGCCCAAGGCGCGGGCGCTGCTGCTGCGGGCCTATGACCCCAATGGCGGCGATCCGCGCTGGGGGTTTTCCACGGTGACGCTGGACGGCACCGAGAGCATCACCTGGTTGAGCGACGCAGCCTTCAACCGCGCGCACGCAGCGTATCCGTTCCAGTCGCCCGAAATGGCCGATGGCACCGTCATCGTGACGCGCACGCCGACCAGCCCGTGAACAGCGCGCTCAGCGCCACAGACCGCGATAGATTTCCACCGTTTTGCGCGCGCAGTCCGACCAGGTGAAGGTTCGGGCGCGTTCAACCCCGCGGCGGGAGAGATCCGCCGCCAGCGCGGGATCCCGGAGGATGCTCAGGCTGGCCTGCGCAATCTCCGCCGGATCGAGCGGGTCAAAGCGCAGCGCAGCGTCGCCGACGACCTCCGGCAGTGAGGAGGTATTCGAACAGGCCACGGGCGCGCCACACGCCATCGCTTCGAGCGGGGTGAGGCCAAAGCCCTCGTACAGCGAGGGGTAGACGAACAACGCGCAGGCCCCATACAACCCCGGCATGATGTCGGCGGACACATCGCCGATGAAGCGCACCGCACCCTGGATGTCCAGCGCGCGGGCGCGATCTGGCGCGTGCTGAAAGCGCGCATCCTGATGGCCGGCGATGATCAGCGGCGTGGTCTCCCCGGCCGCGACGACCTCCGCCCACGCCTCGACCAGCCGGACCAGGTTTTTGTGCGGCTTGTTACTGGCGAGATACAACGCAAAACGCTCCGGCAGGTGATAGCGCGCGCGGGCCGCCGCCGCGCGGGATTGCGCAGCCGAAACAGAGAAGGAGGCGTCGGCGGCAAGGGGGGTCACCGTGACCTTGCCACGCAGCGCGGGAAAACGCCGCGTCAGGTCATCGGCCGTCGCCTGTGAGATGGCGAAGAAGGCATCCCCGCGCTGCGCGGCCAACGCCGTCAGCACGCTGATCAGCATGCGCGTCCGCGCGCTTGGTACAAGGCCGGGATACAGGAAGGGGATGGCGTCGTAGAGCGTCGTGACGGTGGGCCGCGCGCCTACATACGGCCGCGCGTAATACGGGTAGTGCGAGAGTGCACCACGCGGCCCGCCCTGGATGGCGTTGCGCAGGCTGAAGACGGGGGTGCGCGACTCCACGATTCGCACGCGCGGATCGCCCGCCGGGGCAAGCGCCGCAACATCGTAGCGCGTGTTTTGGGCGGCCGGATCATGGGCGATGGTCAGATGATCATCCGCGGCCAGCCATTGCGGCATCGCGGCCAGCAGGTTCCAGGCATACCGCCCGATCCCGGGGAAGTGGTCCTGGATCACCCGCGCGTCAAAGAAGACCCTCACGCCGCGTCCCCCATCGCCGCGCGTTCGATCGCGTCGCACAGCACGTGCCCGATGGCGATATGGGCCTCCTGGATGTGCTGTGTGCTGTTGGAGGGCACGATGACCGCGACATCGCACAACGCCGCAAGCGCACCTCCGTCCCGGCCCGTCAGCCCGATCACCCGTGCCCCGCGCGCGTGCGCGCGCCGCGCAGCCTCCAGCACACTGGCGCTGGCCCCGCTCGTGCTGATCGCGACCAGCACATCGCCGGGGCGGGCATGCGCGTCCACCTGGCGGGCAAAGACCTGATCAAAGGCGTAGTCATTGCCAATCGCCGTCACGATGGAGAGATTCGTTCCGAGGGCAAGCGCGGGCAGGGCGCGGCGCTCATGGTTGAGCTTGCTGACCAGCTCACAGACCAGATGCTGCGCATCGGACGCGCTCCCACCATTGCCGCACCACAAACTTTGTCCACCCGCTCGATACGCAGCCACCAGCAGCGCGGCCGCGTCGGTGATGGCGCGCCCGCACACTCGCGCGGTCTCCGCCAGCACCCGCGCACTTTCGCTCAACGAAACGTCGACGAGGTCGCGCAGTTGAAAGCGCGCATAGCTCTCCGGCGTGCCGATATCCGTCATCTCACCCTCCAGAACGTGGCCCCCCAGCAACCCCCGCGTCACCAACGCGGGAAAGAGGTCGCGTTCAAGCGAACGCGGCGCACCGTCCTCCAGTGCCTCCAGCGCGCGCCGGTCCATCACATACACCCCGGCATTGATAAGGCCCGGGCCGCGCTGACCCTTTTCCGCAAAACGGACAATGCGCCCCCGCGCATCCAGCGCGACGGTGCCGTAGCGGTCCACATCCGGCACGGACACCAGCCCGAGCGTGGCGCCAGCGGGCGAGAGCGGGGCCGCGAGCAACGGGGCCAGATCAGCGTCCAGGTAGGTGTCGCCATTGATCACGACAAAGCGATCCTCGAGCTGCGCGCCCGCCTGGCGAAGCGCGCCGGCCGTGCCCAGCAGGGCATCGGCGGGCTCATGGGCATATCGAATCGACAGACCGAGGCGGCTTCCATCGCCAAAGTGCTGCTCGATTTGCGCCGCCCGATATCCCACACACAGCAGCACGCGTTCGAACCCCTGCCGGGCCAGGGCGCGCAGGACGTGCTCGAGAAAGGGCCGGCCATTGACGGGGGCCATGGGCTTGGGGACGTCGTCGACCACGCCGCGCAGGCGCGTGCCCAACCCGCCCGCCAGGACCACCAGTTGCGGAGCGCTCATGGGGCGATATTGTCGCGCATCCGGTCGGTATAATCTTTTCCCGCTTTTATGGATGACCGTCTTTCCGCCCTCGAAACGCGCTTCAACGCCCTGACCACCCTCATGGCCGATCCGGGGACCGTTGCCGACTACGCGCGCTACGCCGAGGCGGCCAAGGAGCGCAGCGAGCTCGTGCCCGTCGTCGAGACCTGGCAGGCGCTCAAGAAGGCGCGCGAGGAGTGGGCGGATGCCAACGTGCTGGCCAGCGGCGACGACCCGGAGCTCGTCGAGATGGCCCAGGCGGAGATCAAACCACTCCAGGAGCGCATCGACGCCCTCACCCAGAAGGCTCGCGAGCTGCTCCTGCCAAAGGATCCGCGCGATGAGCGCAGCGTCATCGTCGAAATCCGCGCCGGGGCGGGCGGTGATGAGGCCGGCCTCTTCGCCGCCGAGCTCTTCCGCATGTATCAGCGCTACGCCGACGAGCACCATTTCAAGACCGAACTGCTCGACGAAAGCGAGACCGGCATCGGCGGCTACAAAGAAGTGGTCTTCGGGATCAACGGGAAGGGCGCCTTCTCGCGGCTGAAGTTCGAGAGCGGCGTGCATCGCGTGCAGCGCATCCCCGCGACCGAGTCCAACGGACGCATCCACACCAGCACCGTCACTGTCGCCGTGCTTCCCGAGGCGCAGGATGTCGAGATCAGCATCCCGGAAAACGAGTTGATCATCGAGACCTATCGCTCCCGTGGCGCCGGCGGCCAGAACGTGCAGAAGAACGAATCCGCGATCCGCATCACGCACAAACCCAGTGGCCTGGTCGTGCAGTGCCAGGATGAGCGCAGCCAGACCCAGAACCGCCTGCGCGCCATGAGCATCCTGCGCGCGCGCCTGTATGACCAGCAGCTGCAGAAGCAGGCCGCCGAGCTCAGCCAGCAGAAACGCGATCAGATCGGCACGGGCGACCGCAGCGAGAAGATCCGCACCTACAACTTTCCCCAGAGCCGCGTCACCGACCATCGCATCGAGATGAGCCTGTATCGCCTGGACATGATCATGAATGGCGATCTGGACGAGTTCATCGACGCCCTCACCGCCGACGAGCAGGCGCGCAAGCTGCAGGCCAGTGGGCTGTAACCTCCGCACCTGCGCGGCCACGCCATGACCCAACGTGTGGATGCCACCCTCCGCGCAGCCATCGCCCGGCTCGATGCGGCGCGGGTGGATGCCCCGGCCGCGACGGCGCGTCGGCTGCTGAGCGTGGCGGCGGGACAACCGCGTGAATGGCTCGTGGCGCACGGCGAGCACGTTCTAGACGCCGCGACGCTGGTCGCCTTTGATGGGCTGCTCGCGCGTGCCATCGCGCATGAGCCGCTGGCCTACATCCTCGGGGAACGCGCCTTCCGGAATTTCACGCTCAAGATCGACCCGCGCGCGCTCATCCCACGGCCCGAAACCGAATTGCTGGTCGACCTGGCACTGGCGGCGCTGGCTGATGAACCCACCGGTGCGCCAGTCATCGATGTCGGCACCGGCAGCGGCGCGGCCGCCATCGCGCTCGCGCTGGAGGCCCCCCGGGCGAACGTCATCGCCTGCGACATCTCGCACGACGCCCTTGCGCTGGCCGCCGAGAACGCCGCGCGGCTGAACGCGCCGATTCGTTTTGTGCACAGCGATCTTCTTTCATCCGTGGACGACCTGGCGCCGGTCATCGTCGCCAACCTGCCGTATGTCACGCGGGAGGAGATCGAGGGACTGCCGCCCGAGATTCAGGCCCACGAGCCGCGCGTGGCCCTCGATGGCGGCCTGGATGGCCTCGATCTCGTGCGCCGATTGCTCGATCAGTTGCGCGCACCGGCCCGGCGTGCGGCGCTGCGCGCGCTCTTCCTGGAGGTCGGGGCGAGTCAGGGGCCGGCCACGCAGGCGCTCGCTGCGCGGGCCTTCCCCGAGGCCACCGCCACCATCCACAAGGATCTGGCCGGCCTCGACCGGGTCATCGGCGTGCGCTTCAACCGCCCGGAGTAAGATGACCGGCCATCCCAGACCATGAACGATTCCCCTTCCCCGCTTCCCGCCACACCGATTCGCCTGATCGCCTTCGACCTCGACGGCACCGTCCTCGGCCACGATCAGGTCGCCTCGCCGCGGGTGCGCGCGGCCATCCGGGCCGCCGCCGCGCAGGGCATCGCCGTCACGATTGCCACAGGGCGCAATGTTTCGACGGCCCGCAAATATGCGCACGAGCTCGGCGTGAACGCGCCCGTCATCTGCAGCCAGGGCGGCGAGCTGCACGACTTCAAGACCGATCGCACGCTGTTCTCACTGAGCATGGATGATGCGTTGGCCTGCGAGGTCATCGACTTCGGGGAGCGGCATCCGCACTGGCACACCATCCTGTATCACAGCGGGCAGACTTACATCCAACGCAAGATTTTCGAGGATGCCTTCTACGCCCGGCTGCTCAGCGATGCCGCGCCCAGGCTGGTGCCCAGCCTGCGTGAAATCGTGACTGGCACACACGCGGACAAGCTGATCTTCGCCATGGAGGCCGAGCACACGCCCGGTGCCATCCGCGCGCTGCGCGAGTTTGTCGGTGATCGCGCCATCGTCGTGCAGTCGCATGCCATGTTTGCGGAAGTCAATCCGTTGGGCGCGCACAAGGGCGCCGGCCTGGCGCGGCTGGCGGCCCGGCTCGGCATCCCACGCGAGGCCGTGATGGCCATCGGCGACCAGGAGAATGACGTCACCATGCTGCTGTGGGCGGGCCTCGGCGTCGCGATGGGTCAGGGCCCGGACCTGGTCAAGCACAGCGCGCGGTGGGTGGCCCCCTCGATCGACGAGGACGGCGCCGCGGTCGCCATCGAGCGCTTCGTGCTCAATCAGACCCCGTCGGCGGCCTAACGCTCAATCACGCTCTTCGCCCGCATCGTTTACGATTGCGGAATGTCCTATTGCGCGTTCGTTCAGTCCCTGCCGCCCGACAACGTCCACCGCCGCTATCACGACCATGCCTATGGCTTCCCGATCCGCGATGACGATGGCTTGTTTGAGCGCCTGATCCTCGAGATCAATCAAGCGGGGTTGTCGTGGGAGACCATCCTGCGCAAGGCGGAGCGCTTTCATCAGGCCTACGACGGCTTCCGGGTCGACGTCGTTGCGGGCTATGGCGAAGCCGAGCGGCAGCGCCTGCTGCTCGACGCGGGGATCATCCGCAACCGCCTCAAGATCGACGCCGCGATCGAGAACGCCCGCCGCATCCAGGCACTTCGGGCGACGCACGGCTCCTTTGGCGCATGGCTCGACCAGCATCATCCCCTCCAGCTGCCGGCGTGGGTGGCTGTGTTCAAGCGTACCTTCCGCTTCGTCGGCACCGAGATCTGCAAGGAATTCCTGATGTCGTCCGGGTATCTCCCGGGCGCGCATGACCCGGACTGCCCCATCCACGCTCAAATCGTCGCGCTCGATCCGCCGTGGTGGCGGTCGCGTTCCTTCTTTGCCGTGCAGGCGTAGCGCAAAGGAGATTATGAAAACCGTTGTGCGTCTCGCGGGCCTGGCCGACCTCGACCTGCTGGCGCACGTCGCGGGCGAGCCCTTCGATGATCCTCTCGACCTCGCCGCCACACGCCGCTTCCTGTCCGACCCCAATCACATGCTGGTGATCGCGCTGCGCGGCGAGGCCATCGTGGGCTTCATCTCGTCCGTGATCTACGTTCACCCGGACAAGCCGGCGTCCGAGTGCTGGATCAACGAGGTCGGCGTCAGTGCCGCGGCGCGGCGGGAAGGCATCGCCAGCCGCATGTTGGCGGCCACCCTCGATCACGCGCGCGTTCTCGGCTGCGGCGAGGCATGGGTGCTGACCGAGCGATCAAACCCGGCTGCGATGCGCCTGTATGCCAGCCTGGGCGGCGAGGAAGGGCCGCCGGACATCGCGATGTTCAGCTACGACCTGCGGGGCCCATCGTCGCACAACGCACAACAGTCCGGAGATTAGGCGGCCTCCACCACGATCGCATCTTCGCCATTGGCGTAAAAACCGGAGATGCGCGCCGTCTCGCACATGCCCAGCCGCGCATACAGATTGCGCGCCGGGTAGTTGCCGGCCCGCACGTGCAACCAGAGCGCCCGGTGAACACCAAGCGCCTGCCGCATCAGCACGCCTCCGCAACCGCGGCGTCGCCACGCGGGCAGCACCCCGAGGCCCGGCACATACGGCCTGGACCGACCCTGCCACGCGCGCTGCTCGACCAGGACATAGCCGACGATGCTGCCGCCCGCGCCGGCCACCCAGCCACGGACCTTGCGCCCGTCCAACCGTGACCAGTAACCCATCAGCAGGCGGTCCCACCCAAAGCTGCGCGCCTCGACCAGGGCAAGCCGCCAGCGGTCGGAAGGATCAGCAAGCCGGAGAAGCAAGCCGCTGGACAACTGCATCTAGCGATAGAGCCCTTCGCTGCCCGCCGCCAGGGTCGCCGCCGCGTGGGCCGGTACTTCGATGCCTTGCAGGCCAAAGGTTGCGCGCAGGATCGGCGTCGCCGCGCGGACGCGGAAGGAGACCTGGATCAGCGCATCGCGTCCGCCCCCGTTCACCGAGATGGACAGGTCCTGGACCGGCGCCGGCACCAGCCCCGCGACCGTGTTGGCGGCGCGGCCCGCAGCATCCTCATCGAGTTTGACGCGCTGCGTGCCCTCAAAGCTGTCCCGGGCCAGCTCCTTTGCGGCATCGAGCGCGGCCGTTCGCGCTGCGGTATTGGCGATTTGCGACACCAACGCCACGTTGCCGAGGTCATACACCAGCGCGAAGGCAATGAACAACGTAAAAACATAGATCACGGTCTGGGCCGTGATGCCCGCGCCCCCTTCCAGGCGTCTGATCGCGCTACGGCGCATGGGTCTCCCAGCGGGCCTTGGAGGGCTCGATGCGCGCGCTCGACTGCGCGGCGATGTCGATCACGCCAAAGGCCCCGCCCACCAGCGGCAATCCGGAAACGTCGACGTGATATGCGATCGCGCAGGTCACGGAAGCGCCGCGCTCCCAGGGGCCCGCCGACCACACCCGAATCGAGGCCTGCGCCGTCGCCAGATTGTTGCCGGTGAGCGAATCTGCCGCCGCCTGAATGCCCTGACGCACCCCGATGCTCGAATCCAGGCTGACGCTGGCCGCGCGTGCGCAGGCCTGTGCGGCGAACAGGGCGGGCAGTTGGGCGGGTCGGATGATGGCTGCCGCGGCGATGAGCGAAATCAATAGCACCATCGGCACGATGGCGATGGTGAATTCGGCTGTCTCGGCCTCACCGCGTTCGAGACACCGCCGCCAGGCCCGCAGGCGCTCATTCATGGCATTCGCCTGTCACGTCATCGCAGACGGCGGGCCCAACGTAGAAACGCTCGCGGCGGCTTTGGCCCTGGCCCGGCAGGGAAAAGGTCCAGTTGCCAAAGATCCCGACCCGCAGCGTGACCGATGCCTGAAAGCCCACCTTTTCAGCCCGGCCGCCCGGCCCGACGGACAGCGAGGTCTGGCCGCCTGCGGCGTCGGCCCAGGTGCTCAGGGCCTCCTGCTGGGCGGCGCGTGCGGTGTCTGCACCGCCCCCGCCGGGCGCGCGCGCATCGACCAACGCTCCGGCTTCGGCCGACATCGTCGCCCCGATGCGCCACACGCCGACCAACGCGAAGGCAAGCCCGATCAGGAGCAGGAAGAACAGCACCGGCGTGTAGAGGGCATCTGCGAGCGCCGAGCCTTCGGCACTCCCGCCCTCCAGCCGACGACGCGATGCACGCCAGCCACCGGGCTTGGGACGTGGGGCACCCTGTGCTTTCATCGCACTCACATCACACATCCTGTTACGACCGCCCGCCTTGGTCGCGCCGGCGATCTCATGCCCGACCGCCCGCGACTACGGAAAAGTCGCGCCGCTGATCCGGCTGCCCGTGTTGTTCACGATGCTGACCAGGGCCGCGACGATGACGGTCAGGACCAGCAACGCCAGGCCGACGGCCGCGGCCGTGCGGATGATCGACGAGCTGCCCTCGGCATCCCCGCGCTGCAGGGCGACGAGCGCCAACCGCGGCTGCCGGTAGGCGGTCGCAACCTGGTTGCCCCAGGCCTTCAAAACTTGGAACGTTGTCTTCATGTTCGGTCTCCTGTGATGATTTGACGCACTCCCATCTTGCGCTGGATACGCCCAAATGAAGCTGACAGTTGCCTGACACACCCCGCGCCTAGCCGATCCCCTCCAGGATGGCGGCCACCGCCGGCGCGATGATCAGCATGGAGATGACCAGGGTGGTGGTCATGGCCACCGGGCGCCCCATCTCCTGCGCATTGCGCCGGCCCTGCGCCTGGACGGTCTGCCGCAAGCGGGTCTGGGCGGCGTCCGCCAGCGCATTCAGGGCGGACTCCACCCGCGCCCCGTGCAGCAGCGCCATGCGGACGGTGTTGCCGAACTCGATCACAAACTCGTTGCCCTCGTTGCGATCGAGCAACATCGTCACGGCCTTGACCTCATCGGCGTCGACCTTCAACGCCGTGGTCATCCGACGCAACTCCTCGATGAAGGGCCCTCCAGCGCGGCGCGACAGGCTGCCGATCGCCGCCGGCAGGGTCAGCCCGGCCAACACGTCGCTGCGAATCTCGCTGATGCGATAGCCCAGTTCGAGCGACAGCTCGCGTTGCCGGGCAACGGCCGCGGACGCCAGCTGGCCATCCGGCCCGGAAAAGCCGATCAGCCCGGTCAGGCCGCCCAGCAAGCTGGCCGGGAGCAGCAGCCCGGCACCCGCCAGCGGGCTCAGGGCCGCGCCCCCCAGTTGCAGGACGATGCCCATCCCCATGCCCGCGACGAGCACGGCCGCGGCCGCGGCTCCGCCGAGCAAGGTCGCCGCCAGATACTTCTCCGCCCACAGCGTTTCCAGGTTCCAGAACGGCACCCCGGGCCTCGGCGGCTGCGGCTCATCCGGTGCCCAGTACCAGTCCGCCTGCTTGAGCTGCCGCAGATAGCGCGCGTTGGCACCATCCGTGCGCAACGCGCGCGATGCACCCGCACGATCAAACGCGGCCGCCAGCCCCTGGTTGGCGCGCCCGAGCGAACGCCCGCTGCGCGACCGGTACTGCGTCGCGAGGCGCCCCTGTCGGGCCACGCCCCGTGATGCCAGCGCGGACTGCGCCAGCAGAAACGCCGCCAGACCCCCAAGCAGGGCCAGGGCCCATTCGATCATCGCCCACCTCCCGCGCCGGTTTCAACCAGCGGCCGTTGTCCGCGAAGCGGCGCGCCGGTGCCGGTGTTGGCCTCGGTACGCATCTGCGCCGCGCTGGCCGTCGCCGCCAGCGCATCCGCGGTCTTCACCCGCCGCACGATCAGCCCGCGCCGCGCCAAACGGTCACAATACAGGTATGTCCACAGCGAGATGAGTGCCGCCAACAGGGCGATGAGATTGCCGGCCGGCGTGGAGAAGAACGTCGTCATCCCGCCAAAGGCGCCCCCGGCGTTGGTCGTGCTAAAGGCCAGTGACAGCACCCGAAACACAGCGAATACCCCCCACGGTCCAAAGGTCCCCCATTGCACATTGCTGCGCGCGTTGATCTGTGCGATCAGCGCATCCTCGAAGGCGGCCACGTTCTCGCGGGTCGATATGGCAAGCCTCGCCAGCATGTCACTGACGCCGGAGCCGGCCCGGTCGGCGCGCAGCAGCGCATTGGCCACGCCATCAAAGACAATCGAGCGACGACGGTCCGCGAGGGCCTCAACGGCGCGTTCGAAGTCGCCCTGCATGTAAGCGATCAGAAGCTCGCCAAAATCTTCCTTGACCGGGCTGCTGCAGTAGATCGCCGCCGCCTCGAGCGCCTTCTGCAGCGAGGGCTTCACGCTATAGCTGTTTCGAATCACATCGCAGGCCTGCGCCAGCAGGCGCGTGTAGCGCGACAGGCGGAGGTCCCGCGCGCGTTCGAGCGCGCTCCAGGCAAACAGGTAGCCCGCCACAAGCCCAACGGGAAACAGCGACACAGCGCCAACCAGGACGGACAGCCCAAGGCCCAGTGCCAGCCCAAGAAGCGTGCCGCGCCGCACAAAATCACCGGCCTTGACCTCCATCTGGGCGGCGTCGAGCCGCCGCTGCAAGGGGGTCAGGCGCCGATCAACGCGGGCGCGCAGCGGCGCGCGGCGCCCACCCGGCGGCAGTACCGCACCGAACCAAAGCGCCAGGATGGCCAGACCGGCCAAGGCCGCCAGGAGGATGACGATGGGGTCCATCACGCTGCCTGCCGTGCGCTGCGCACCATGCCCCGCCAGCTGAAACCCGGTGAGCGCTGCTCCAGCCGTGAGATCAGCCCGGTCGGGTGCGCGCCCGAGAAGACCAGCGCGCCCGCGCCGCTCTCACGGCCGGGCTCAACCTGCCAGCTGAAGAGCGGCTCGAATGTGATCGCGTCGCCCTCCACGCCCCCGGTGACGAAAGCGACCTCGCGCACGCGTCGCACCGCGCGGCCGGCGCTGTCGTGAAAGACGCCGATGTTGATGATCAAGTGCAGCGCCCGCGCAATGGTCCGGCGGATGGCCAGCAACGGGACGTTGCCCAGGCCTCCCATCAGATACAGGTCCTCGACGCGCTGCAGGGTGCGATAGGCGTCGTCGGCGTGCACGGTGAAGAGCACACCCTCGTGCCCCGTGTTCATGGCCTGCAGGATGGCGATGATTTCGGGGCCGCGCGCCTCACCGAGCAGAATCCGACGCGGCCGCATGCGCAGACAGTGCCGGACGTTGTCGGCCATCGTGACCTCGCGCGTGTCTTCGCCCGCTTCCCGGGTGGCAAGCGCAATCCAGTTGGGCAGATGATCCAGCTTGAGCTCCGGCGTGTCCTCGACCGTCACCACGCGGTCCTGCGGATCGATCTCGCTCGCCAGCGCCGTAAGGAAGGTGGTCTTGCCCGTGCCTGTGCCGCCCGAGATGACGATGTTGACCTGCGCGCGCATCGCCGCGCGCAACAAGGTGGCCAGCTCGGGCGTGATCGTGCCCAACCGGACGAGATCATCCAACGTCCGCGCCACGCTGCGGAAGCGGCGAATGGTGACGGCGATCGCGCCCTCGCCGAGGTTGGTCACGAGCGGGGCCATGATGGCGTGCGCGCGGCTTCCATCAGCCAGGCGATGGTCGCGCCACGGCGTCTTGAGGGTGATGCCGCGCCCGCCTTCGCCATGGTCGAGCTTGCGATTGATGAAGACGCGCAAGTGGTTGGCGCTGAGGAAGCCGGCATTGACGCGCCTGGGGGGCTCCCCCACGCGCTGCGCCCAGACCTGCTCATGGCCGTTGATGAAGATTTCCTCGACCTGCTCGTCCTTCATCAGCGCCGCGATCGGCCCCCAGCCCAGGATGTCATCGGCCATTCGGCCGGCCAGGCGCTCCAACGCATCGCCTTCATCGTCGGCGTCGGCCGACACCAACGCCGTGCGCCCGGCGCTCGCCGCCTTGGCGTCGTAGGCGCGGATCATCGTCCGGGCCAGGTCGCGCACGAGCCTGACATCGTCCTCGGTGGGCTGATCGTAGGCCGCGGCGTTGAGTTTGCCGCCGCTCGCGAGCTGCCGCTTGACATCCTCCAGAACGACCTGATAGGGCACCTCGCCCGCGTTGGCCACCCGCGCCCGCGAAAGGGCATAGGCATCGGTGAAGGCGGGGGCGTCGCCAGCTCCGGTTGGCGAGGAAGCCGCGTCGCTCGTCCAACCGGGCACGCCGTGCAGGGTCTTACGAACATTTGCAGGCTCCAAATCAGACCTCCTTGACAAACAGGTTGCGGAACAGGGTGCGGCGGGTGGCCTGCTTTGTCTTTGACTTGAAGGCCGCGCCAAGCTGCGGCAGATACAGGGCCCCAAGATGTCGGATGGCGCTCCCCAGCGGCCCGGCATCCGTCAGCGCGTAGGGCGCACAGGTGTTGATCGCCTGGGTGGCGACAACATCATCGAAGGGAATGACACCGGCCAGCGGCACCCCCACCAGATCGGTGATCTCGCGTTCGGTCAGACCGTATTCGGGCTTGAACCCCGAGATCAGCAGACGGAACTTGCTGAGGTCGCCGAAGTGGGCGGCCAGCGCCTGGAGGGCATAACGCGTGTCGAGGGCCGCGGTCAGCGTGGGCGGGCAGATCACCAACACGTCATCCGAGTGGCGGATCGCCGCCTCGTGCAGCGGGTCGAGGAAATCCTGCCCGATGTCGACGATGGTGAAGGCATACGCGCGTCGAACGCACTCGATGATCGCCCGGCCCACGGCATACACCACGCGCCGGTCCCCGCGGAAAATCGACTCGCCGCTGTCCGTTGGGCGCATCAGTCCCGGCAGCAGGTCGAGCTGGCTCTCGGGCAGGGCGGGCGAATCGACGAAGTACTGTTTGATGGTGGCCAGGCTGAGCCAGTCCTCGTTCTGCGGGTCGTAGTGCCGTAGCGCCTCCTCGAAGAGGTCCTTCAACCCCCGCTCGATGACGGCCATGTTGCGCTGCATGGCGATGCGCTGTTCGCTTTCGTGGATGTAGCCCAGCATGGTGTGGCAATCGCCCTTCACCATGTCGTAGTCCAGCAGGAGGGTCTTCTGGTTGCCCATCGTGACGTGGGAGAGAACCGCAGCTAGGTTGACCGCCGTCGTTGTGCGATGGCTGCCCCCGCCCTTGGGCACGAAAACGCTGATGACCTTGCTCTGCCAGGCCATCCCGCGCGGGATCATGGAGCCACCAGCCAGCGACACCAGGCCATCCTCGCGCTCGCGGCGCAACCGGTCGACGGCTGCCTCGGCGAACTGCACCAGCTTCGACACCTGATGCGCGTCCGTGGGCAGCGAGATGTAGTTGACGGCGCCGGCGGCGACCATCAGCCGGCCCTCATCGGTGCGCGATTCCACCCAGCCGATCACCGGGATCGGCCGCCCGCGGTGCATGCGCAGGTCGACGATGATCTCCTTGCGGTAGCCAAAGCAGTTGGGGGAGAGCAGCACCACGTCGGCATCGAGCCGGATGGCCGTATCGAAGACGCGCTGCGCCACCTGCTCGTACCCCACGAGGTCGAGCGATGTGCCGACCAGATCCCGCCGAAGCTGTTCGAGATCGCTGGAATTGTCATAGCCAACGACCAGTCGCAAAGCCTTGCGGGGCTCCTCCTTGCTCTGGCGCAGCGGCATGCCGCCAAATTGCGTCGGTGTCGAGACCGGGCGCAGCGTCCGTCCTGCGATGTCCGGATCGGTCTGGTTGGCAATCGGAAGTCGGGATTCGTTGACCATCAGGCTTGTCCTTGGGCGGGGTGATCAGGGTTGGCGCGTGGGCTGCGGGGCGGTCGGTCGCGCGGCGCGCTCGGCCGCCAGCCAGCGCGCGAAGTCCGACCAGGTCACCGCATCGGTCGGGATTGGCTGGGCGGCGTTGTTGGCACCCCGGATGACAAAGGTGTGTTTGCCGTAGGCCAGCGCAAATGTCAGCGTCTCGAGCTGGTCGCGGTCCACGCGCAGGTAGATGCGGCGGACATCGCCCGGCCGGGCCGCGGAGGCTGAGGCGGAGGACTGGGAGCTCGTCGTCTTGGCCGCCGTGTCGCGCTCGACGCGGATGACTTCGAGGTTTTGGGCGACCAGTTTCGAGATCGGCACGCTCAGCGTCTGCGTCGTCGCGACCCGGGTGGGGGCGGGCGCCGTCTCGCTGCGGGCCACCGTGGCGAGGTCGAGCACACCGAGGTGGATGACGAGATCCACGCGATCACCCGGCTGGATGAAGTTGCCGACCTCGTCGGGCGTCGCGGCAATCGGCAGGTAGTAGCTGCCCTCACCGGACAGCGCCTGCGAGAGGCGGGCCTCGGAGGCTCCCGGCGCATTCACATCGACCTGCGCGCGCGCAACGGGGAAACCCGCCCGTACGTCGCTGTTCAGGCGCCGACCAACGACCGTATTGAAGTCACTCGCCAGGACCCAGGCCGCCAGGGTGTCGCCATCGACGTTGGCCATCTCGACCCCGCGGAACTGGGCGCGTTCGATGATCGTCCCGGCAGGGATGAAGTCATTGGCGATCGGGACGAGCGTGGTGCGGGGTCGGCTGAGGTTGGTATACAGCAGCAGCCCGACCACGACAAGGACGGCCAGCACGAGTCCGGCGATGAGGGAGAGTTTTCGCATGGGCTATCGCTCCAGAAGGGGATGGGCCTGCACGGACGGCATCGCACGCGGCGCGCGCGTCGGCAGCCCGCTGTTCAGGGGGGATGGGAGGAGGTCGGAGGGTCGCGGGGCAGCCAGGAGCAGCACGGCAACGATCAGCCACGCCCCGCCCAACGGAATGCGCTGCCGCGCTGGCCAGCGCCGCACACGCGCCAGCACGCTCACCCCGATTTGCCCAAGCGCAAACGCCAGCAGGGCCGAGCCGGGCAGCGCCAACGCGATCCAGATCGACGCGAGTACATCGCCGCCTTGCCAGGTGCCCGCAGTGGCCAGAGCATTGATGACGAGCGAAGCAACGAGTGTTATGCCGGCCAACGCCCACAGCACGGCGCTGCCCGCTTCAACAAGGCCCATGCAGGCGAGGGCGATTCCTGCCAGGGTGAAGGGCAGCGGCAATTGCCACTTGCGCCAATCGCACACCGCCGCTGCGGCCATGAGTGCGGCTTGGCCGATCAGCAGCACAAGATAGCCGCCCGTCGGCACGCCGCGCACGCCCACGGCCGCGCCAACGGCCGCCACAACGACCAGGCCGCCCGTGCCAAGGGCCAAACGCGGCGGGGCCACGGCCCGTGCGCTCTCCGCCGGTCCCGACCAGCCCGGGTCATAGCGCAGGCCAAAGGCGGCCAGCACGGCATACAGGCCCGTCGCCCCCGCTGCGCAGGCGATGGCCGGCAGCAGAGAGGAGGATTCGGGAAGTTGGGCGACAGGGATCATCGGATGAAGCGAGACGCGCAGCGCATGTCTCGCTCCATCCTACGGACCCAACCCGCAAACGAACCTGACGCTTTCCTGACAGTTCAGGCCGGGCCTTCCTGGCCGGGCGGGGGCTGATCGACGGAGATCGGCGTAATTTCCTCGGTCAAGGCGGTGCGGCTGACCTCCGCCCGGCGCGCCGCGACGCGCATCGCGCGCTTGGCGCCTTCGTCGGTGGCATCGGGATGGATGTCCATCTCGGCTCGGACGGGTGGGACGGGCGCGGGGTTGTGCTTGGCCGCTACCTTCGAGGACTCGGCCGACGCGGGCTGCCATGGTGCGCTGTTTCGCACCGCGCGCCTGACGCTCTGCAACGACCACCAGCGTTTGAGGGAGTCGATCGGGTCGAAGCGCGCCTTTGCGGGATCCCGGACTACCATGAACCAGGGGCTGCTGCGCGGCACAACGATGTTTAGCTCGCCATACAGGGCGACGTAGTCCCACAGCGCCTGCGCGAGGGAGAGCGCGCCGGACTCCGTGACGCGATAGACGCGATCGCGCCAACCGATCATGCTGAGCGAGCGCAGCGACCCGATGCTGGTGGTAAAGATGAACTTGCGCCCGCGCGCATCCGTGACGGCAAATCGGGGAGCCGGCTCTGCCGAGACTCCGGTGATGCCCATCCGATTGTTGATCAGAATCGATTCGCCGGTGAGGTCGGCGACCTGCTGGCCCGCGACCAGACCCCATTCGCGCTGAATGCGCTGTTCGAGCTCGGCGCGGCGTGCGGGCATGTCGGCGCGGTTGGTCTGCTCGGCAATGGACAGCTGCGTCTTGCGCAGACCTTCGATGGCCGCGCTAATCCTCAGGTTGCTCAGGATGATGAGCAGGATGAGGAAGCCCAGGACGATGTAGATGAAGAGCTCGGACAGGCGTGCCGTCAGGGACGTGTTCAGCGTGGGGGCCGGGGTGGGCGCGGCGGGGACAACGGTGGCCGGCACGCGATCGGCCACGAGGACGAAGTCGACCCGTGTGTTGACCGGGAGCGTTGTTGAAAGGGCGCGATAGCCCGGCGGTGGGATCACGGAGACGGCCCCGCCAATGCGTGCGCGCAGGGCGTACTGGCCAAGATCATCGGAGAGTGCGAGGGATCGGCCATCGACCGTACTGATGCGCACCTCCCGCACGGGGGCCTCCCCCGCATCGCAGGTGTCATTGCCGTTCTCATCGAGGCACACCCCGCCAAGCACGAGCATGACATCCGGGTCCGAGGCATCCAGGTTCGTGATCTCGCGAGGCTCGCGAGAGGGCAGGATGGGTGCCGCCGTGGACGGGGCGGGGCTTGGCAGCGGCGGGCGAGGCGAGGGCGGTGCCGACGGTGGGCTCGTGGGCGAGGCGGTGGGCGGGACGACTGTGATGGTCGGCACCACCACCGGGACCCCCGGTGCCGCGGCCGGCGATGTCGGTATGGGGGTCGCCGTCGCGGCCGGGGGGATGACGATGAAGATCGGCGTCAGCGATGGGGTAGGCGTGGCGGT
>JAIBCK010000027.1 GCA_019694215.1 Thermoflexales bacterium
TGGAAGCGCACCCGCGGCCAGCTTCGGGCGGCCTGGTTGCGCGTGCGCGTGCTCGGTCGGATGAAGCGGCGGTGATGGGGTCTCGTCCTTCTTGCTACGTCATGCGTCATCTGTAGTGCGTCATGCGTAATGCGTCATGCGTTAGGGATGTCTGCATGGCCGCGGTCTGCCGTCCTTGCAAACAGAAGAACGAAGGGGCGAAGGCGCAACGAGAGAACAACCGTCGCATATTCGATCCGTAGGGGCGAAGCGATCGCCACAGAGCCTGGGCCGGTCAAGAGAAGCGGCGATTGCTTCGCCCGCCCCGTGCCCGGCTGTGCGTCCTACGCCCCCGCGGTCCGCCGTCCTTGCAAACAGAAGAACGAAGGGGCGAAGGCGCGACGAGAGAACAACCGTCGCATATTCGATCCGTAGGGGCGAAGCGATCGCCACAGAGCCTGGGCCGGTCAAGAGAAGCGGCGATTGCTTCGCCCGCCCCGCGCCCGGACGTGCGTCCTACGCCGCCGCCGTCCGACGACCTTGCAAACAGAAGAACGAAGGGACGAAGGCGCAACGAGAGAACAACCGTCGCATATTCGATCCGTAGGGGCGAAGCGATCGCCACAGAGCCTGGGCCGGTCAAGAGAAGCGGCGACTGCTTCGCCCGCCCCGCGCCCGGACGTGCGTCCTACGCCGCCGCCGTCCGCCGTCCTTGCAAACAGAAGAACGAAGGGACGAAGGCGCGACGAGAGAACAACCGTCGCATATTCGATCCGTGGGGGCGAAGCGATCGCCACAGAGCCAAGGCCAGGCAAGAGAAGCGGCGATTGCTTCGCCCGCCCCGCGCCCGGACGTGCGTCCAACGCCGCCGCCGTCCGCCGTCCTTGCAAACAGAAGAACGAAGGGGCGAAGGCGCAACGAGAGAACAACCGTTGCATATTCGATCCGTAGGGGCGAAGCGATCGCCGTGAAGCCTGGGCCGGTCAAGAGAAAGGGCGATTGCTTCGCCCGCCCCACGCCCGGCTGTGCGTCTTGCGCCGCCGCCGTCCGCCGTCCTTGCAAACTTCGATTGCCTTCGTTTCTTCGTTCTTCTGTGAACTGATGCCGCCGACCCGCAGACACCCGCAACGCATGACGGATGACGCATGACGCAAACTGACGTCCCAAAGACAAACGTACATACCACACCCGCGACCTGCGGTCTAATAGCCCGCCATGCGACTCTACTTCGTCCG
The DNA here is from genome assembly GCA_019694215.1 of Thermoflexales bacterium. Classification (GTDB taxonomy): domain Bacteria; phylum Chloroflexota; class Anaerolineae; order J036; family Brachytrichaceae; genus Brachythrix. The sequence continues at coordinate 1,215 of JAIBCK010000027.1, forward strand.
CCACGGACAATCCACCAACAACTTGCTTTTTGATCAGACCGGCCAATACGACGGCCGCGTGAGCGACCCGGAGTTGACCGAGACCGGCCAGGCGCAGGCGAAGGCAGTCGCCGCCTGGTTGCGCGATGGAGACCGCGGCGCGGACCGCGTCTCGACGACGCGCAACGCGGACATGCCGATGCCCACGAATGAGAAACGGCCCGGTGGTGTGGGTGCCTTTGGCGTCACGCACCTGTACACCAGCCTCATGACACGCGCCATGGCGACGGCCGACGCAATCAGCGCGGCGCTGGGCCTGCGCCCGGTCGGGCTGGTCGACGCCTTCGAGATGGGCGGCCTGTATCTGATGAACGCCGAGACGGGCGTGCAGCAGCCGGAGCCGGGCAAGGGCCGCACCGCCATCACCGCGCGCTTCCCGCGCATGGTGCTCCCTGCGAGCGTGGGCGAGGAAGGCTGGCACGCCGGGCGACCGTACGAGGTGCCGGCGGATCGCCCCGCCCGCGCGCGGCGCGTGTTGGACAGCCTGCTCGCGGCGCATCCCGAGGGTGACTGCGTGGTGCTGGTCAGCCACGGCGAGTTCTTCAAGCACTTTCTGGCTGCGACGCTGAACGCACCGACGTTCGAGCAGGCCTGGATCGCAATGAACAACTGCGCGGTGGCGCGCTTCGATTTCCTGGGCGATCGCCACGCGCCGTTCGTGGATGTCGGGTTCATCAACCGCGCGCACTTCATGCCGGCCCACCTGTTGACGTAGGGCGGCTCGGCGGACATCGTGCGTCCTGCGTCATGCGTTGGCGGTGTCTGCGTCGCGACGATCTCGGTTCACAGAAGAACGAAGCGACGGAGGACATCAAAGGTGTGATTGCCGTTCGTTCCGTGAGTTGCCGGCATACAGAAGGCTACCGTTTCCCGTCCCTTCGTTCTTCTGTTTACGAGGACGACAGCCGGCGGAACGCAGGCCGCAGCCATGCAGAGTCCCCAAACGCATGACGCATGACGTACCCCCTCAGCCGCCCAACAGCCGTGGCAGGAAGATGGCCACACCGACAGCGACGGCGCCGAGGGCCACGACCAGGACGGCGGCCGCCGCGCAGTCCTTGGCCACCTTGGCCAACGCATGAAAGTCAGGCGAAACGTGATCGACCACCGCTTCGAGCGCGGTGTTGACCAGCTCGGCCTGGAAGACCACCGCCACCGTCAACGCAATGACCGCCCACTCGGTCCATGACAGACGAAACATCAGTCCGGCCAGCACGACGAGCGCGGTGACCGCGGCATGCACACGAAAATTGCGCTGCGTGCGAAAGGCGTGCTTCACGCCCTGCCAGGCAAACCGAAACGAGGCCAGGATCGACGGGGACTTGGGCATGGCCATCACGGTACCCGCAGGATCAACCCCTTGAGGTATTCCGACTCTGGGAAGGTCAACGCGACCGGATGATCGCTCGACTGGGTCAGGCGCTCGACAACCTGGGCATCGCGGCCGGATTCAAGCGCGGCGCTGAACAGGATCTTCTGAAACAGCGCCGCATCCACGACGCCCGAACACGAGAACGTCGCCAGGACACCCCCCGGCGCCACGAGCGCCAGCGCGATCCGGTTGAGGTCCTTGTAGGCGCGGGCGGCGCGCTCCACCTGCCCGGGATGATGGGCGAACTTGGGCGGGTCCACGATGACGACATCGAAGCGGCGGCCCTCGGCGCGCCAGGCCCGCAGGCGCTCAAAGGCGTCGGCTTCGACCGAGGTCGCGCGCGCCTCGAAGCCGTTCAACGCCATCGTCCGCTCCGCAAGCCGCAGCGCCTCAGCCGAGGAGTCCAGATTGATCACCGACGCGGCACCGGCGGCCAGCGCATGCGCGGCAAAGCCACCGCTGAAGGCAAATGCGTTGAGCACCGTCGCACCCCGGCAATAGGCGGCCACCCGGGCGCGGTTCTCGCGCTGGTCGAGGTAGTAGCCCGTCTTCTGCCCGCTGCGCAGGTCGACCTCGAAACGCAGCCCGCCCTCGCGGAAGACGACCGGCCCCTCGGGCGCCGCGCCGCGCACAACGGCGAATGCCGGTCCCGGCTTCGCATCCGGCCGCTCGTGGCGCATGCGGTCATCGTCCTCGCGCTCGATCACACACGCCGGGTGCAGGGCGTCCTGAAGGGCATCCAGCGCCGGCCCGCGCCACTGTGTCGCAGCCAACGTTGACAGTTGCATCACCAGATGGCCAGCGTAGTCGTCGACGACCAGGCCCGGCAAGCCGTCGCTCTCGCCAAAGACCAGGCGGCGCGCGTCCGTATCACGCAGGTTGGGATCCGCCGTTCGCTGAGCGATGGCCGCCCGCACCCGCGCCTGCCACAGCCCGGGCCAGTCAGCGGCCGCGGCGCCCTCATCCGCCGACCAGGTGAGGAGGCGGATGGCGATCTGAGCCTGCTGGTTGATCACACCGCGCGCCAGCCACACGCCGTGGTTGTCGGTGACGTCCACGAGCTCGCCGTCCTTTGGCCGGCCCAGGATCTCCTTGATCGCGCTGGCGAACAGGCGCGGATGGCGCTGGCGGACGGAGCGGTCGCGGCCGCTGCGGACCACGACCTGCGCCAGCGCGCTCGCGGGCGCGCTCACGCCAGCACCCCCCGTCGACGGTGGGCGGCGTCCGTCTCGAGCTGTGGGATCTGCCGAAAGCCGGCCGCCTTCAGCCGGGCGCGCACCGCATCGCGCAGCGCCGTGCGGGTCTGGCCGGGTCCGCCCTCGCGCAGCGCGCGCAGGAAGTGATACGTGAAGGCGCCGTTCGCGCGCCCGTCAAAGGTCGCGTCGGCGCTGGTCTGATCGGCCCGGCAGCCCGTCCACAGCACCTGGTTGGCCGGCTGGCGGACGCGCTCGGGCGGGCGATCCAGCGCACGATCGGGTTCCGGCGCGGCGTACCACGGCGGCGGCAGCCAGCGCGGGCGGGGTTGGAAGGGCGAGAGCAGCAGGTTGGGGTCCACGCCCTTCAACCCGGTCCCGCTGTGGCAGGTGTCCATGAACACCTCCAGCGTGACCGTCTCGGGGAGTGCGGAAAACAACGTTCTCAGTTCATCGTCGGTGATGATCGTGTCCGGCTTCCAGCCCTCGCTGGCGGCGGCCAGGTCGTGGGGGCAGAAGGCCTCGTCGAGCCGGTCGCGCTCGTCGCCGTCCAGGTCGCGCACCTGCGTGCCGTGCGAGGAGAACGTGAAGACCAGCTCGCTCACCTCGCCCTTGAGGGCGGCCTTCACCAGGTGCTGGAGCTGACCCAGGATGGCCTTGCGGGTGGCCGCGCGGTCGCACAGCACCGTGACCGCCTCCGGCGCAAAGCCGAGGCTGCCCGTGAGCAGCGCCGCCATGTCATGGGCGTCGTTGACGCATCCCTGCAGCGTTGCAGTGGGCAGGTGTTTGAAGACGTTGATGCCGACGCACAGCGCGCGACGGTGAGCCATGGGGGAACCTCCGGGCGCCTATCGTACTCGCATCGGGCGATGCCACCGCCGGCCCGAGAAGGGGTCCCAGACTGGACGAACGACCGCGCTTGTGTTCTAATCCCCTTTTGTCATGGTTGGCTACCGGCCAGAAAACCCGATCATCGTCCAGAGCGACCGCACCGTCCTTCTGGAGGTCGACAACCCCACCTACGCCGAGGCGCGCGACGCCCTGGCCCGCTTTGCCGAGCTGGAAAAGAGCCCGGAATACGTCCACACCTACCGGATTTCGCCGCTCTCGCTGTGGAATGCGGCGGCCGCCGGGCTGACGGCGACGGCGCTGCTGGCCGACCTCGAGCGCTACTCGAAATACCCCCTCCCGGACAACGTCAAGATCGACATCCAGGAGTCGATCAGCCGCTACGGCCGTGTGCGCATCGAGCTGGCCGAGGGGCGCATGCTGGTGATTTCCTCCGACGCCCCGCTGATGGAGGAGCTCTCGCGCCACAAGCTCTTCGCCCCGTTTATTCGCGCCCGGCTCGGCCCGGCGGTATTCGAGATCGATCCCGTCCACCGCGGCCAGGTCAAGCGCGCGCTGGTTCAGATCGGCTATCCGGCCGAGGACCTGGCCGGCTACTCTGCCGGTCAAGCGCTCGATATTCATCTGCGGCCGCTCACCGCGCAAGGCCTGCCCTTCGACCTGCGCGACTATCAGCGCGAGGCCGCCGACGTGTTCTGGGCCGATGGCTCGGCGGCCGGCGGCAGCGGCGTCATCGTGCTGCCGTGCGGGGCGGGCAAGACGCTGGTCGGCATCGCGGCGATGGCCAAGGCTGGCTGCGCGACGCTGATCCTGTGCCCAAACACCGTCGCGGTGCGGCAGTGGATCCGCGAGCTGCTCGACAAGACAAATCTGACCGAGGAGCAGGTGGGTGAATACACCGGACTGAAGAAGGAGATCCGGCCGGTGACCGTGACGACCTACCAGTTGCTCACCTTCCGGCCGCGCAAGGGCAAGGCCGTGGTCGCCGATGGCGTGCCCGTCGAGGCCGATCCGCCCCCCGCGCCGCGCGGGCGTGGTCGCCAGCAACCCATCGACCTGAGCGACTACCCACACATGCGGCTGATGACGACGTTGGACTGGGGGCTGATCGTGTATGACGAGGCCCACCTCCTGCCCGCGCCGATCTTCCGCATGACGGCCGAAATTCAGGCGCGGCGACGGCTGGGGCTGACCGCCACCCTCGTCCGCGAGGACGGCCATGAGGGCGATGTCTTCGCCCTGGTCGGCCCGAAGAAGTATGACGTGCCGTGGAAGGACCTCGAGCGGCAGGGCTGGATCGCGACGGCCGAGTGCCACGAGATCCGCATCGCGCTGGATGACGAGGACCGCATGGAGTATGCCGTGACCGGGCAGGGCGAGAAACACCGCTTCGCCTCGGTCAACCGCAAGAAGCTCGGCATCCTGTCGATGCTGGTGAGCAAGCACCGCGAGGACTCGACGCTGGTGATTGGCCAGTTTCTCGATCAACTCGACGCCATTGCACAACGCTTGAATGCGCCATTGATCACCGGCGAGACGCCGATTCGGGTGCGCGAGAAGCTCTACCAGCAGTTCCGCGATGGCGAGATCCGGCTGCTGCTGCTCTCGCGGGTGGGCAACTTCTCGGTCGATTTGCCGGACGCCAACGTGCTGATCCAGGTCAGCGGCATGTATGGCTCGCGCCAGGAGGAGGCCCAGCGCCTCGGCCGCGTGCTGCGCCCGAAAGCCAACGGCCTGCTGGCGCACTTCTACACGCTGGTCACGCGCGACACGCTGGATCAGGAATACGCCGCAAAACGGCAGCTCTTCCTCACTGAGCAGGGCTATCACTACGACATCCTGTACGAAGAGGAAGTGCCCGCCTTCCAGCCCGCCGTCCTGGCGACCACCGCCAGCCCGGTCCGCCGCTCGGTGCGCGGCTATCTGAACTGAGATGCCCCCTCGCAAGCGCGCCTCCGCCGAGCCGGCCCCTGCGCCCCGCGTCGCAAGCGGCGGCATTGAAGCCCGTCGGCGCTTCCGCGCGCTGATCATGCAGTCGGATTGGACCTTTGCCCTGATCGTCCTCAGCCAGACCGAGCAGCTCGAGCCGATTCTGGATGCTGACTTCTCCATTGCACAACTGCGCGAGATCGGACGCAACCGCGGCATCGTGATGAGCGGCCCCTCCAAGGCGGCGATGGCGCAGCAGCTGGCGCGCGGGTTGGCCACCGCCAGCGCGGAGGCCTTGCGCGACCCCGAGCGCTATCTCGACGGCCTGCGCCCGGTCGAGGCCGATTTCGTCCGCCGCGCGCTGACCGCCTACGGCCTGGTCCTGCCGCTGCCCCGCAGTGCCATCGAGCGGCTGTGGCAGGCGACCCCCGGGCGCGATGTCACGGTCAGCGAGTTGCAGCAGGCGCTGCACCGGCAGGCCTTGCTCTTCCCGGCCCGCATCCCGGATTTTGGCGGCCTGCGGGACATCTTCTATGGCTGGCGTCAGTTGGGCGTAGCCGGACTGGAGCCGGTGCTGCGCTGGGATTTCCCGGCCCGGACGCCGCGCGGGGCCGGGCGAGGCAACGCGCGCGTCTTCCTGGCCGATTTCGAGCAGGTTATCGCCGCGGTGCAGGCCACCCCGCTCAGGCGCCGCGCGCGTCGGGCGCCGCATCGCGACGCCGCCAGCCAGCCTTTTCTGCGCAACCACGAGCATGACGCCGCGGATGCCGAGGCCGTGCTGGGCACACGGTCCGGGTGGGCGCCCGATCCGCGCACCGGCATCCAGGTCGTGCCCGATGATGTCATCGACGCTCCCACGGCCGCGCGCCTGAGCGCACAGACCGGCCTGTCTGAGCGTCATGCGTTGGTTCTGGCGACACTCGCCGCCGGCCAGTGTCTGCTGACCGATCCCGTGCCCTCCAAACCCGGCGCGCCGCTCAGCGTGCGTATGGACGCCCTGGAGCTGTGGTTGAGTTTGTCCAACGAAGAAAAGCTTCTCGAAGCCTGGCACTGCTGGACGCGCACGCTGGCCTTTGGCCTGGAGGCCTCCCTGGCCGGCGTCCCGGTGTATCGCGCGGTGGGGGTGTCTGACCTGTCACCGAGCCTGATCGGCACGGCCTGGTGCGAGATGCGCCAGTATTTCGTGCGCATCCTGCGCGGGCTTCCCGTCGATGCCTGGGTGGCGTGGCCGGCCCTGCGTGAGGCCATGCGCCAGCTGCATCCGCACAGCGCCAATACCATCGCACAACGTCACATGCTGTGGTTCGGAAAATCGGCAAATCGCCAGCCGCCGCCGGACAACGAGGCCAACTGGAACGCCACCGAGGGCGCCATTTTCGCCGCGATGGCGTGCGAGGTGCTGACGGCGTTTGGCGCGCTCGATGTCGTGGTCGAGGAGGGCGCACTGACCGCGCTACGGGTGACGTCGACCGGGCACTGGCTGTTCGAGCGGCTGGGGGAGCGGGGCATCGCGTTGCCCGCCGAGGCGCGCCCGGCCGAGCGCCCACGCGAGCCAGTGCGCTGGCTGGATGACAACACCTGTCGGCTGCCGCCCGCCCCGGACCGCGGCGACTACATGGCCTTCGCGCGCGTGTTCGGCGAGCCCGGGCGTGCGCCCTTCACGTACCACATCACCGCCGCCAGCATGGAGCGCGCGCTGCGCAACGGGATCACGCCGGTCCAGGCCGCAGAACACTTTGAGGCGTTGGGCGCGCCATTACCCGCCTCCATCCGCACGCGCTTCGAGGCCATGGCCGGTCGCTTCGGGCGTGTCCGCGCCTACGAGTCGGTCTGCGCGCTCACGCTCGGCGACGACGTGGCGCTGCGCGAGCTGCTCGCCGCCACCTCGCTGCGCGATGCCGTCGTCCACACGCTCTCGCCGCGCGTCGTCATCGTGCGGGCCGACCGGGTTGATGCGCTGATGAAGGAGATGGTCGAGAAGGGCTTCATGCCGGGGGTGCGGGGATGACGACCGAGATCCGGTTGCCCGCCCGAAGCTCGGGCATTGGTGCCGAAGATTTCCAGCGCGACCTCGGCCGCTACTGGCGCCACGTCCGACGGGCGGGCGGGCTGCCGATTGCGCAGACTGGCTGGATCTACAAGACCGCCTTCAAGACGCTGCTCGCGGCGCTGAACGACACCAGTGGCCCTACCGAGGAGGCGGGGCATGGCCGCCTGCACTTCATGCGCGCCGCGCTGACCGCGCTCGGCGCGTTGAGCGTCAACGACAACGGCGACCTGACCGTGGTCGAGGGTGCCGCCTACCTCAGCCTGCCTCTGCCCGTGCGCGTGCGCATGCTGTTTGAGCTCTGGCGCGACAGCCCGTTCTGGTATGAGCTCAACCGGATTGCCACGCCACACTTCCGCGAGGAGCGGCCACCCGAGCCACCGCCCGAGATGGCGCGGGGGCGGGCCACGGCCCTGCGCTTGCTCGGTGAGAGCGTTCGCGAAGCGGGTCGATGGGTGTCTTTTGATCGCTATGCCGATCACGTCAAGCGTGTCGACGTGGGCTTTCTGCTGCGCCGCTCGACCGACCGGCGCGGCTACGCCGGCCGTTTCCAGCACCTGTATCACCCGCTCGGCAACACGCCGTATGTCTCAGCCAACAACGCCTATGGCATCACCTTTGAGGTGCGCGACCCGGAGAAGGCCTGGGAGCGCGTCGAGCGCTTGGCCCTGGCGGCGATGCTGGCCGGCCCGTTGCGCTGGATGGGCCTGGCCGACATCGGCACTTTGCGCGACGACAACGCCCTGCCAAACCATGCTGACGGCGTGCCCGTCGACGCCCTTCGGCTGAGCCCGGCTGGCGCGTGGCTGCTGGCAAACGGACCCGAACCCGACTTCACCGAGTCGGGCGGGCGCGTTGTTGTCCAACCTAATTTCTCGATCCTCGCCATCGAGCCGATGGCGGATGCCGTACTGATCGACCTCGATCACTTCGCCGAGACGCGCGGCGGCGACCGGGCGGCGCTGTATGAGCTCACGCGCAGCTCGGTGTATCACGGGCAGCGCGCAGGTTGGACGGCCGCCCGAATCATCGCCTTTCTCGAAGGCCATCAGGGCGCGCCGCTGCCGGTCAACGTCCGGCGCAGTCTGGAGGAGTGGCAGCAGCAGCACGAGCGTATCACTTTCGTCCGTGGTGCGCGTCTGCTGCAATATGCCGATGACGAGGCGCGGGCCGGCGCGAGAGAGAGCCTGGGCGCGACATCGCTGCGGATGGTGAGCGACCGCTTCGACCTGGTCACGACAGCGCAACCCCTCGACACGCTTGTGAACACGCTGCGTGAGGCGGGCTGGGTGCCCCAGGTCAGCCGCGAGCAGGAGGATGATCGTGCCGGGGTCGTGCACGTCAATGCGGACGGCACCCTGACGCTCAACCAGCCCGTGATCAGCCTGGAGGCGCTGGCCGACCTCGATCTGCTGGCCGAGCCCGAGGGCGAAGGCTATACGCTGAGCGCCGCGCATGTGCGGGCCGCGATGGGCCGCGGGGTGCTGGCCGAGCAGGCCGTGGCCACGCTCGCCCACCTGGCCGATGGCCCGCTGCCCGAGGGCGTGGTCGATGCCCTGCACGGCTGGACGTCGTTCTACGGCGAAGCCACGGCCCGCGAGATGATCGCGCTGACCTTCTCGCATCTCGATGTCATGGAGCACGCGCTGGCGGATCCAGAGCTGGCCCGGCTCCTGCAGGCCATCCCCGGCGCCACACTGCCCATCGTGCTCATCGAACGCCGCAATTTCGCCAGGGCCCGGGCCGCGCTCATCGCGCGGGGTCTGGCGCTGTCGGGAGATCCCGTCAAAGCGGACAACGCATGAAATCAACCTCACACGCAACGCGCCGCTGGCTGACCGGGCTGGGCTGGGTGGCCGTGCTGCTGGCGCTGGCCGTCGTGGCCGCCCCGCAGCTGCTCTACCCGCTTGGCTTTGATCAGGCGGTGTATGCCGCGTGCGGCGATGTGATCCGGCGCGGGGGCGTGCCGATCAAGGACTGCTTCGAGACCAAGCAGATGGGCATCATGCTGATGTATGCGCTGGCCTACGGCGTCGCGGCCACGCCCATCGCCATCCACGCCCTCACCCTGCTATGGACGGCCGCAACGGCCTGGTTGATCGCCCGGCTCACCGGCCGGCTGTTTGGCGGTGCGGGCGCGCAGGCCGGGGCCTGGGCGGGCATCCTGTACTGGCTGATGTATGCCGGCATCCATTACTGGTCCATGGACCAGGCCGAGACGTTCACCAACCTGTTGCTTGCGCTGGGCTGGCTGATCGTGATCGAGGCGCCGCTGGACGGCCGCGGCCGTCTCGCGCTGATCGGGGCCGGCGTCGCGGCCGGGGTGGCGATCTGGTTCAAATACGTCTTCGCGCTCAACGGCATTGCGCTTGGGCTGGTCGTGCTGTTCCGCGCCTGGCGCGCGGGCGGGTTGCGCGGCACGGCCCGCGCCGGGCTCGCCTTTGCCGGTGGGACGTTGGGCTTGTGCGCGCTGGTGCTGGCGTATTTCGCGCTGGTCGGCGGGCTGCCCGCGCTGGAGGATCAGCTTCAGACGTTGCGCGATAACTTCCCCCTCGCCGCGCCGCTGCCGCTGCCCGGTGTGCTGGCGATGCTGGCCCGCTTCGCCGACAACGGCGCCGACCTGACCGCGCGGTTCAAGGCCACCCTGCCGGCGCGCGAATACATCCTGCTGGGGGCCGGCTTCCCGTTTGTGATCGGTCTGGCGGTGTTTGGCGCGGCACGGCACCTGCGCGCTCGCGGCCTGGCGGTGGCAGCCGGGTTGGGTCTGACCGTTGCTGCGCTGGCCGTCCTGATCTGGCAGGGCAACTACATTCAATATCACTACACCCTGCTGCTGCTGCCGGTGGCGGCCCTCGCGGGGGCGGCCTGCCTGCCCGCCTCCGGGCGTACCGCGCGGGCGTTGAGCCTCGGCGCGCGCGGGCTGGCTGTCGCGGCGTGCGCGCTGCTGATCTGGCGCATGGTGCCCGTCATCGCGGATGCGATCTCGAACACCGTGGTGCAGGGCAAGACGCCGCATGCGCTGTATCTCGAGAGCGAACAGGCGCCCGCCGTCTCGATGGCCGATCAGCTGACCACCATCACCCAGCCCGGCGACACGATCTCCATCATCGGGGACGCGCCCTGGGTCTACACGCTCGCCCAACGTGAGAACGCGACGCGCTTCAGTTTCGTCAACATCTGGTTGAAGAAGACGGGCAGCCTCAGCCACGAGCGCTTCGTCGCGCAGATGCGCGCCGACCTCGAGCGCCGGTCGCCCGCGCTCATCCTGTTGACGCGCGCCGACTACCCCTGGCAGGGCGTGGACTACGGGCCGGACTACAAGGCCGCCACGCCGCTGTACGACTTCGTCGAGAGCCACTACCGCTACATCGGCGAGAACGGCCCATTCCTGTTGTTCGGGCGGAAGTAGACGCGCCATAGGCACACCTACGCCTTTGTGCGTTGTGCGGCGGGGCGGCCATCGGCTGTTCGCACTACAATCCCCGGCGTGACCCGATCCCGCCTCCTGGCCCTCCTGCTCGGCCTGGCGCTTGCGCTGGGTGCCGCGCTGCGCACGCCGCTGCCCGGCGCACAGGCACTGGCCACGAACGCGGCGCCGCCGCTGGTGCGCGTGCGCGTGCGAATCCCCTCGGAGCGCGAGGCGCAGGCCCTGCTGGCCGGCGGCTGGGATGTGCTGGAGGCGCGCGCGCCCGAGGGCTTGTATGTCAACGCCGACCCCGTCGCGCTCAAGGCGCTGAGCGAGCGCGGATTTGAGTGGGCGCTCGATGCGCCCCTTCCCCCGCTCGCGCCGCGCGCGCCCGAGCTCTTCGATGGGGGCTATCACACGGTGGAGGAGCACATCGCGCACCTGCGCGCGGTCTCGGACAGCCATCCCGCGCTGACCACGGTGATCACCTACGGCGTGAGCTGGCGGCGCGAACAGAACGCCGCCGATGGCCACGATCTCTTCGCGCTCTGCGTGACGGAGAAGCGGCCCGGCGACTGCGCGCGGACGCCGGAGACGGACAAGCCGCGCTTCGTGCTGATGGCCTCGATCCATGCCCGCGAGCTCACCCCGGCGGAGGTGGCGTATCGCCTGATCGATGCCCTGGTCGACGGATATGGGCAGGACGCTGAAATCACCGCGCTGTTGCGCGACGAGGAGATTTGGATCCTGCCGGTGACCAATCCGGACGGGCGTGAGATCGTCGAAGCCGGCGGCAACGCGCCCTATCTCCAACGCAAGAATGCAAACACCAGCGCGGGCAGCTGCGCCCAGCCGCCCCAGTCGTACAGCCAGTTCGGCGTCGACCTCAACCGCAACGCCGACTGGCGCTGGGGGGTTGAGGGCGTCTCGGCGGACCCATGCTCGCCGCTGTATCTGGGTGGCGGGCCGGCCTCCGAGCCCGAAACCCGGGCGCTGATCGGGCTGTTCGAGGCGCTGTTCAAGGATCAACGCGGACCGTTGGCCGGTGACGCAGCGCCAATCACCACGACGGGGGCGCTGCTCACCCTTCACAGCTACAGCAACCTGGTCCTGCTGCCATGGGGAAACAGCGGCCCCGGCGCGCCGAACGATGCGGGCCTGCGCGCGGCGGCGTTTCGGATGAGCTTCTTCAACGGGTATGTTGCCGGCCGGCCGCCCGAGGTGTTGTATGGCGTGTCAGGATCGACCGACGATGCCGCTTATGGCGGGCTCGGGGTGGCGGCCTTCACCTGGGAGATGGGACAGGCCGCGGGCGCGACAACCTATCCGCATTGCGCGGGCTTTCTGCCCGCGTTTGACTGCCAGTCCGCCCGGTTCTGGCCCGAGGCACGCGCCGGCCTGCTGTATCTCGCGGCCGCGGCGCGCCAGCCGTATGCGCTGGCGCTCGGCCCGACCGTGCTGACGGCGTCGCTCGACATCACCGCCAGCGCACCCGGCGCAGTGTTCACCGTGACCGCGCGGCTGGCCGATGACGCGCTGGGCGCGGAGGTGGGTAGCGTCGGACGCCCGGCCAGCCAGCCCGTCGCCGAAGCCGAGGCGTATGTCGACCTGCCCCCGTGGCGCGGGGGGACGCCGATCGCGCTGCTCGCCCGCGATGGTGGGTTTGACCAGCCGCGCGAAGTCGTGGCCGGGGCGATCACAGCGCCCAACGATCCGGGGCTACACCTGCTCTACGTGCGCGGGCAGGACGCGAGTGGGCAGTGGGGGCCCGTCCACGCGCTGTGGCTCCCGGTGCAGGCCGACGCGGCCCCCGCCATCCCGGTCCCCCCGCCGGCGCCGGCCGGGGCGTGTCTTTCGGTGACCGTGTCGGCGACCGTGCCGGTGACCGACAGCCTGGGCGTGATGAACTGCATCCGTTTGCCGGTTCCCGATCACGTCGCGGTGGCGTCGCTGCGGGTGCGCATGGCGGTCACGCATCCCTGGGTGGGCGATCTCCGTCTGCAGGTGCGCAACCCGGAGGGTCTGGCGCTGACGCTGCTCAACCGGCCGGGGGGCGGCACGCGCCCCGCCGACCTCTTTGCCGGAGCGCCGATCCTGTTCAGCGATGCGGCGTCGGCCTCGGCGTCGGCCCTGGGGGAGGGGCTGGGGGATGGCGTGGTGTGCGGGTCCGGCGGGCCGTGCGCGTTCACACCGGCGCCCGCGGGCGATCCGACCTCGGACCTGGGTCGGCTGGCCGATTTCTCTGGCGGGGCTGCAGATGGGGTTTGGGAGGTGTGTGCGGCCGATCACGCCCCATACTCGGCCGGCGCGCTGGTTTCGGCGACGCTGGAGATCAATTGCGGGCCGGTCCGCCTGTACCTGCCGCGCCTCGGGCGCTGAGCGCCCGGGCGGGCGTTGGTCGCAGCGACGTCATCGGGCCGCAGGGGTACTTCGCCGTTTTATGCGTTATGCGAGGCCCTGCCTCAACGCTGTGAACCCGCTTCCGTCTTCGGCCGTCCGTCATCCATCGTCAGCCCGCCATCCAGATACCGTGGAAGGGTGCTGTGCGTCGGCGCGGCCTGCCGCTTCGTGCCGTACGGATATTCCTTCCGATGCTGCACCCGGTAATACGGATACAGCACGAGAGCGCTCACGGCAAGCACGGCGCTGAGAGCAACCAGCCCTTCGGAATTGGACCGGCCGCAGAATCCGCACAGGTCGAAGTAGTTCTCCACACTGCCGTAGCCAAACAGATCAAACTGCTTGAGCTCCAGGAAGCGCTGAAAGCGGGCCGCATTCATCCGGCTGAGAAAGCCGGTTGCGCCGATCTCCTTCGTCTTGCTGCAGGAGATCTTGCCCGAGTACGTCGCAACGATCAGCGTTGTGCGCGAGACATCGGTCAGCAGCACTTGCGTCTGATCGAGCGGGCGCAGGCTGCTGCAGTCAAAGACCGCATCCGTGATGGTCACCCACTCCTGACGCCCGGCGTCGGCGACCGGCAGGGCCGCGACCTGCGCCATCGTGAGCGACCTCGGGGAAGCGGGAAGCTTTGCAGACGTCAGAGCGCTGGTAATCCCGAGGAAGCCGAATATCACCGCGATGATCAGCCCAAAGAGCAAAGCGGCACGTGGAAAGCGGGTGAAAAACTCGTGCATGCTTGGCCTTCGTAAACGGATTATAGTCACACGCCTTCGCCCCCTTGACAGTATCCGCAACTGCCTCCAAAGTCGGCGCACTCCCGACGCGCAAGGGGAAGACGCGCTCGGCAGGCAACCCCCAGTATGCCGTTTTCAGGAGGAGGATCGTGAAGCATTCGCCGTCGTACCGCCTGTCGCTTGCCGACCTCGGCCAGCGCACACCCGCCAGCTTTCCCCGTGCGCGTCTCAACCTCGCCCAGTTGCACCCCACCCTCACGCTGCGCGGGAAGCGCGTCCGCAAGGCGACCGAACTCCGGGAGCCGCGGCTGCGCTTTCTGATGAAACTGCCGGCGCACATCGAGGCCGAGACCGTCCTGCGTATCGCGCGGGCCGCCTTTGGCGCGGAATTGCCCGCCCGCCGTCAGGAGCGCCGCATCGTCGATGAGCTGCAGGTCATCCCGATCGCCCGGCTGGAGGCGGCCGGCGCCGCGTGGTGGGCGCTCGAGCTACCGGTCACCCTGGGCGCCTTCCTGGCCGAGACGCGCTTCGATGCCCGGCAACTGAACGCCCTGGCCGCCCAGCTCAAGGCCATCGACGGCGTCCTCGATGCGGAAGCCGATGCGCCGGCCATCAACCGCGTCGTGCCGTTGCAGGAGAAGATTCCCGGTTGTACTGTCGGACGGGCGAATGCCCCGCAGGACAACCTGTGGTCGCAGCGCCTCGTTCACCTGCTGGATGACAGCGACACGCGCCTGATCGCGCAGAACGGCCAGGGCATCACGATCGGGATGATCGACACCGGCTACACCGACCACGTCGAGCTCGATCTGCAGACCGCCTTCGACCTCGGTGCCTCGACCAGCGTCATCGACAACGGGGGCGGTCTCGATCCGATGGCGTCCGGGACCTCGCACGGCACGGCGACGGGCTCGCTGATCACCAGCGCCCAGCATCCCAACGACCCCAACGACCGCGTGATCGGGATTTCCCCCGGCGCACGGGTGATCGCCGTGCGTGCGCTCGATTTCGTCATCGTCCTTCCGGTCGGCGAAACAGATCCGCTGACCGGGCAGCTGATCGAGACCTTCCTCCCCAGCAACATCGTCGGTGGGCTGCAGAAGTGCCTGGATGCCGGCTGCGATGTCATCAACATGAGCTTTGGCGGGGTCGTCTCGCAGGCAGTACGCGACCTGCTCCACGAGGCGTATGAACGCGACATCATCCTGTGCGCGGCGGCCGGCAACTGCGTGCAGGTCGTGGTCGAGCCCGCCGCGCGGCCCGAGGTGAT
Organism: Thermoflexales bacterium; assembly: GCA_019694215.1. Classification (GTDB taxonomy): domain Bacteria; phylum Chloroflexota; class Anaerolineae; order J036; family Brachytrichaceae; genus Brachythrix. Next base: position 16,454 of record JAIBCK010000027.1, read on the forward strand.
CGCCTGCGCCGCAGTCGGGCTGGACCCCGCGACGGGCGATCCGCGGCCGTGGCCGGGCAGCTCGCACGGCCCGTTGATCGACATCAGTGCGCCGGGCGAGAACGTCTATATCGCAGACTGGGACGCCGGCACGCAGGTCGTTCGGCCGGGCGAGGGCACGTCCTTCGCCGCGCCCCATCTCTCGGCCGCCGCCGCGCTGTGGCTGCAAAAGCACGGCGCGAGCGCGTTGCGCAACCGCTACAACGGGCAGTCGCGTCTGGCTGACGTATTTCGGAGCGTTGTGCGCGCCTCGGCCACGGTGCCGGGTGGCTGGAACACCAATCAGTATGGCGCCGGCATCCTGAACCTCAAGGCGCTGCTCGATCAGCCCCTGCCCAAGCAGGCCGGGCCGAAGGGCGAGGTGGCGACGGGAGCGCCGTGCGAGGTGGCGATGGGGCTGATCGACCTGTTCCTATCCGGCGACCGGCTGCCGGTGTTGAGCGAGACCGTGCGGGTGCGCGCCGATGTCGCCACCATCGAGGTGCGTGACGACGGAGAAGCCTGGGGCGGCGCGGAGCCGTATCTGGTCGAGACCTTCTACCGCATCGACGGACGGACCGCGAAGGCGGAGCTGGTGGTGGATGCGTCAACCGTCGCGCAGGACGGCGTGCTCAACTGCACTTTCTCGATCCAACGTCGCGACCAGGCGACGTCGATCGTCAAGATCCGTCAACGCGGCCGGCACGGCAACCTGGGTGATGTCAACATCGGCGCACTGGAGTACAACGCCTCCGGCCCGGTCACGGTCAACGTGCCCAACCGGGTGGGGCGCTGGGACACGACGGTGCGGCCGATCCCGTTGCGCATCCTGGTCAACCTGGGGGATGTGATCGTGGGCAAGGATGTGGTCGGCGTGCCCGGCTTCATCGGCGCGCTGACGCTGCTGCTGGAGGAGGACTTCTGGTCGACGGAGATCGTCGACACTGTCAAGGAGGCACTGCGCACGCACACGCGGCGGACAATGGAGAATCTCCTGCGCGAGTTGAGCTTCTCGCTGTCGTTGTCCGACCTGGCCCTCGACTATCCTCAGATCGACGCCGAACGCCTGTCGCTCGAAATCGAGGATCGGGTGCGGCAGAGTGTGTTTGCCAACGCAAATTGGTGGGATGCATTCTGGGCCGGCGTCGACAGCGACGACATCCTGATCCAGGACTTCACGATGGTCAACGTGTTGCAGCTGGGCAATCCGGTGCCGATTGCGCCACCGGAGGAGAACGGCGACCACGGGCGCTGGTTGCTGCGCGGGGCGATTTCGAAGCGGTAGGGGCGAAGCGACTGCGGACGGCAGACGGCCGACGGAAGACCGACGACGGGCGACGGAGGACCGAAGCAGGCAAGCCCGGGTTCTGTGGGGGCGAAGCGATCGCCACCGAGCCGCGGCAGGGTCCGCGTAACAGCGATTGCTTCGCCCGCCCCGCGCCCGGCAACGCCATGGCGCGTGCCGAGGCGTGGGATTAAAGAACGATTGCAAACGTTGTGCACCCTGAGCGGCGGTGGGCGGCCGCAGGCAGCCCACCGAAGTCGAAGGATGCGGGCGCAACGTCGACCTTCGCGCCGGGCGCGGGGGCGGGCGAAGCGTCCGCGCCTTTGCCTGCTGTAAGGCAGCCGCCGCATAATCGCGCCATGGGCAATCACCCAATCTACTCGCGAGATGCGAGCGTGCACCTCACCACGGGCCTCAACAAGTTTGACGCCCTGCAACGGGCCATCGACGACAGCGGCTTCCTGAACAACCTTCAAGCGGCGTGGCAGGCCAGCGGCAAAGCCAAAGGCGACTTCGTCGTCGGCATCAAGCCCAACATCATGACCGCCGCGTTTCGAGACCCCAACTCGCCGATCTACACCGACCCTGAGCTGGTCGAGGCGCTGATCGATGCCATGCGCGACAACGGCTTCCGCCGCTTTGCCATTGTCGAGGCCGAGAACGTCTACAACTACTCGTATCAGGGCCGCCGCGTCAAAGCCGTGGCCGAGATGGTTGGCTACGACGAGGCGCACGGCTATCAGATCCACAGCCTGACCGAGGACAAGGTGCCGTTCGACTACGGTTTCGAGCTCGGCAAACACTTCGTCGGGCGCGCCTGGCGCGACTGCGATTACCGCATCTCCTTCGCCAAGAATAAGACGCATTGGCAGTGCTACTACACCGCCTGCATCAAGAACCTGTATGGCGCGCTGCCGATGTGGGACAAGATGAAGTGGTATCACGGGCACACGCCCGATGGCCACAACATTGAGTTCAGCGATGCCGCCGTGCTCAGCGCCCACCACTTCCCGGCCAATTTCGGGTTCATGGATGCCTGGTGGAGCGCCGACGGGCTCACCGGCCACGTGCGCGACGGCGTCCCCAACGAGACCCGCACGATCTTCGCCAGCTCCAACATTCTTGCGTTGGACTGGGTGGCGGGCGAGAAGATGGGGCTCGACCCGATGCGCAATGCCGTGATCGCCCGCGGGGTGCGGCAGTGGGGGCGCGTCGCCATCACGCGGGTGGGAGACATGACCCCCTGGCAGCCCTGGCTCAACGTCGTGCCGGCCATGGTCGAGGGCATGGACATCGGCGAGGAGTGGTATCACATCAGCGCCTTCTTCTCGCATTCCCTGGCCGAGGCGCAGGATCCGCGCTTCAAACCGACCGACAACGGTCCCTTCTTCACCGTCATGCACGGCGTGCTTGCAAGCCTGGACGCGCTCACGACGCAGCCCGCACCAACCGGCGAGGCGCGCCTGCACGAGATGCTGACCCGCGAGGACGACCACCCCGACGACGAATCCGCGCAGGGCGACATCGAGGTCGAGGAGGACCCCCGGCGGGAGTGATCAGCGCCCGGTCGTGCTGAGCGTGCCCAACGTCAGGGAGTCACGCCCATCCGGCAGAAGCAGGCGCTGGCCGGTGGCCGGGTCATACACGCCTACCACCACGCGCAGCTCACCCCGGTAGTCGAGCGGCAGCGCCAGGCCGTGGTGGTCGGTGACGCGCTCGCCAACCGGTAATGTGAACAACGGACGTAAATCATTCAGCGGCGCCGCGTCATGTTGCGCCACGACGCGGCCGTCCGGCGCGAGTGCGTGCACGAAGATCCGCCCGTTCATCGTCTGGGCCTGCACCGCCACCCAGGTCAGGTCGACGGGCAGGATGGCCCCCACGTCCACGCTGACCGGCAACCCGGCCTGGCGCAATTCGAGCGTCCCCCAGCGCGTCTGCGAGGGCAGCTCCACCGCGCGCAGCGGCCCATTTGCGGCCCCATACAGCCCGTAAAAGACCTCCTCCTCGCCCCACTCGGCGTGGGCGGGGTAGAAGGTCGAGTCCATCCACCCGCGCAGGTCGCCGTTGTGCCCGGCCAGCCCGCGATACAGCACCAGCCAGCCACGCGGATGCGTCTTGAGCGCGGACGTAATGCGCGCCTGCCAGCGCTCGGTCGGCTCGATGACGGGATCCCAGGTCAGGGCATACGACCAGCCCGGCAGGTCGGCGCGCCCGTCCAGGCTGTAGAAGCCGGCCGGGCTGAGCACGTTGAAGAAGGCGATGTCGCTGGCCCGGCCCTGCGGGGCCAGGTGGCGGGCATAGGTCCCCGGGTCATACGGATCAAAGACCTCGAGCGTCTTTGCATACACGGAGAGTGCGTTGGGCGCAAAGAGCAGCAGGATGGCCCCCGCGGCGGCGAGCGCCAGCCCGCGCCCGCGGGCCGCCAGCGCGTCGAGCGCCCACCCCAGCCCCAGTGCGAGAAAGGGCGCGGCCCCGATTGCCATCCGAGCATTGAGCGCCCAGCTCTTCGCGGCGACCGAGATCCCGAGCAGTGTCAGCGCGACGCACAACGTTGGGAGCAGCATCTGTGCCGCGCGCCGCGCCTGCGGGAGCGTCGCCAGTATCCCGGCCACGAGCACGGCCGCCAGCGCCAGCACGCCCGCCCAGCCAAGCGGGCCGGCCAGGGTCAGGCCCATCACCGCCACTTCAAGGAAATACGTGAGCGGGTATTGCTGCCCGATGTTGCCGCCCTCGGCCGCGGCGCGGCCGGCCAGCTGGGGCAGGGCATAGGCCGCCCAGGGCAGGTAGGCGCAGGCGGCAAGCAGCGCCCAGATCAACAGGCGGCCGCGGTCCCGCCCGCGCGCGCGCAGCAGCGCGTAGACGCCCAGCCCCAGCAGCGCCCACACGCTGTGATACAGCGTCAGCATTGCGCCGAGCGCGCCGAGGCAGAACGCCACGCCCGCCCAGCGCCGCCCGGGTGAAAGCGCCCCCCACGCAGCCAGCAGGAGGAAGGCCGGCACCAGCGCGTACATCCGCACCACCGCGCTGTAATACACCGCCAGGGGCAGCCAGGCCATCGCCGCGGCAGCCAGGACGCCCACCCGTGGCCCGCCGCGCCCCCACGCCCGCGCCGCGACGAAACCGAGCGGGATGGCCAGCATCCCGCCCAGCACGCCCAGCAGGCGGGCGGCAAACAGCGACGGGCCGGCCAGCGCGCGCCAGGCGCCGAGTGCAAGATAGAACAACGGCGGATGCACATCCGCGGCCGTTACGGTCAGGATCTCCCCGGGCGGCAGCGCGGCATGCGCGAGCGACCAGCCCTCATCCCAGCGCGGGGGCACGCTGGCGAGGCCGGGCAGGCGCAGGGCAAAGGCCGCCGCGCCGATCAGGACGATCAGCGCGAAAGCTGAGGGACGCCGGGGCATCCGTTAATGTTACCTGCCGGCGCGGCCTCGCGTTCTATAATCCTGCGGCACACAGACCGGGTCAGCGCACTTTGCGCAGAACACACTTCCCGGGCGCGCTTGTCGCCCGGTGCACACAGGAGAACAGTCATGCCTTTTGAACTTCCGCCTCTGCCGTACGCGTTCACCGCGCTCGAGCCGCACATCGACGCCATGACGATGGAGATTCATCACGATCGCCACCACAAGGCGTATGTCGACAACCTCAACAACGCGCTCAAGGAGCACAGCGCCCTGCAGGCGCTGTCGATCGAGCAGCTGCTCGCCAGGCTCAACGATGTGCCTGAGAGCGTCCGCACGGCGGTGCGCAACAACGGTGGCGGGCACTTCAACCACTCGCTGTTCTGGAACCAGATGAAGACGGGCGGCAGCCCGCTCGGCGGCGCCTTCAAGGACGCACTGGTCGCCGCCTTTGGCAGCGAGGCCGCCTTCAAGGAGCAGTTCGTCAAGGCCGGGCTCGGCCGCTTTGGCTCGGGCTGGGCGTGGCTGGTCGTGGGCAAGGATCACAAGCTCGCCATCACGTCGACGCCCAACCAGGACACGCCGGTGATGGATGGCATCCGCCCGTTGCTCGGCGTGGATGTCTGGGAGCACGCCTACTACCTGAAGTATCAGAACAAGCGCCAGGCCTATATCGAAGCCTGGTTCAATGTCGTGGACTGGGCGGATGTCGCCGCCCGCTACGCCGCGAAGTAGACCCGGATCGCAACCGCGTCAAGGACGGGGGCATCGTGTGAGCGGTGCCCCCGCTTCGTTTTTCAGCGCACCGTCCGGCGGAAGGGCTCCTTCTTCAGGTCGACGACCAGCAGCCGATCAAAGGCGTCGCGCTCGATCGCCTCACGCACAACGCCCAGCGCCTCCCGGGCCGCCGCGGCCGTCCGCGCGATGTCCTCAGGGCCATGGGCGAGGGTGGCCTTGAAGCTGGTCGAGGTGTGGACGCCCCGCCGCGCCATCTCCTGGATGAACAGCGTGTTGGCCTTACGCGGATCGACGCCGGTTGGCAGGCTGAGCGCAAGGTAGGGGTTGGACCAGACGCCCTTGCACGCACCAACCAGCCCGGCGGCGTGGATGGCATCCGTGAGCGCGCGCTTGAGCGCCTCGCCGGTTTCTTTCAAGCGTTGTTCAGAGCCCCGGCGTCGCAGCTCGCGGATGGTCGTGAGCGAGGCAATCAGCCCCAGGTTGTCGCTCCAGTACGAGCTCGAGATGAACATCCGCGCGGCGGGCTCCATGATCGCGGCGCGGCCGACGACCGCACCCATTGGGTAACCGTTGGACATGGCCTTGGCCAGCACGGTCAGGTCGGGCGTGACGCCGGTCACGGCCTGCATCCCACCAATGGCCTGCCGCCACCCGCACGAGACCTCGTCGAAGATCAGCACCGCGCCGTGTTCGCGCGTCAGCGCCTGCACGCCCTCGAGAAAGCCGGGCGGGGGCAGCTCCGAGCGGCAGGGCTCCATCATCACCGCGGCCACCTGGCCGGCGTGCTGTTCGAGCAGCGCGCGCAGGCCGTCGAGGTCGCCATACGCAAACGGCCGGATGGTCGGCGCCAGCGCGGCCGGCACGCCGATGGGCTCGATGCCGGCAAACGGCCACTCCCCACTCTCAGGGTCGGCGCCGAAGTTGACCGCCTGATACCAGTCCGCCCACCCGTGGTAGCCGCAGATCAGGATCAGGTCGCGGCCGGTCGCGCCGCGAGCGATGCGGGCGGCGACCGCGCAGGCCTCGCCGCCGCCCTTGGTATAGCGGGCGCGCTCGGCGGAGGGGATGACCTCGCACAGCAGCTCGGCCAGCTCGATTTCGAGCGGGCTGTTCAGCGTGTAGATGCTGCCGCGCCGGATCTGTTCGATGACGGCGCCATCGACGACGTCATCGGCGTGGCCGAGGATCACCGCGCCGACGGCATTGACCCAGTCGATGAACGCGTTCTCGTCGGCATCGACGAAGTGGGCGCCCTTTGCCCGCGACGCATACACCGGGCTGACGCCGTTGGCAAACTGATCGGCGCGCCGGCTGATGAGCTGGGTGCGTCCGGGGATCAGCTCGCCCGCGCGGGCGTACAGCTGCTTGGATTTGGTGGTGTCGGGGAAGGGGAGCATCCCCTCGATTACACGGCCGACGGGCCCGCTTGCCGGTCCCGGGCGTATCCCGGCGCGACACACCCGCGGCGCGTCAGGTGAGCGGCTGCGCGCGCGGTTTGCCGCCCTGGCGCGGGTAGGGATGCGGCGTTGGCCTGGCCTTGCCCATCACGATCAACGCGCGCTGGTCGCTGAGTCCGGGCAGATGCACCGGGACGACCGCACGCGGCGTGCCGCCCAGCATTCCGATGGCCCCGCTCGCGGCGCGCGCGTCCGCCTCGGCGTCGGCACCCTTCATCGCAATCACCGTCCCGCCCACGCGCGCGAAGGGCAGCAGGTATTCCACGAGCGTTGGCAGCGCCGCCACCGCGCGCGCAACCACGGCGTCGAAGCCGCCGCGCAGCGCCGAGTGGCCGGCCTCCTCCGCGCGGGCATGCAGGGTGCGGATCTCGCGCAGCCCGAGCGCGGCGATGACCGCATCGCAGAACCCCAGCTTCTTGGCCGTGCTGTCCATCAGCGTCACCACCCAGCCCGGGCGGGCGATCTTGATGGCGATGCCGGGCAGGCCGGCCCCCGTGCCCACATCCAGCACCCGCGCGCCGGCGCCCAGGCCAGCCGCGTCGAGGGCGGGGACGATCGTGAGGGCATCCGCGAAGTGCCGCATCAGGATGCCGGCGTCGTCGGTGATGGCGGTCAGGTTGAAGCGCGCGTTCCACTCCAGCAGCAGGTCTCGGTAGCGGGCGAACTGCGCGGCCTGCGCGTCATCGAGCGCGACGCCGATCTCGGCGGCGATCTCGCGCAGACGGGCCGCAAAGGCCTCGGCGCTCAGGCGCTCGGTGGGGGTGGGTGCGGAATCGGTCATGCCGCGGCGAGTGTACCAAAGGTCTAGAATAGCCGCCTTCCCATGGCCAACACTCCATCATCCGCGTCCCCCGCAGTCAACCGTCGCGTCGAGCTCTTTGCCATCGGCAACGAACTGCTGGTGGGGCAGGTGCTGGACACCAACTCGCATTGGATCATCCAGCAGATCACCGGCCTTGGCGCGCAGGTGCGCCGGGCGCTCATGCTGCGCGATGAATATGACGAGATCGAACAGGCCCTCAAGAGCGCGCTGGCGCGGCGGCCACGGCTGATCATCACGACCGGCGGGCTCGGACCGACCGACGACGACCTGACCTTTCGCGCGGTGGCGCGCGCCTTCGGGCTCGAACAACGCGAGGACGCGGTGGCCCTGGAGATGGTTCGCCAGCGTTATGCCTATCTGGCCACCATCCGCCCCAACTTCAGCGCCGACCTGAACGAGGCCCGCCGCAAGATGGCCCTCTTCCCCGTCGGCGGGGTCCCGCTGGCCAACCCGTCCGGCGCCGCGCCCGGGCTCGCGCTGGAGCTGTCGAGCGATCCCGCGGCCCCCGTCACCCTGGTCTGTCTACCCGGCGTGCCATCCGAGATGAAGGACATCTTCACCACCTCGCTCCAACCGGTGCTGGCCCATGCCATCGGCGCGGGCGGCTACGTCGAGCACACCATCGTCCTGGACCGCGGCGACGAATCGCGCATCGCCGATCTGCTCCAGCGCGTGCAGGGCGCCCACCCCGCCGTCTACGTCAAGTCGCGCGGGCAGAAACTGGAGGATGGCTTGCGATTGACCGTTGTTCTGTCCTGCGGCGGCGATGACCTGCCGGCCCTGCTGGCCGAGGTCACCGCGGCGGAGGCCGAGGCCGCGCGCGGGCTGGCCGACCTGGGCTACAGCGTGCTGCGCATCGTCTCGAACTGAGCGCCTACCGAGTGCGCCGCGCGGCGTTTTGGAAGCGTGATACATTCACAGCGGAGGTTCATGATGCCCGATCCCAAACCCAGCAATCCCATCAGCCGCTTTCTGAGCGATGAACAGGATCCCGCCATCGCCGCGCAGGTCTTTGAGAAGGCCTCGCAGCTGCTCACGAACGGCGAGGAGATCGCCTACATCGCGGTCGAGAAGCCGCTGGTATCGCTGACACCCGACAGCGTGGTGCTGACGAACAAGCGCTTCATCATCTACCGCCCCAAGCTGCTGGGGCGTGTCGACTTCGAGGACTACATCTGGCGGGACCTGCATGCCGCGCAGCTCAACGAAGGCATGATCAACTCGCGCTTCACCGTGCAGACGCAGGCTGGCGAAACGATCATCGTCGAGCATCTCCCCAAGGCCCAGGCGCGCAAGATCTACGCCTTTGCGCAGCAGATGGAGGAGTTCGTTCGCGAGGAGCGCCGCCTCCGTGAGATGGAGGAGAAGCGCGCGGCCGCGGGTGGCATCAACATCGCGGGCAGTGGGGCCATGGGCGCCGCCGCCGCGCCGCTCCAACCGCCGCCTCCCGCGCGCGAGGACCCCGTCCAGGTGCTGGCCAAGCTCAAGCAGATGCTCGATCAGGGCCTGATCACCGCCGACGAGTACAACGCCAAGAAGAAGGAACTTCTGGCGAAGATGTAGTCGCAGAGGGTCGACCGCGGACGGCCGATCGCAGACAGCAGCCATCGGACGGCGGTCTGCGGTCCGCCGTCCCTCTCAACAATGCCCACGTTCTACGGCCGCAACGTCAACACACTCAGGATGTTCGGGCAGGCCCGCTACGGCGATTGTGCCGCGGGCCGTGTCAGTGGCGACAAGGTCTATCACGCCGCGGGCGTCGTCGTCGATCGACGCCGCAACCCGCACCCCGTCTACGTCGCGGATACCGGCAACAGCCGCATCCTCGGATTCCGCAGCTGGGACAGCCCGAGCCCGGACGTCGTCTTTGGCCAGCCCGACCTCACCTCGATGGCCGCCAACGGTGACTGCAACCTTGGGATGTACGGCCCGACCAGCGCCGCGCAGCTCTGCCTGATGGCCTTCCCGGCCGGCACTAACGTCGCCGAGCAGTGGATGTATCTGAATTTTGGCGTGGACAGCTACGGCAACATCTACGTCCCGGACATCTACAACAACCGCGTCGTCGCCTACCGCAATCCCTTCACCCCCAACGCCGGCCCGCCGGTGGCCGTGCGCGTGTGGGGGCAGGCCGACATGGCCGCCAACGGCGTGAACCAGGGACGCGGCCCCGGCAAGCCGGATGAGCGCTCGCTCTTCCTCAGCATGGACCCGTCGGCATACGCGTCGGCGCGCGGCCTGTGCCTGGACGGCGCCGACAACCTGTGGGTGGCGGACACGCTCAACCACCGCGTGCTGCGCTTCCCGCGCGGATCGACGACGGCCGATCTCGTCCTCGGGCAGCCCGACTTCACGACCTGTGACGTCGCGGCCGAACACGCCCAGCAGGCCGCGCCCGACCGCATGCGCGCGCCGAGCAGCGTGCAGGTGGACGCCGACGGCACTGTCTATGTGCTCGATGAGCACAACGGCTTCTTCGGGCGGCTGCTCGTCTTCAAGGGGCCGCTGCGCAATGGCATGCCGGCGCGGGTGATCTTCCCCAAACAGCGCCTGACCGGCGACTTCGCCAACGGCTACACCTGGGCGTATCCGGCGGGCATCACGCTCAACCCGATCAAGACCGATGATTTCACCGACGACACCCGCACGCGCCGCTACCGCGATGGGGTGCTGTGGACGCACGACCGCAACGTCGGTGGGCATCGCATCCTGCTGCTGGACGGCGAAGGCGAGATTCTGGTCGCGGTTGGGGCGACCGACACCGTCAGCGCCGGCTTCACCGACCAGCTCTTCTGGCGCGGGAGCCTGTCACCTGAGTCGGGCTTCAACGTCACCATGACGGGGGGCTCGATCGGCTTTGACAGCCAGCACGCGATGTACCTCGCCGACGGGGCGCGCCATCGCATCGCCCGTTATGCGCTGCCCTGGCGGCCACGCCAGACCGAGCGTGGCCTGTCCATCCCCGGCGACGCCGGCGGCAAGTTCCCGGGGACGCGCCCCAATGGCACCGGCCCCGCCAACCTGGCCGCCGATGATGTCGGCGTCGTCGCGCGCGGCGGTCAGCTCATTGTGCGCGACTTCCAGCGCTACCTGGTGTGGAACGACTACCTGAACAAGCCGGATGGCGCACCCGCGGATCTCTTCGTTGGACAGACCGACGGCAACACGCTCAGCCAGCGCAACCTGCTCACCTCGCGGACGATGCACGGCATCGACGCCGCCAATCGCCTGTGGGCGACCGGCGAGCACAACCGGTTGATGGTCTATCAGCTGCCATTCACGGCGGCCAGCGCGCCGCTGCGCACGCTGATCCCACTCTTCTGGGCCGACAACCCGGCCGAGGAAGTGCGCTACGAGTGTCATATTGCGCTGGCCATCGACCCGCTGCTCGGGCATCTGTGGGTGTCCGATTCGATCAACCACCGCCTGCTGCGCGTGCGCAACCCGCAGGACTGGGCCGGCAAGCTGATCGTCGATGCCGTGCTCGGTCAACCCGACAAGGTCCAGACCCAGCTCAACCGCGGCCAGCCAAAGCCCAACGCAGCGAGCTTTGGTGCCGTCAATTGCCTGCGCTTTGACCGGGCCGGCAACCTCTTTGTCGTGGACAACACGTATGAGGGGCACCCCAACGGCCGCGTGATTGCCTTCCTGCACGACGACCTGGCCGCGATCAACACGCTTTTCCCGCCCACCCAGGCGAAGCGCGTGTATTGCGTCGATGGCTTCGAGGCGACCCAGATCCTGCGCATTCACGCCCCGTTTGATCACCCGCACTCGCCGGTCAGCGTCGCGTTCAATTCGCGCGGCGAGATGGTGATCGGCAACGATGGCTATTACCGCGACCCGCGCCCCCGCGCGCTGCGTCAGCTCTTTCTCTACCGGCGGCCGCTGGAGAAGCAGACCCCCGACGCGATGATCGAGCTGCCGCTCGGCGCGCCGGGCGAGCTCACCTTCGACGAACAGGACAACCTCATCGTGCAGGACCACACCTGGAACAAGGTGTGGGTGATCAACTACGACCGCGATCCGGGCTGGCTGCGCGCGTTGCCGAACTGAGCGCGTCGCACAACGGAGAAAAACGGCCCCAAAAGCAAGCGCCGGGAACCTTGCGGCTCCCGGCGCTCTGTTGCCTGATACGGAGGGGCCGGCCGCGTTCAGCGGTCAACCCTCCGCGGCGCTACTTGATCTCGTACTTCTCCGCCAGCATCGGCACGTACTTGTTCTCGGCCGTGTTGTAGAAGAAGAGCGGTGTGTAGATCCACGGGTTGTTCACCGAGCCCAGCCCGAGCGGGATGTTGTCGGCGGCGAACACGTTGTAGTGGCCCTTGGGCGGCGCCACATACGGATAGCTCGTCGCGAAGACCTTCTTGGCGTTGGTCGCCGACGGCTTGAGGATGCCATTGATCAGCTGCCAGGTCGTCGGCGAGTCGTTCTGGTTGTTCTGATAGATCGGATCGGTGAAGGGCAACCAGCCGGTCACGCGCGTCTTGGTGTCGATCGGGTCGTTGGCGTAGCGCTCCCACAGGGTCAGCACGGGCAGCTGGTCGTTGAAGATCTGCGCGACCGATGCGACATACGGCTTCTGCGCCGCCGTGTCAAAGCCATCGGCCATCTTGTCGACCAACTCGCTCACGTTGACGTCCTTGCCATCCGCGCCCTTCTGCGTCCACGGCCAGTTGATGCCGCGCGAGCCCTCGGGCTTGGTCGGGTTGTTCTTCCCGCCGATGCCGTCGCGGATGTTGTAGTTGTAGGAGCTGTAGGGGTGCGGCGCGCCGCCCAGGATGCCGATGTCCATCGAGATCTGGAACTTGCCGGTCGGGGCGAGCGTGTTGCGCTCCGCGGAGGGATACCCGCGGATCGTCAGCAGGATGCCGAACTTCTTGAGCTGCAGGGCGACGTTCTCGGCCGAGCTGAAGAAGTCGATGAAGTCCTGCGGGACCACCATCTCGTACTCCATCTTCTTGCCCTTGTCGTCGACCCAGATGCCATCCGCGCCCTTGGTGAAGCCGATGCCCTTGAGCAGCGCCTCGGCCTTGGCGGGATCGTAGGCATAGCCGTTCAGCTTGGCCATCTGATCGGCGCTCAGCCAGCCGGGCACCCACAGGTCTGTGAAGCCGGCCATGTACTTGAGCGGCACGGCGCTCTCGCCGAGCGCGGCCTTGGCCACTTCGGCGCGGTTGATCGCGTAGGCGAAGGCCTGGCGGACTTCCTTCTTGCCCAACGGATAAACATCATTATTGAAGTACATCCCCGCGCCGTTGTTCAGGGCGATGCGGATGATCTTCATCTGGTCGCCCAGCGCCATGAAGGATTTCTCGGCCTCGGGCGGATAGGCGTTCGAGCTGTAGTCCAGCTCGCCCGACAGATACAGCGGGATCGAGTCCTTGGTCTCGCCCGCGTAGACCAGAATGCTGTCAAAGCCGATCTTGTCGGCGTTGTAGCCATTCGGGTTCTTCTTCAGCGTCAGCTGCGCTTCGGTCACGCTCTTCGGGTCAACGTTGAACGGGCCGGAGACGACGGCCTCGGTCGGGCGGAACTTGCTCAGGTCATCCAGGAAGGCCTTGACCGCGTCGCCCTTGCGGTCGACGTTGTCCTTGCGCATCTGAGCGGCCTGATCCATGAACTTCGAGAACTGCGAGTAGGCGCGCACGTTGTTCGAGCGCAGCAGGCTGCGCAGCAGCGCCGGGCCGGGGCGGGTGATCTTGAACTCGACCGTGGTGTCGTCGACGGCGACGACGTCCGAGATCTGCGTCCAGATCGAGTCGCTCTGCGCCCAGAACACGTTGTAGGTGCCAACGATGTCCTTGGCGGTATAGGCTGCGCCATCACTCCACTTCAGGCCCTTCTTCAGGGTGATGGTCAGCGTATTCTTGACCGGAAGCGGCGTCGGAACAGGCGCCGCCGTTGGCTTGGGGACGTCCGTGGGCTTTGGCACATCCGTGGGCTTGGGCGCCGTGGTCGGGGGCACCGCCGTGGGAGGCGCCGCCGTGGGCTTGGGAGCGTCGGTGGGTTTGGGCACGGCGGTCGGGGTGGCCGCATTGCAGGCCGCCAGCAACAGGCTGAGGGCGACCAGGGACGTAGCAATTCGAGACAGTTTCATATCCTCCTCCTCGTGGAGTGGTTGTTTGGGCCGGCACGAGGCCGACCGCGCTAGTGCGATGACCGTCGAATGACGATCACCAGCACGATCAAAAACAGTATACCGATGAACAGCGAAGCGATGCTGATGACGTGCTCGGCGCTTCCGGCCGGCGTGAGCGCCGCCAGGGCCGCTGACACGATCAGGATGAACACCGCGACCTGGAACCAGATCCGGCCCAGCTCCGGGCTGAGCATGTCTTTACACCCCCTGTCGCAGACGCGGGTTGAAGACTTCCTCCAACGCGCGCATGATCCACACCAGCCCGATCTGCAGCATGACGATGGCGCCAATCGGGGTGATCACCCCCCAGGCCGCCGACGCGGTGTAGATGGCGCCCTTGTTCTCGGCCAGGCTCAGCATCACGCCCCAGTTGGCGCTGCTGAACGGGATCAGGCCGAGGAAGACCAGGCTGGTCTGATAGTAGATGGCGAAGACGATCGTGCTGACGAGCGCGATCGCGATGAAGCTCAGCATGTTCGGCAGCATCTCGCGGAAGATGATGTGCCCCGGGCCGAGGTCGAGCATGTTTGCGGCCTCGATGTAGTCGCGCTTCTTGAGCGAGAGCACCACCGTGCGCACCTGCCGCGCGAGCGACGGCCAGCCCATCACCGCGATGATGATCGACAGCATCCACGGCTCCTTGAGCTTGAGCAGCGTGGCCAAAATGGCCAGCAGAGGGAAGCGCGGGATGGTCAGCCACAGCTCGATGAAGGCGACCAGCAGCGCATCCGCCCGCCCGCCGAAATAGGCCGCCGTCGCGCCGATGGACACCGCGATCAGCGTCTCCAGTATGCCGGTGATCAGCGCGATCAGCATGATGTCCTTGCCGCCTGAAAAGAGCAGCGCCAGGTTGTCCAACCCTTGAAAGTTGGTGCCCAACGGATGCTCTGCGGTTGGGCCCTCCGAGGCGTGGGCGAGGTCGGCGGTGTCGCCCACCGGGCGCAGGCCCGGGCCGATCACTGCGCTCAGCACGAGCAGGCCGACCAGGACCAGGCCGACCAGACCGAGCTTGTTGCGGGCGAAGAGGCGAAGGGTTTCCATGTTCAGCGCCTCCTAGGGACCGGTGGCCTTGATCCGCACGCGCGGGTCGAGATAGCCATACAGAAAGTCGGCGACCAGCCCGGACACGACGACGGCCGTCGTCGTCACCAGGAAGATGCCCTGCATCACCGGATAGTCGCGCGCGCCCAGCGCCTGCACCGCCTCGTAGCCCAGCCCGCGGTACTTGAAGATCTGCTCGATGATGAGCGAGCCGCCCATCGAGAAGCCGATCACGATCGCCAGCCGGGTGAAGAGCGGCAGTGAGGCGTTTCGCCCGACATAGGCGGTCATGATGCGCGAATCGCGCAGCCCGCGCGCCTTGGCCACCGTCACGTAGTCGTCGCCCAGCGCGTTGATCGTGTTGGCCCGCATCGCCAGGATCCAGCCGCCCACCGTGGTCAGGACGTAGATCGCGGCAGGCACGCGCCAGTGCATGAAGACGTCGCTGAAGAACTCGAGCGAGAACTCGGGCTGCACGCCGGGAGAAAGCGCGCCGCGCAGCTGCGAGATCGGAATGACCTTCCACACCGCGCCGAGCATCAGCACCGCCAGCAGCGCGAGCGTGAAGGCGGGCAGGGCCTCCATCAGCGCGGCGAAGTTGGTGATCAGCAGATCGATCAGGGTGTTGCGCCGGTAGGCGGCCAGCGTGCCCAGCAGGATGCCCAACGTAAAACTGATCAGCAGCGAGCTGCCCACCGAGAAGATCGTCCACGGCAGGCGCTGCGTGATGATTTCCGCCACCGGCACCGTGCGCGCCTTGAACGAGGTGCCCAGATCACCCGTCACCAGCTTGGCCATGTAGTCGAGATACTGCTCGCCGACCGGTTTGTCGAGCGGGATGTTCATCATCATGGCGGCCTGGTTGCGCGCATCCTCGGCCGACGCGCCCGCCCGCAGCAGCTCTTCCATGTAGATGTCGATGGGGTTGCCCGGCATCAGACGGATCAGGAAGAAGGTCAGCGTCGTCGCCAGCCAGATCGTCAACAGCGCCTTGAGCAGCCGGCCGCCGAGATAGCGCAGGGCCAGTCCGCTGCGCGATGGGGTGGATTTGATGGGGATTGCGCTCATCGTGTTCCTCTATGCGCCGATGTACTCGCGATACAGGTCGATGGCCCGGGAGGCCACTGCTGCCTCGAGCGGTTTGAGCTCCTGTTGCAGCCGCTCGTGATCGCGGTCCGTCCAAACCACCGGGGGTGCCGTCCGCGGCAGCGCGTTCAACACGTCCACCCGAAACTGCGTCGGTGGGAGGCTGGAGTTGGCAAAGGCGCCGGCCTTGAGGGTCACCCGTCGCAGCCGCTCGCGCTCGCGCGGGGACATTGCCTGCAGGCATGCCCGGACCTCGTCGATGTACCCGCGCTTCTTGTCAAGTGGGTTGGCGCTGACCGCCAGGCGTTGTGCGGCGTTCAAGACCGCCACCGACGGAGCATCGTCCGCCAAGAAGTCGCTCCAGTGCTGCGCGCCAGCGACCCGCGCAGTCAAGCGATCGGCCAGGTAGGCGGCGCGCTGGGAGTCCAGGCGTGTGAGCGAGTAATACGCGTTGGCCAGGCCTTTGCTGAGCGACGCGGCAATCCTCAACGGTATCGTTGCGAGCAGCGTCAACCAGGGCATCCTGCGCCCCCCCGGCGGCGAAGCGGGCAAGATGGCGTACGAGAAGCGAAACAACAGGGTCCAGGCATTGCCCGTCACGCCGATTCGCAGCAGATCGCCGTTCTTCAGGTGCGCCAGCCCGCCGGCGATCAACGCCACAACTTGCTGAGGCGGCGTGGTGAAGAGAAGGGGATAGCTCAGGGTGAGCAGGGGCCGGGGCGGAAAGCCGACCGGGCCGATTGACGTCTGCGCAAATGGGTTGAGCGCGATCAAATCGATTTTCCGCACGCCCATTTCGGCAGCGATGCGGTCGACCAGGCCGAACAGGGCGGGGTGCTCCGCGCGGGGCAGGGTGCCCTTTGGGACCGGATCGATGTTGATCAGCAGCCGCAGTGCGGTGGCGACCGCGGTCACCCCAAGCAGCACCGGGATGATGTAGGGCCAGAAGCGCACAACGGTAAAAAGCCCCATCCCCCCGCATGCCAGCACCGGCAGGTGGATGAGCACCGCGAACAGGATGGCGAGCGCGGCGCGCGTGTCGCGGCCCGGTCGCGCCTCGGGATGCGCCAGCACGTCGTCGCGCAGCGCCCGCGCATGCTTCTCGTTCAGGTGGGTTGCCAGGGCGTTCAACGAGCCCGGGGCCGGCGGCTTCTCGTTTGGATCGATGTTCCAGTCGCAGGCGTCGCACCACGTCACCTCGAGCGGGTGCTCGGTGAGTTTGGCCCCGCAGTTGGGGCAATGCGTGAGCGTGTCACTCATGACCGGGCCTCCGCCTGAGCCTGCTGGCGCAGCTGCTCGATGACCGGGTGACAGGCCACCGAGACACCCCCGCCCACCTCGACGAGCGCCGGCGACTGCGCGCTGCACCGCTCGCCCTCAAAGGCCGGGCAGCGCGGATGAAAGGCGCACCCGCCCGGCATCCTGAGCAGGCTGGGGATTTCGTCGCTGCGCAGACGGATGCGTTCCCGCCGTTGGACGCCCTCCAGCTCGGGTTCAGGGATGGCTGACAGCAGCGCGCGCGTGTAGGGATGCCGGGGATGCTCGACCAGCGCACGGGCCGGCGCAAGCTCGACCATGCGCCCGAGATACATCACCCCGATGCGCCCCTCCCACGCAAAATACTTCGCCAGCGCCAGGTCGTGGGTGATGAAGAGCACGCCCAGCCCCATCTTGTCCTTGAGCGCCGAGAGCGTATTGAGCAGCGCGATACGGATGGACATGTCCACCGACGCGACAGCCTCGTCGGCGATGATGAAGGACGGGTTCACGGTCAGCGCGCGCGCGATGGAGACGCGCTGGCGCTGCCCGCCGCTGAGCTGGTGGGGGTATTTCTCGATCAGGTCCGCCGCCGGGGTGAGGTTGACCAGCTCGAGCAGCTCGATCGCGCGGGCGCGGGCCGCCGGGCCGCGCGCAAAGCCGTGCCGTTCGAGCGGCGCGCGCAGGATCTGCCCAACGGTGCGGGTCGAGTTGAGCGAGGCATACGGATCCTGATGGATGAGCTGCACGCCCAGCCGGAAACGCCGGTACGCATCGCCCTTGAGCGACTTGATGTCCTGACCACGATACAGGATGCGCCCCTGGCTCACCGCGAGCAACCCGGCCACCATCTTGCCCGTCGTCGTCTTGCCGCAGCCACTCTCGCCGACCAGGCATACGACCTCGCCCGGCGCGATGTCCAGCGAGACGTCGTCCACGGCACGGATGCTCTGACGCCCCACCTCGAAGGTGCGGGTGACGTTCTGCAGGGAGATGAGCGGCGTCGTCATCGGGTCGCCTCCGCCCGCGCAGCGCCGGCGACGTCGCGCCAGAAGTGGCAGCGCACGATGTGCCGCGCGGCGACTTCCTCCGGCGGCGGCATGTCCTGACTGCAAATGGCCTGCGCAGCCTGGCAGCGGGCGTGGAAGGCGCACCCCTTCGGCAGGTTGATCAGGTCCGGCGGCGAGCCGGGGATCGAGGCGACCTCGGCCCGGTCGCTGTCCAACGTAGGCAGTGACCGCAGCAGCCCTCGCGTATACGGATGGTGTGGCCGATTGAAGAGCGTGCGCGTGTTGCCGATCTCGACGATGGTCCCCGCGTAGAAGGTCGCCATGCGATCCACCAGCTCGGCGGCCAGGGCCAGGTCGTGCGAGATGAAGATCATCGAGAAGTTCAACGCCTTGCGCAAATCCCGCAGCACGTCGATGACGCTGCGCTGCGTCAACACATCCAGCGCGGTGGTCGGCTCGTCGAGGATGAGCAACTGCGGTTCGAGGAGCAGGGCCAGCGCGATCAGCACGCGCTGGCGCATCCCGCCCGACAGCTCGTGGGGGTAGGCCTCCCACACCCGGCGCGGATCCAGACGCACCAGCTCGAGCAGCGACTTGCCGCGCTCGACCAGCTCGCGGCCGCGCGGTCCGCCGTGCGCGCGCGAGGTGTCATTGAACTGATCCGAGATGCGCAGGACGGGGTTGAAGGCGTTCATCGAGCCCTGGAACACCATGGCCGCCTCCTTCCAGCGGAAGCGACGCAGGCCCTCGGCGTCCAGCGCACGAACATCTATCTCGGTCGCGCTGCCATCGGCCACCGGCCGGCGATACACGATCTCACCGGCGCTGATCGTGGCATTCCCGGGCAGCAGGCGGATCAGGCTGGTGCCGACCGTGGTCTTGCCCGAGCCGCTCTCGCCGATCAGCGCCAGGGCCTCGCCCGGCAGCAGGTCGAAATTGACCGCCTGCGCGGCCTTCACCCACCCGCGCCGGGTCTGATACTCGATCGCCAGATTGCGGACGGACAGCGTGGGGTGGGAGGGCATGTCTGATCTTATCTCGTTTTATGGATGTGGCCCGGGTCCCGGCGCAGACGCGCCAGTCAGGGCGCGACGCACCTGGCCACCGGCGCGCGAGAGACGGGCCTGCGCTTCCTCGCAGTCGCAGCCGGTCAGACCCGCCACGATGGCGGTCTTGGTGTTGCCGCACGCCGTCAGCAGGCGTTGGGCTTCCTCCGCGGGCAGGCCGGTCACGGCTTCGACGATGCGGCGGGCCCGGTCGCGCAGCTTGGTGTTGGACGCCTGCAGGTCGACCATGAGGTTGCCGTAGGTCTTGCCCAGCCGGATCATGGCTGTGGTCGAAATCATGTTGAGCGCCAGCTTGGTCGCCGTGCCCGCCTTCATGCGCGTCGAGCCGGTGATCACCTCCGGCCCGGTGAGCAGGCTGATTGCGATCTCGGCCGCGTCGTGCACGGGCGCGGGCGCCGCCGAGCAGCACAGGCTGCCCGTGAGCGCGCCGCGGGCGCGGGCCTCGCGCAGCGTGCCGACGACATACGGTGTGCGCGCGCTGGCGGCCACGCCGAGCACGCTGTCGAGCGCGCCTACGTCCAACGCAGCGATGTCCGCAGCGCCCAGGGCGACGTTGTCCTCGGCGCCTTCCACGGCCTGGAACATGGCCTCGCGCCCGCCCGCGATCAGCCCGCGCACGAGGGTGGGCGGCACGCTGAAGGTCGGCGGCATTTCACTCGCATCGACGACGGCCAGGCGACCCGACGTGCCCGCGCCGGTGTAGATCAGGCGTCCGCCGCGCTGCATCCGCGCCACCAGCCCGTCGACAAAGCGGGCCAGGTCGGGGATGGCCGCCGCGACGGCGTCCGCGACGCCCTTGTCCTCGGCGTTGATCCGGCGCAGGATCTCCAGCGTGGGCTGGGCGTCGATGTCGACGGTCTTTGCGTTGACGCCTTCGGTGAGCGGCAGCGAGGGCGTCATGGCGCTTGCTGCAGGGCGGCGAAGGGGAAGCGCGCGCCGGGCGTGATATCGCCGAGGATGACCGGATGGCGCGCGCCGGTTGCGGCAGGCAGGTTGCCCGGCCGGCCGCGCCAGGTCTCGAGCGCCAGGATGGCGAAGGCGAAGGCCTCCTTGGCCAACGCAGGGATGCCAGCCTCATCCGAGCGCCGCACACGGATGCTGCGGCCGGGCGCGGCGAAGGCGTTGAGCTGCT
>JAIBCK010000123.1 GCA_019694215.1 Thermoflexales bacterium
TGGATGTGCGCCCCACGTTGCGCACGCCGCACACCATCGCGTATGCGCACCTCCGCGCCCGTGACCGCCGCGCCCGTGCGACGCCGACGCCCGCACGGGACGACACGGGGCGCATGTCCATGCGCCCCTACACGGTGCCACGCGCGTGACATCATGTGAGGGCGGGTCGTACCCGTAGGGGCGCACGGATGTGCGCCCCACGTTGCGCGCGCCGCACACCATCGCGTATGCGCACCTCCGCGCCCGGCGACGCCGACGCCCGCACGGGACGACACGGGGCGCATGTCCATGCGCCCCTACAAAACGTCACGCATGCCGCATCCCGCGAGGGATGTGCGCCCCACGTGGTGCACCCCGCACACCATCGCGTATGCGCACCTCCGCGCCGTGACCGCCGCGGCCGGCGACCCCAACGCAGTGCGGATGACGCGGCAAGAGACCTAGGGCGCCGACAGCGCGCCAAGCGCCGCGTTGGCTGCCGTCTCATCGCTGGCGATCACCAGCGTCATGTAGCCTTCGTCGCTGATCGCACGCAACAGGATGCGTTCGCCCCTTGGCCCGACGTAGGTACGAAGGTTCGGATTGCCCGTGAGCTGTTCCGTCGTTTCGATGACGCCCGGGATGCGTCCAAGGATGTATCGCATGCGATCCGCGTTGGTGGAGGCGCGACCGCGGATTCTCATGGCGGTCACCGTGGAGGTGCCACCGATCAAGCGATAGAGGGCATATTGGGCGGACAACCTGGAGTTCCATCCCCGAAAGAACCCGAACCCGACGATGCCCACCGTCATGCGGTAGATCGACGAAGTATCCAGGTTTTCAATGTCGAGCTGCTGCCAGTTCCCACCCAGACCTCCCGTAAAGCCCGCGAGTAATTCACTTCCGAACGGGTGATCCACACGCTGAAGCGACAAGAGATTGTCAATCGCATCCCCACTGGGACCTTTCAGCAGCGAAGGAATTGTCTGGGTCGGAACAAGCGGCCGAAAAGCCTTGATCACAGCGCCAAAGGTCCATTCTTCCGTCGGCAGGTAGTCAACGGCAAAGAAGGCATGCCGGTTGGCCCCCTTGAGATAGTCGTCCCAACGGACGAGCCCACCCGCACTTAGCTCTGGGAGACCGGCTTCAGCGAACAGGTATGCATCCGCATAGATGTTGTCTTTCGCCTGGCTGCATTGTGGCGCAGAGAGCACGGAACATTGGCCGTCAATGTCAGTCTTGTAGGGATCGGCCGCCAGCAGGGCTCGGCCATATTCCATCGCCGCCATCGTCTCTGCGAGCAGGGGCGCCCGGCTGACCCGGCGGTAATACAGCGTCTTGTCGGCGGGGCGGTATACCGCCAGGAGGTCGGCGGGTGGGGTGAGGTTTAGGGTCGGCGAGACGAACAGGCCGAAGCTGACTCGCGCGCGCTCCTCAGCATCCTGAATCACGGGAGTTCCCCGCTCGATCCAGATCTCGGCCAGTCGCGCGGGTGTGGCCTCGGCCGTCTTGATCTGCCTGGCCGCCTTTTCGAGATTCTTGAAAGCACCGAGCGCCGCCTGATAGGGCGGTTTGGTCGCGTCGACGCTTCGATAGGCAGCCGCATCGCCCGATTGCGAACGGGGATGCCGGATGCCGAGCAGGAACCGCAAGCTAGCGATGCGATTCATCCGCACCACGACGTCGGGTTTACCGGGCTGGCGCATCACAACCGAAGCGCCGACAAGCATGGGTTCAATCTCCACAGAATCGACGACAGCCAGCCAAAGCACGTCATTGAGATAGGCATTGAGTTGCGTGACCGACGCAGTGACGGGCATCGTGAAAGTGACGGTCATGTTTCGCCCGCTGCTAATCTCATCCGACACGGCACCAAACTCAACCTTGAGGGCGAGGCTGGGCAGCTCCTTCGATGTCGCGGCGATGCTTTGCGCGATGACCTTCTCTGTTGTGCCAAATCCGCTGTCGAGGATGTCGATAATGTAGTCAAGGTCGTCGAGGTGCGAAGCTGAAACACCTGCCGACTCTTTGCTCTCTCGGTATGCCAGCATAAGCCGGGCTGCCGCCGCATATTCACCGAGGGATGTTCGGGCCAGCGCCGCGTATTTGAGCGCCGGCGTGCGATCCGTGTCGCGGTCGATTTGGGGTTGCAGTTTTTCGAGGGCCGCGCGGTGCTGACCCCGCATGGCGAGGACGGCGCCTTCGATCGCCGTCGCCTCGATGTGACCTGGGACGAGCCGCTGAATTTCGCGGGCATCCGCAAGGGCCTCGGCATCGTAGCCAAAATCGAGCAGTTGCCAGGCCCGCCCAAGCCGCGTTGGCACAGAATACGGATTGGCAAAGACGTCTGCCGACCAGTCCTCGAGGGCCACGAGCGTGGTCTCGCCGTCCGTGGTCATGATACGAACGTCCGCCTTGTTGGGGCTGGCCATCATCAAGCGGCTGTAGAAATCCTCCGCTTCATCCGTGCGTCCCTGCCCGTCCAGGGTCAGGGCACCGAGTTGCAGGGCCTGCCAGTTGTGCGGATTGAGCGCGAGGGCTTTGCGATATTGCTCAAGCGCGCGTGTGCCGTCGCCTTTGCACGCTCGCGCCATTCCGAGCGCAACAAAGGGTAGCGACTGTTTCGGCGACTGCGCGGCCAGACCGCTGGCGATTTCCTCGACTTCGCTGCAGCTCGAGATGCTGGCCAGTGCCCAAAGCAACTCGTAGCGCAGGACTCTGCTGTCGGGCGCCTTTTTCAGGCCCTCGCGCAGAAATTCGATTCCCTTCTTCACATTGCCCCGGGCGGATTCGATCCGAGATCGCAGTGCGACGACCGTGGCCAGCCCCGGGGCGCTTTTGTCGAGCCGATCGAGCAACGAACCGGCCTCATCCAGGCGGAGCATCCTGACCAGATCAAAGGCCAGGAGCGAGGTGAGCCGCACATCGTCCGGTGCCACACTCAGGGCACGCCGCGCCTCGATCTCGGCTTCGGGCGCCCGGCCGAGCATCATCAGAGCCTCCACAACAGCTGCAGCAGCGTGTGGGTCCTCCGGCGCGAGAGACTGGGCCTTGCGATACGCAACCAGACTCCGTCCCGCATCTCCCAGGTTCAGGTGCGCTCCGCCAATCGCCCGATACACATCAGGTGACTTTGGGGCCAGGGCGAGGGCGGCCTCGGCATCGATGTCCAACGTGGCGGTGGGGCTCGGGTTGTAGGCCAACGTGCCCAGGCGGGCAATGCGCGCCAAGACGGACTTCTCATCCAACGTAACGGCTTCTTCTGCTGCCCGAATGGCATCGTCCACCTTGTTCGCACTGTCGAGGGCCAGACTCAGTGCGGCTTGCGCGTCCGCGTCTTTCGGCGCAAGTTCCACGGCCTTTCGCGCCGTCTCCAGTGCGCGTTCCGGATGCTCACTTTCCCAGTTCAACACGAGGTAGACGCGGGTCAGGCCCACCCAGGCGGCGGTCGTCTCGGGCTTCCGGTCGAGGATCTCTCGGTAAGCGCGTTCCGCATCGGTGAGGCGTCCCCGCACGCGCAGGGCCTCAGCGTCCGCGACCAGGGTCTCGACCGGGATGGGCGTTGGGCTGGGAAGCGGCGTTGGGGTCGGTGGTGGCGGCACGGTTGGCGTTGGATTCGGTTGGCATGAGCACAACACGACTGCGAGCGCTATCACCAAACGACCCACGGAAAACTGGCGCGAGATTGGTGTTGCCATAACTGAATCGCGAGGGACGAACCTCGCGCTCCGTGACCACGGTACTGTGGGGTCTGGGGGTTGACACTGGTCAGTTGGGCAGCCTGGCCTGTCAAACTGGCCAGTCCGGGGCACGGGCGTGCGTCCTACAATGGCGCAGATCGACACTGTTGCCGGCCGCCCACCGGCCCCGGGAGGTATATGGCAAAGCAACACTTGCGTCGGTGGACGGGAGTCCTCGCAGCCGCGATCCTCATCTCGGCCTGCCAAACGCCGACCCCGCCGCACCCAACGGCGACACCACAACCGCCGACGCCCCTCCCGACCGCGACGGCGATCCCGCGAGGGAAGCGGCTGCGGGAGGCGCTTGACCAGATCGGTGGCGGAAGCATTGCAGAAGGCGAGCTTGCCTTGCGTGCCTTGGCCGACGGCCCCGATGCGGATGCGGCCGCGCAAGCCGCATTGGCGGCCTGGCTGGCTCAGACTCGACGCGTCCCTCTGGCGCTCCCGTATGCCCGGCGGGCCGCGGCCTCGAACCCGAGCGAGGCTTCGGTGTTGATCGATCTTTCAATCGCTTTCGACAAAAGTATCGTCTACACCGAAGCCCTGGCCTATGCCGAGCGCGCTGTTGCGGCAGCTCCAGCGGACCCTCGTGCCCTCGCCCAACACGCGGTCGCCCTCGACAATGACTTGCAGTTTGACGCCGCCTTCGAGCGTGCGGCCAAGGCATATTCGCTGGCGCCCGACGATCCCTTCGTGCTGCGCGCCCTCGGCGACGTTCTGGCCGGGCGCGCCGACCCGTGGCGAGCCTTGAGCGCCTATCAGCTGGCCGTCCGGCGGGCGCCGAAGGATGTTCTTGGGCTGGTCGTGCTTGCCAGAGCGCAAGCCAGGTTGGATGAGATGGATGCCGCGTTCGAGACACTGCATCAGGCGGAGGCGCTGGCACCCACGTTGATCAATCCGCTTGAGGCAGAGGCCTTCCTCAAAATGCAACTCAGTGCACTCGGTGAAGCCTCCGAGATCATCACTCGGGTGCAACGTCTGGACACCATCGGCTATTCGACCGCCCTCCTTCAGGGCAGGCTTGCCAGGATGCAGGATGACAATGACCGCGCCATCGGCTATTACATGGAGGCCGAGCGCAAAGGCGCACCGGGCATGGGTGCCGCGATGGCCATCGGAGAGATCTATGTGGCCAACCACGAGTGCGATACCGCAGCGCGTCAATTCGAAAGGCTTCTGGCGCAGAATCCTCGCTCGGCCGACGTGCAGGCATCCATTGGCAGCGCACGGGTGTGCGCCCGGGACTATGCCAAAGCAGCGGACTCCCTCCGGCGGGCGATTTCGCTCAATCCCTACGGCACCGCTGCCTACTTCGATCTCACCGCTGTCTTGGCCGCCCAGGATCGCCTCGACGACGCGAGAGATGCTGCCGCGCGGTATCTAGTTCTTTCCAGTGGAGGTGCCTATGGGCATGCTTTGGCGAGCTTGTTGACCGACGTGCAGAGCAGCCTCACCGAACTGCTGATCGCGCGACGATCGGCGGGCGCGGGCACCGCGTTTGATGTTGAGATTGCCGAGGTTGCGTTTGGACAAGGCATCTACGCCGAAGCCGAGCAATTTGCGCGCGCGGCGGTGAAATCCAATCCGACCATTCGACAGTCACGCCTTCTATTGGCAGGAGCGCTCGTGATGCAGGGGAAACGGGAGACGGTCCGCGAAGCGATCGAGATCCTCAAGCCCCACGTCGTTCGCTACCCCGACGATGCCGATGCGCGCTTCTACCTTGGCGCGGCGTACTACTTCCAGGAGTCCTGGGGCGAGTCCCGCGTGCAGATGGAAGCCTACCAGTCCCTGGCCGCCGCCGACAAGCAGCGGCCGGATGCGAAACGCTACCCGGTGTCGCGTCTCGTCGAGGAGCTGCGGGACGCCTACTATGTCTTTGATGGCAGCGCCGTCGCTCAGCTCACGCGTTCCTACGGATTCAACGCCGCCGGAAAGGTGTCCTTTGATGTTGGGCCGGCCTTGATCGATGGTCACTATGCGCGTGTGCTGACCGCGACCCTGACGCTGAGCCCAACGGTGACAACCGATGCTCGTCAATTGGACGCAGCCGGTCTCCTGCTGCCGCGACTGGTGAGCTATCTTCCGCGCATTCGCCCCGAGGCAACGGGGGGCTTGGTGCTGGTTGCGAGGCGTGCAAGCGGCCCGACCCTGACCCTGCGCTACGATCTGGAGCGCGCAAAGAGGTTTGCGCTGGGCGGTGTGCGGTTGCAGGCGCTCAGAGATGGGCTAGAGGTGGCGTGGTCGGTCGACCCGCGCAAAGTGTCGATCAGCGAGATCCAGGCCAATGCCACGGCGCTGCGGGAATTGCCGGCGGTCAAGGGCATCAAGGTGGTTGGTCTCTCGCCCGCCCAGATGGTCACGCGGGTACTTTCCGAGACCCGCCCCGGGGACGCCAGCGCGGTGGCGCACGAGCGTGCCATGCTCGAGCTAATGGACGTCATCACGCCGGCGACGCGCCTCGACGGTCTCGACAGAGCCGGTGCCGAGGATGTTGCCGGTGTTTACTTCCCGGACGAAAAGGCGTTCTATGTGGTTCAGTCGCCGACGCGGGACGCCTACTTTGACATCGTCGTCGCGCACGAGCATGTGCATGCCCTTCAGGATGCCGCGTACGACCTGACGAAGATTCAACACAACTGCCCAAATCAGGATGCCTGCCGGGCCATCAAGGCGTTGATCGAAGGGGACGCCACCGCCCTGATGTATGAATATGCCGACAAATTGGTTCCGGTCATCGAATACGCGGTCGCCGAATCGCGGGCTGCCCTGGCGGAGAAGCGGACAATTGGATCGCGCGCCTTCCCGGATTACTTCTATGGCATGGGGACCTTCCCCTATCGCGAAGGGACCTGGTTTGTGGACCGACTGAAGAAGGGGGGCGGGGTCGATGCCGTCAGCCGCGCCTTTGCCCGGCCCCCGGCTTCAACCGAACAGGTGCTGCACTACGAGAAGTACACCGCCAATGAACGGCCCCTCGACGTGACACTGCCGGCGTTTGATGGCGTCGGCGGTGGCTGGAAGGAGATCGAGCGCGATGTCGCCGGCGAACTCGGCCTGAGGATGTTTCTTGCCGGGTCCATCGGTCCGGTTGCCGCTTCCGTTGCCGCAGACGGCTGGGGTGGTGACCGTTATGCGCTGCTCGAAAACGGCAAGGGACAGTACGCTCTGGTGATGCGCACCCGATGGGACACCGAGAAGGACGCCGACATGTTCGCCGATTTGATGTGGGTGGCGACCGGCCGCCGCGCCGGGTTCCGCGAGACGACGGCGCTCGATGTTGCCCGCCCGACGGTGCGGCGCTTTGAATCCGCGGACCTGCAGATCTCGATCACGCGCGGCAGCGATGGGAAGACCGTCGACGTCATCTTCGCGGGTGGTGATGCCGCCACGCTCACGGCGTTTGAGAAGGCGATGCAATGATTGGCGGCCGCGGGCGGCGACGCCGTCGCCCGCACGGGGTGACGCGGGGCGCATGTTCATGCGCCCCTACACGGTGCCACGCGCGTGACATCATGTGAGGGCGGGTCATACCCGTAGGGGCGCACGGATGTGCGCCCCACGTGGTGCACGCCGCACACAATCGCGTATGCGCACCTCCGCGCCCGGCGACGCCGACGGCCGCACGGGACGACGCGGGGCCACGCGCGTGACATCATGTGAGGGAGGTTCGTACCCGTAGGGGCGCACGGATGTGCGCCCCACGTGGTGCACGCCGCACACCATCGCGTATGCGCATCTCCGCGCCCGGCGACGCCGACGTCCGCCCGGGACGACACGGGCGCATGTCCATGCGCCCCTACACGGCGCCACGCGCCCCACGTGGTGCACCCCGCGCGCCATCGCGTATGCGCATCTCCGCGCCCGTGCGACGCCGACGTTCGCCCGGGACGACACGGGGCGCATGTCCATGCGC
>JAIBCK010000124.1 GCA_019694215.1 Thermoflexales bacterium
CGCACAACGTCGGATTCCCTCCAGCACCGCGGCCGCGCCCAGTCCCATGCGCCGGTAGTCGGGATCAGTCGCCACCGGCTCCACGTAGCAGCGTCCAGCCCCGGGCTCCATCCACATCCCGCAATACGCGACAAAGTGGCCCTCGGGCGCGACTGCCACGATGTTGAGGTCGTGCCGGTAGTTCGGTGCCGACTGCATGAAGGCGCGTCCCTTCAGCCCATCCCCATCCTCGGGCGGCTCGTCGCCGTGATTGAACCCACGCCACAGCACGCGATCGACCTTGCGCAGATCGTTGTCATCGGCGAGGCTGCGCAGCGAGAAGCCGGCGGGTAGCGCGATGGACGGAAACGGCGTGGGGACGTCAAAACACGCCATCGGGTCGCCGTGCTCGGTGCGCGTGTAGCCGGCCGCGCGGGCGAGTGCCTGACCGGCCGCGTCCTCGTCGTTGATCCACAGCTTGAGAAAGCGCCCATCCGGCCCGCCGCCGGTCAGATGCGCCTCCGCCCAGGCCAGCATCTCGGATTGCAGGTGAACGTAATGCGGATGAAACTCAAAATACGCGTCGCCGTGGAAGTGTTCGAGGTGAACGAGCCCGACGATCTCGCCATCCTCCTCCCACACCCCATTGACGCTCAGGTCGACGTCCCAGATCAGCGGATGGAAGTGCATGTACTCCCAGCGCGGCTGGCACCAGTTCACGTGACCGTTGGGCAATTTGTCATGGCGACGGAGAAAGGCATTGACGCGCTCGTAGTCGTTGGCGCGATCGTAGTGACGGGCGGTGGGGGGCATGATCCTCTCGATTGCCGCGCAGTGGCGGCCGCGTCAGTCTACCCCCGCCGCCGACGCTCAGCGATACGCGACGAAGAACAGCCGCGGGAACGGGAAGAGCACGCGCCCATCGACGCGCGGCGGGAAGTCGCGCGCCAGCCGCGCCAGAAGGCTGCTTTCGAACGTTTTGCGTTCCTCTGCATCGCGCAGGGCATCGAGGAAGGGGCGCAGGCTGGTGGCGCGGATCCATTCCAGGATGGCGGCGGGGCCGTCCATGACGTGCTGGTATTCGGTCACCCACATCTCGAAGCGCGTGGCGTGTGGAGCCAGATGGTCGTAGTAGAAGCGCTCATCCTCGATCGCCGTCGCGTCGCGGGCCGCCGACATGCGCGCGTCCCAGGCCGCCTCGGCGGCGGTCTCCAGAATGGCGCGCCGCACCGGCATGCGCCCGGAGTGCGGCATCTGCACCGCCAGCGCGCCGGCGGGCGCGACCTGCGCCAGCAGGCGGGGCATGACCTCGGCGTGGTGCTTCACCCACTGCAGCGTGGCGTTCGAGAACACCAGGTCGTAGGGGCGCTCGGCCGTCCAGGTGTTCAGATCGGCCTGCACCCAGTGCCCGTCCGGATCGTTGCGCGCCGCCTGCGCCAGCATGGCCGGCGAGTTGTCCAGCCCGGTGACCTCGGCGTCCGGCCAGCGCCGGCGCAGGGCCTCGGTGCTGTTGCCCGTCCCGCAACCGAGGTCGATGACGCGCCCCGGGGCGGCCAGCCCGATCCGATGAATGAGATCGAGCGAAGGTTGTGTTCGTTCGTTGGTAAACTTGAGATACAGGTCCGGGTTCCAGCCACTCATGATGGGTGGGATTGTCTCAGCGTGTCGGCGGTGTGCCGCGCACCGAGAAGCTCGCCCGCAGGCCCGTCATCAGCTGCTGCTTCTCGGCCTCGCTCAGGCGCGCCTCTGGATGCGCGATGAGGTAGTCCGCGGGGGATTTCATGGCCGCGATTATCGCGATGGCGCCGCCAGCGCGCGCCTGCTCGCAAAACTCCAAGCCTGGGCTCAGACACGGCCGCCTGCCGTATCATGGTCACGTCATGCCGCGCGAAAACAATCCCATCCTCGACCAAATCGGAAAGCATGCCTCCGTGCGGGCCTATCGGCCCGACCCCGTGCCCGCGGAGGACATCGATGCCATCGTCGCCGCCGGCCAGCGCACCTCCTCCTCGTCCAACCTGCAAACCTATGCCGTCATCGCGGTGACCGAGGCTGCGACGCGCAACACCCTCTCCCACCTGTGCGGCGATCAGGATCAGATCCGCCAGGCCCCGCTCTTCCTGGCCTGGTGCGCCGACCTCAGCCGCCTCGACCGCGCAACCGTCCTGCGCGGGCACCCGCACGCCCACAACACGGTGGAGAGTTTTCTCATCGCGGCGGTCGACACGGCCATCACCGGGCAGACCGCAGCGCTGGCCGCCGAATCGCTGGGCTACGGCATCTGCTACATCGGCTCATTGCGCAACAACCCGGCCGAGGTCATCACCTTGCTCGGCCTGCCGCGCCTGATGTTTCCGCTGTTCGGCATGACCGTGGGCGTGCCCGCGCACCCGCACCGGCTGC
Organism: Thermoflexales bacterium; assembly: GCA_019694215.1. Classification (GTDB taxonomy): domain Bacteria; phylum Chloroflexota; class Anaerolineae; order J036; family Brachytrichaceae; genus Brachythrix. Next base: position 2,383 of record JAIBCK010000124.1, read on the forward strand.
GGCCGCGTCTGCCGCTGCGCGCCGTGCTGCACCACGAGCGCTACTCCCGCGCCGCCGAGGACGCCGCGCTGGCCGAGTATGACCGGGCCATGATCGCGACGGGCATCTACGAGGGTCGCCAGGTGGCCGTGCCGGGCAAGCCCGGGGTGATGGAGGACTACGGTTGGACCGAGCACTCGGCGCGCCGTGTGTCGCGCCCCACGCGTCTGGGCCTGCGGGCGGTGCTGCGCGACCAGGGCTTCGATCTTGAGTAGATCGCACAACGGTTATATGACAAACCATTCGACCCGGGGAGGATGACGATGATTCTGGTTACCGGAGCTGCCGGCTATGTCGCCGGCTTCACCTTGCAGGCCCTGCAGGCCGCGGGCAAAGCCGCGCAGGTGCGCGGGCTGATCCGCAACCCGGCAGGAGCGGCGCGCGTCACGCGCTGGGGGGCGATGCCCGTCACGGGCGATGTCAGCGATCCCGCCTCGCTGCGCGCGGCCATGGCCGGCGTCGACGTGGTCATCCACCTCGCCGCGGTCAACCGCGACCGCGGCGCGACGACGATGGAGGCCGTGAACGCGGTCGGCACCCGCAATGTCGTCGAGGCCGCCCGCGCGGCGGGCGTGGGTCGCATCATCAACCTGGTCGGCCTTGGCGCAGATGAGAAAAGACCGTTTCCCCTGGCGGCCACGCAGGGCCGCGGGGTGCGCGCAATTATGGAGAGCGGGGTGCCGTACACCGTGCTGGAGACCTCGGTGATCTTCGGCCCGGGCGACGAATTCATCAACACACTGGCCGGGCTCGCCCGCATCCCGCCGGTGATGGTCGTGCCCGGCGATGGCCGGACGCGCTTTCAGCCCATCGCCGCGGAGGATGTGGCCGCCTGTCTCGTCCGCGCGATGGACCTTCCGCAAACGGTCAATGCCCGGATGCAAATTTGCGGCGATGAGGTGCTCACGCTCGAGGAGATCATCGACGCCATCCTGGAGGCGATGGCCCTCAAGCGCGCCAAGGTGCACGTGCCGGCCGGGCTGCTGCGCCTCCCCGTTGGGATCATGGACGCCGTGTTGCCGCGGCCGCCCGTCACGCCGAGCCTGCTCGGCATGCTGGGGGTGGACAACACGGCGACGGACAACAAGACGGGCAGCGTCTTCGGCGTCACGCCTCGCCGCCTGCGCGACAATCTGGCCTTCACCCGCCAGATGACCTTCGGGCGCCTGGTTCGCCGCGCGCTGGGGAAGAGCGACGCGCGCCAGGGGTGAGGGCGTCTGACAAGGGCCTACAACCAGCCCTGAGCGCGGGCAAAGAGATAGACAGAGGCGATCAGCCCGAACACGACGACAAAGGCGCGGATCGCGCGGGGCGGGATGCGCCGCGCCAGGCGGGCCAGTCCGTAGCCGCCCAGCGTCGCGCCGAGCATCCCCAGCACCGCCAGCGGCCAGACGACCTTGCCGGCCAGCGCAAAGAAGACCAGCGCCGTGCCATTGATCGCGGCGGCCAATGCCGCCTTGAGCGCGTTCATGCGGTGAATGTCGCGGAAGCCCAGCAGGCTGAGCGAGGTCAGCATCAGGATGCCAATCCCCGCGCCGAAATAGCCGCCATACAGCGCGATGAAAAACTGCACCAGCCCGCCCTGCAGCAGCCCGCGCCAGCCGAGCGCACCCTCGGGTCCGGTCGGACCGCGCCGAAGCCGCGCGGCGATGGGCTCGCGGAAGGCGAAGAGCAGCGTCGCCGCAAGCACGAGGAAAGGCACCAGCCGGCGAAAGGCCTCCTCGCTGCTCGAGGACACGACGGCCGCGCCGGTGAGCGCGCCGGCCACAGTCGGCGCGAGCAGCAGCAGCAGGGTGCGCCGGTCCCGGCCGAGGTTGCCGCGATACGCCACCACGCTGCCGAGCGAGCCCGGCACCAGTGCGGCCGTGTTCGTCGCATTGGCCATGATCGGCGAGAGGCCGGCGAAGAGCATGGCCGGATACGAGATCACCGTCCCGCCTCCGGCCAACGCATTGATTGCACCCGCGATCATGGCCCCGAAGAACAGGACGATGAGCTGCGCGGGGTCCGCTGGCAGGGTCATCAGATCACGATGTTGACCAGACGGCCTTTGACGTAGATGACCTGCCGCAGCGGCTTGTCGCCGACAAAGCGCTGCACGCCCGGCGCGGCGATGGCCGCGGCCTTGATCGCGGCCTCGTCGGCATCCGCGGCGACGACGACCTTGTCGCGCAGCTTGCCATTGACCTGCACCGGCACCTCGATCTCGTCTTCGCGCGCGGCGGCGGCATCGGCGGTCGGCCAGCTCACGCCCTTATGGATCGAATACGAGTGCCCCATCCGCTGCCACAGCTCCTCGGCCATGTGCGGGGCAATCGGCGCGATCAGGCGCACCAGGATGTCGATGGCCTCGGCCCACTCGGGCATCCCCGTCAAGCCCGCGTCACGGGCCTTGAACAGGGCGTTGGTGTATTCCATCAGCGCCGAGACCGAGGTGTTGAACGCGAACGCATCGAAGTCGCGCTCGACGCGCTGGATGGTCTGGTGGGCGATCCGGCGCAGCTCACGCGCGCCCATCGTCGCGGGGGCGCCGCGGTCCTCTTCCGGCGACAGCACGATGCGCCAGACGCGGTCCAGCCAGCGCCGCACGCCCGGCACGCCGTTCGTGTTCCACGGCACCGTCTGCGAGAAGTCGCTGATGAACAGCTCATATCCGCGCAACGCATCAGCCCCATGCGTAGCCACCACGTCATCGGGCGTGATGACGTTGCCCTTGGACTTGCTCATCTTCTCGTAGACCATGCGGCCATCGACTTCGCGCGGCTCGGGGGCCAGGATCATGCCCTGGTTGCGCAGGCTCTTGAAAGGCTCGATGAAGTCGATGATGCCCAGGTCATACAGCACCTTGGTCCACATGCGCGCATACAGCAGGTGCAGCACGGCATGCTCCGCCCCGCCGACATACATGTCCACGGGCAGCCAGTAGTTGACCTGCGTCGGGTCAAAGATGCGCTCATCGTTGTGGGCATCCGCAAAACGCATGAAGTACCACGACGAGCACGCCCAGGTCGCCATGGTGTCGGTCTCGCGCCGGCCACCCGGCTGGTTGACCCACTCCGGCAGCGCCGCCAGCGGCGACTCGCCGGTCTGGGTGGGCTCGTAGTGCTGCACGCTCGGCAGGCGCACCGGCAGCTGCTCGTCCGGCACGCTCACCTCCCCATCCGGCGTGTGCAGGATGGGGATGGGGGTGCCCCAGTAGCGCTGGCGGCTGATCAACCAGTCGCGGATCTTGTAGTTGACGCGGCGTTGCCCGGCCCCAATGTCCTCAACGAAGTCGATGGCGGCCGACAACGCATGCGCGGTGTCCATGCCATTCAGCGGCCCGCTGTTGACCATGTGGCCGTCGCCCTCGTCGTGTTCCGCGTAGGCGGCCTCCATCTCCGCGCCGTCGCTGCTCGCCGCACCCGGGCCCTGGATGACCCTGCGCACCGGCAGCCCGAACTTGCGGGCGAAGTCGAAGTCGCGCTGGTCGTGGGCGGGCACGGCCATGATCGCGCCGGTGCCATAGGTCATCAGCACGTAGTCGGCCACCCAGATCGGGATGGCCTCGCCATTGACCGGGTTGCGCGCATGGGCGCCGGTGAAGACGCCGGTCTTTTCCTTGCTGACATCGGAGCGATCGACATCGCTGCGCGCGCCGGCCTTCTCGACGTAGGCGTCGACGGCCGCGCGCTGGGCGGGGGTGACGATGCGGGCGACCAGCGGGTGCTCGGGCGACAGCACCATGAAGGTCGCGCCCCACAGCGTGTCGGGGCGGGTGGTGTAGATGCGGATGCGCTCACCGGCCGCGGCGCCCTCGGCGACGCTGAAGTCGACCTCGGCGCCCTCGCTCTTGCCGATCCAGTTGCGCTGCATCGTGACGATGCGCTGCGGCCAGTTGACCGTGTCCAGATCCCGCGTCAGGCGGTTGGCATAAGCCGTAATGCGGAAGTTCCACTGTTTCAGCGTTTTGCGCTCGACCAGCGCGCCGCTGCGCCAGGCCCGGCCCTGGGCATCCACTTCCTCGTTCGCCACGACGACCTTGTCGACGGGATCCCAGTTCACCACGCTCTCGTTGCGGAAGGCCAGCCGGAACTGCATCAGGAAGGCGTTCTTCTCGCGGCGCGCCATGGCCGTCCACGCGGCGGCATCGATGCGCGGCACCGTGCGGGCAATCGCGCCGATCTGCTCGGGGGTCTTGTCGATGGCGTCCAGGATGCGTCCGGTCCCGTGCGCGGCCAGCTCGGCCTCCAGCTCGCTGATCGGGCGGGCCTTGTCCAGGCGCGGGTCATACCAGCTGTTGAACAGGCGGGTGAAGATCCACTGCGTCCAGCGGTAATACGAGTCGTGGCTGCTGTTGAAGACGCGGCCCCAGTCATAGCTCAACCCCAGCAGTTTGAACTGGCGGATGTAGTTGGCCGAGTATTTCTCGTTCAGGTCGGCGGGGTTGACCTTGAGCTTGATCGCGGCGTTTTCGGTCGGCAGGCCAAAGGCATCGAAACCCATGGGATGCATGACGTTGTAGCCGCGCATGCGGTAGAAGCGCGCGATCACGTCGGTGGGCACGTAGTTGCGCGCATGGCCCACCGAGAGCCCATCGCCGGAGGGATACGGGAAGAAGTCCAGCACGAAGTATTTCGGGCGGGCATCGGCCGCGTCGGTGCGGTAGAGGGCATCGTCCAGCCAGCGCTTCTGCCACTTGGCTTCGATCTCGGTCGGGTTGTATCGCTCGCTCATGGTGTCACCTTGGAAAAACGAAAAGCCCACTCGTCCGTTCAGGGACGAGTGGGCCCGTGGTACCACCCTGATTCCGCGCCCGGCCAGGGGCCGCGCGCGCTCTTGCCGCGATAACGGGCGGACCCGTCGCGCGCTCAGGCCGGAGGCGTTCACGCGCGCCGCTCACGGACGAGTTCGGTCTGGGGTGGCCTTGCGGCCGCGCTCCCCGGGCGCTGCGCCGGGCTCACACCTCGCTCTCCCGGCTCGCTGTGGGGATGACCTACTACTTCCGCTCCACGCGATCTTGACGACACAGGCGACCCTGCGGCCGCCTGCGCGATGGACCTGAGGGGATTCGAACCCCTGACCTTCTCAATGCCATTGAGACGCGCTCCCAACTGCGCTACAGGCCCTGAATGGGGTTGGGATTATACCGCACGGGGACGGCCGACCGCGGCCACGCCGCACGCATCGTGCAACGCCTACGTTTGCGGAGGCCGAATTCGG
>JAIBCK010000125.1 GCA_019694215.1 Thermoflexales bacterium
CTCCGTATCCCCTTCGTTTCTTCGTTCTTCTGTTGAATTGACCGCCTACCGCAGACCGCCGATCGCGGGGCGTACGCGGCCGTCCGCCGTCATCTGAATCCCCTTCGTTCTTCTGTTTGACGCCGCACCCGCGCCATGTGGACACCCCCAACCCATGACGGATGACGCATGACGGACCTATGGCACGCCGACCCCACCGCCGCGTGGTAGGCTTGCGCCTCGCGCATGACCGCACACCCTCTCACCCTCGACCTGGCCGCCATTGGCGGCGCGTTTGACCTCCCCGGAACCTTCATCGCCGCCGAACGCTATGGCAGTGGGCACATCAACGACACCTACGCCGCGCGCTTCCGCCATGCCGATGTCGAGCGCCGCTACATCCTGCAACGCATCAACCCGCAGGTCTTCCGCGATGCCGGGGCCGTGATGGAGAACGTCGACCGCGTCCTCGCGCACCTGCGCAGCAAGCTGGCCAATCACCCTGACGCTGCGCGGCGCGCCCTGACCCTGGTGCCGACACGAAACGGCGAACGCGCGTTCCGTGATTCAGACGGCGCGACCTGGCGGTGCTATCACTTCATCGGGGGCGCCAGCAGCCACGACATCCTGACGCGCCCTGATCAGGCGCGCCAGGCCGCCGCCGCATTTGGCGCGTTTCAGCGCCAGCTGCTGGACCTGCCCGGCCCGCGTCTGCGCGAGACGCTGCCCGACTTCCACAACACCCCGCGTCGGCTGGATGCCCTGGCGCGCGCGGTCGCCGACGACCGCGTCGGCCGTGCCCGGGCGTGCGGCCGCGAGATCGATTTCGCGCTGGCCCGCTCGACCCTGGCCGGTGAGCTGGTCAAGCGTCATGCGGCCGGGCTGCTTCCCGAGCGCATTACGCACAACGATACAAAGCTGAACAACGTCCTGCTCGATGACGTGACCGGTGAGGGCCTGTGCGTGATCGATCTCGACACCGTCATGCCCGGGCTGGCGTTGTATGACTTCGGCGACATGGTTCGCACGGCCGTCAGCGCAGCCCCTGAGGATGCCGACGACCTGGATGCCATCACCGTGCGCATGCCGTTCTACGCCGCGCTGGTCGAAGGCTATCTGTCGAGCGCGGGGAGCTTCCTCACCCGCGATGAGCGCGCCTGTCTGGCCCTGAGCGGCCGGCTGATCACCTACGAGATCGGCCTGCGCTTCCTCACCGACCACCTGCAGGGCGATGTCTACTTTCAGATTCATCGCCCTGCGCACAACCTGATTCGGGCGCGCGCGCAGTTCCGGCTGGTCGAGGCCATTGAAGCCCGTTTGGATGAGATGAATGCGTTGGCCAAAGCCTGACCGGCGGATGCTCTTCGCGCTCGCGCTGACCGTGCTCCTGTGGGCACCCGCGCCCGCGCGCGGGCAGGGCGATGACCGGCTTAATGCCGCCGCGGCAGTCAATCGCGCGCGCACCCAGCGCGGGCTGGGCGCACTGCTCTCCAGCCCGGTGCTCGAACAGATCGCTCAGCGCAAGGCCGATGAGATGGCGGCGCGCCGAAGCGTCGATGCCATCCCTGCCGATGGCGGCGCCGCAACTGCGTTGCTGGCCGCGGCTGGCTACCCGGGCTGGCGCTCCGGGCTGCGCGTGGCCGGGATGCTCACCTACGCCAGTGCATCCGGCTTTGCGGATGCCATCCCCTATTTCCTGGACAGCGACGACGCACAACGGATTTTGCTCGACCGTCGCGCGCGGGAGATGGGGCTGGCGGTGGCCTTTGCCAACGGACCGGGGGGCCTCACCGCCTACTGGGCGCTCGTCGTCGGCGCGCAGCCCAACGTCCTGCCCATCTTCCTCAACGATGGTGCGTCCGCGACCCGCGACCCGCGCCTGGCCGTGGCGCTGACGCAGGAGGACGCCGCGCCGGACGGGGAGGGCGCTACCGCCATCGGCCATGTCGTCGACGTGCGGCTGGCCGAGACCCCGACCTTCGACGGTGCCGTGTGGCAGCCCTTTGAGCGGCTGCTTGCCTTCACCCTTTCATCCATGGCCGGCACGCACACCGTCTACGCGCAGCTGCGTGATGGTGCCGGCCGCGTTGCGATCTCGGCGGCCAGCATCAACCTCGATCCGCGCAGCGAGGACCCAGCGCAACCCGTGCCGCCGGGACCCACCGCCGTGCCGCAGATTGGCCTGCCGGTGGCGGCGCGTGGTACGGCCACGCAAGTACCGGCCACGCCGAGCGTCGCTGCGCCGACCCGCGAGCCTGAAGCGACAGCCGCCCCGATGGTCATTACGCTCTCGCCCGGCTCGCTGGTCGCCACGCCCAACCTGCCCCCGGCTGAGGCGGCTGCCGCGCGCCGTGCGCCCGCCCCGCCCACGCCGACCCCGACGCCGGCCCCCACGCCGCGCCCGCCGCCCGTCATCCGGGCCGGCGACCTCGATCCTGGTGCCCTGGCCGGCCTCATCGGCCTCCAGGCCGTCGTCGTCGGGTTGGCAGCGCGGCGGATCGCTAGAATGCAGCGCTCATCATGAAACTCTCGGTCATCATCCCCGTTTACAACGAGGTCGGCACCATTGCCGAGCTGCTCAACCGCGTCCTTGCGGTACCGGTCAACAAGGAGATCGTGATGGTCGATGACTGCTCGACCGACGGCACAACCGAGGTGCTTCAGACGCTGAAGGACCTCCCCGGCGTGCGCCTCTATCAGCATGAGCGCAACGGCGGCAAGGGGGCTGCGCTCCAGACGGCGCTCTCGCATGTCAGGGGCGACATCGTCATCATCCAGGACGCCGATCTCGAATACGATCCGAACGACTATCCGAAACTCATCGCGCCAATCGTGCGCGGTGAGGCCAAGGTGGTCTATGGCGTGCGTACGTTGGGCACGCAGCGTTGGTATATGGCCCTCGGCAACCGCTTCGTGACGCTGGTCACGAATGTGCTGTATGGCATCCGGCTGAAGGACATGGAGACCTGCTACAAGACCATGGCCCGCGAGGTCGTGGAAGGGCTGAGGCTGGAGTGCCGGCGCTTCGATGTCGAGGCGGAGATCACCGCCAAGCTTGCCCGACGCGGGCATCGCATTGTCGAGGTGCCCATCGCGTATGAGGCCCGCCACGAGAACAAGAAGCTCTCGCCGATGGATGGCTGGCCGACCCTGCGCGCGCTGCTCAAGTACCGCTTCGGCAAAGTCTGACGCCAAACGGTCATGGCTGCCATCCCCACGCCCACGGCCGCCCTCGCGCGACGGGCGTTGGGCGCGATGATCGAGGGCCGGGATGTGCTTTCCGGGTTGCGCGTCTTTCACGCCGCGCTGGGCGACATATTTCGTATCCCGTTGCCGGGGTTTGATCCGATCATGGTGGCTGGCCCGGAGGCCAATCGCCTCGTCCTCACCGGGTTGCGCAACGACCTGCTCTGGCGCTCGGAGGGCGATCCCGTGACCGAGCTCCTTCGGCACGGCGTGCTGGTGGAGGATGGGGACAGCCACGACGCGCTTCGACGCAGCATGAACCCCGCCCTGCACCGGCGCATGCTGGAGGGGTATCTCACGACCATGCTCGGCGTGACCGACTCCGCGCTGGCGGGCTGGTCGGAAGGGGAGTGTAATGCGTTGGACGCCATGCGCGCCATTGCGCTGCGCATCCTGACCGCGACGTTGTTCCGCGTGGACATCGCCCCCGATCTGGCGCGGCTGTGGAAGAGCGTGATCAAGTCGATCGAATACATTTCGCCGGGGCCGTGGCTGGTGGTGCCGGGGCTGCCGCGCCCGGGCTATGCGCGGGCGCGCAAAACGCTGGATGACTATCTGTTTGGCCTGATCGCGGCGCGGCGGCGCGCCGCCGCGCCGGGCGACGACCTGCTCGGGCTGCTGATGGACGCGGGCATGAACGACGACCTCATCCGCGACCAACTGCTGACCCTGCTGATCGCCGGCCATGACACCAGTACGGCGTTGTTGGCCTGGGCGCTGCACCTGCTGGCGCGCCACCCCGACGTGCAGGATCGCCTGTGGGCGGAGATCGACGGCGCGGTGGGCAATGCCCCGCCCAGCTTCGAGGCCCTCGCGCGCCTGCCCCTGCTCGATCACGTGGTGGACGAGACGCTGCGGCTGTATCCGCCCATTCACCTTGGCCAGCGCCGGGCCGCGAGGGCCATCGACTTTCAGGGTTACGAAATTCCCGCCGGCCGGCGGGTGCTGTATTCGATCTTCCTCACCCACCGCGATCCAACGCACTGGCCCGACCCGCATGCCTTTCGCCCGGAGCGCTTTGGTGAGCCCGGCCCGCGCGTGCCGTACACCTTTGTACCCTTCGGCGGGGGCGCGCGGAACTGCATCGGGGCCGCCTTTGCGCAGGTCGAGGTCAAGGCGGTGCTGGTGCGCATCCTGCAGCGCTTTGTCCTTCAGGCCGCCGGCCCGCTGCCGCGCCTGCGCATGGCTGCCACGCTCGAACCCGCGCACGGGGCGAGGGTGCAGATCCGACCGCGGAAGGCTTGAAAAAGCGCGAAGGCGACCGACTGGTCGCCTTCTGAAGCGGGTGACGGGATTTGAACCCGTGACCCTCTGCTTGGGAAGCAGATGCTCTGCCAACTGAGCTACACCCGCGTTGCACTCATTTTACACCAAGGCCCCGCCGTTATAATTCAACAGCTGTCAAATTCCGGTTTGAGCGAGCTTGCAACCCGGCCCGGCAGCCAACAAAAGACATGAGTGAATATGCCAATCCCCATGCGCTGGTGACGACCGAGTGGCTGGCCGCCAACCTCGACAACCCCAGCCTGCGCATCGTCGAGTCGAACGAAGACCCGTTGCTTTATGGCACCGGGCACATCCCCGGTGCCATCAACATCGACTGGGTCAGCGACCTGAACGACCCGCTCACCCGCGACTACCTGGATGCCGGGCGCTTCTCCGCCCTGCTCAGCGCCCGCGGGATCGGTCCCGAGCACACCGTCGTCTTCTATGGCGACAAGAGCAACTGGTGGGCGTGCTATGCGCTGTGGGTGTTCGCCCTGTTCGGCCACCGCAATACGCGCATCCTGAACGGTGGCCGGCTGAAGTGGGTGACCGAGAAGCGGCCGCTCACCCGCGAGCTCCCCCGCCACGCGCCGACGCACTATCAGGCACGGGCCCGCGACGACCGCACGCTGCGCGCCTTCCGCGCTGATGTGCTCGCGCACCTGAAGGCGGGTGGGGCGCTGGTCGACGTGCGCAGCCCGCAGGAGTTCACCGGCGAGCGCCTGCACATGCCCGACTACCCGAACGAGGGTGCCCTGCGCGGCGGCCACATTCCCGGCGCGCGCAACATCCCGTGGGCGCAGGCCACGCGTGAGGACGGCACCTTCAAGTCCGCCCCTGAGCTGCGCGCGTTGTACGCCGCGCGCGGCATCACCGATGATCAGGACGTGGTGGCGTATTGCCGCATCGGTGAGCGCAGCTCGCACACCTGGTTCGTGCTGAGCCAGCTGCTGGGCTTCCCGCGGGTGCGCAACTACGACGGCAGCTGGACCGAGTGGGGCAATGGCGTCGGCCTGCCGATCGAGAAGGGCTGAATCGCAATGAGCCCCTTCACCTTTGCCGCCAACCTGAGCGACCTGAGCGAGGGCCAGCTCTTCGCCACGCGCGTCGACGATGTGCCGGTTGCGCTGACGATGATCGCCGGGCGCGTGCACGCTGTTGGCGATGTCTGCACGCATGATGATGGACCGTTGGCCGAGGGCGAGCTGGACGGGCTCTGCGTCGTCTGCCCGCGCCACGGCGCGCGCTTCGACCTGCTGTCCGGCAAGGGCACCTTCCCGGCGGCCGGCCCGATCCCCATCTACGAGACGCGCATCGAGGGCGATGCCGTCCTGATCCGGCTTTAGGCGCGCGTCGGCGAACATGACTGCGCGTTCGGCCGCTCTGCGCGCCGCGCCGCTGCTCGGCATCGGGGCGGTGCTGCTGGTGTGGCAGACCCTCAGCCTGGGCTACCCGCCCTTCATCCTGCCCGGGCCGGTGCTGGTCTTCAACCGTTTTGTCTCCGGACTGGCCTCGGGTGTCTTGCTGCGCCATGCCGCGGTGACGCTGGCCGAGGCGCTGCCGGGTCTGCTGATCGGTGCGGCGTTGGGGCTGATCGTTGGCATCGTGGCGACCCGCTCGGCCTGGGTTGGTCGCGCGCTGGCGCCGCTCATCGTCGCCTCGCAGGGCGTGCCCTTTGTCGCCGTCGCGCCGCTGATCTTTCTGTGGTTTGGCAGTGGCCCGCTGGCCAAAATCATCGTGTGCGCGGTGATCGTCTTCTTCCCCATCGCGGTCAACGTCATGGCGGGCCTGCGCGCGATCGCGCCGCAGCGGCGCGAGCTCGTCGCCGCCCACGCCGCCACGCGGCGCGACACGCTGCTGCGTCTGGAGCTTCCGGCCGCGCTGCCCTATCTGCTGGCCGGGCTGCGCGTCGGCGCGACGCTGTCGATGGTTGGCGCACTCGCCGGCGAGTTTCTTTCGGCGGACCGCGGGCTGGGCTTCTTCATCAACCAGGCCATGGGCGCCTACGACACCGCGCTGGTCATGGCGGGGGTTTTGGCCGTCGTCGCACTGGCGCTCGGCCTGTATGGGGCGCTGCGCGCGCTGGAGCAAGCCCTGCCGGGCGGAGGTCGCGTATGAGATTAAAACGTTGGTTGATCGCGTGCTGTGTGCTGGCCCTGGCAGCCTGCGGCGGCGCAACGGCGCCCGCACCGACCGGCCCCGTGACCGTGCGCCTCCCGGTCGCCTACATTGCGCATGTGCAGTTCGCGCCGTTCTACGTCGCGGTCGAGCGCGGCTACTTCGCCCGCGAGAACATCGCCATCGAGTTTGACTACAAGTTCGAGACCGATGGCGTCAAGCTCGTGGCGGCGAACGCACTGCCGTTTGCGCTCGCGAGTGGCGAGCAGGTCGTGCTTGCGCGCGCGCAGGGCCTGCCGGTCACCTACGTGCTGCAGTGGTACTGCACCTATCCCATCGCGGTCTTCGCCCCCACATCGCTGGGCCTGCGCAGCGCCGCGGACCTGAAGGGCAAACGTGTTGGGCTGCCCGGTCTGTTTGGGGCCACCTACGTCGGCTGGCGGGCGTGGCTGGCGCAGGAGGGCGTGCGCGAAAGCGATGTGCGCCAGGAGGTGATTGGCTTCACCCAGCGCGAGGCCGTGCAGCAGGGCCGCGTCGACGCCGCGGTGGGCTACGCCAACAACGAGCCCGTCGCCCTTGCCGCAAGCGGTTTTCCCGTCGATGTCATCGTGCTGGGCGAGCGCGTGCCGCTGGTGGGCAACGGGCTGATCACCAACGAGACCGTGCTGCGCGACAACCCGGCGCTGGTGCGCGGGATGACGCGCGCGATCCTGGCCGGCGTGCGCGACAGCCTGGCCGACCCCGATGCCGCGATGCGCATCGCGGCGCGCCATGTCGAGGGCCTGTCGGCCGACGACCCCGTCCAACGTAAGGTACTGCAAGCCTCGCTGGCGCTGATGCAGGCTCCCGGCTGCCCGGGCCCGACCTCCCCGGCACACTGGGCCAGCACGCAGGCGGCGTTGATCGAGATGGGCCAGCTCGATCGCGCCCTGGACCCAACGACCTTCTATTCAAACGACTACCTGCCCTAGC
>JAIBCK010000028.1 GCA_019694215.1 Thermoflexales bacterium
ACCGCGTCCAAGTCAAAGACGCTCACCCCGACTCCAACGGCCACGGCCTCGCCCGCCCAGACAGCAACACCCGTCGCCACGCCAACGGGCATTCCGACTTCGCCGCCAAAGCCGACCTTGGCCCCGACGCCCACGCCAACTTCCCGGCGACGCTGACTTCCCCGGCGCGGATACAATCCCCACCGAGATGAGAATCCTTCTGGCTGAAGACGACAAGCGCATCGCAGGTTTCGTAGTAAAGGGCCTGCGCGAGGAAGGACACTCGGTGGAGCACGTCGCAGACGGCGAACAGGCGCTAAACTTGGCCACCGGATCGCGCGACCACCCTTTTGATGTCATCATTCTCGACGTGCTAATGCCCAGGCGAGACGGGCTCTCGGTTTGTCGCGAGCTGCGCACCCAGGGCTACCGTGAACCCGTCCTCATCCTCACGGCAATGGACTCGCTCGATGATCGGGTGCGCGGTCTGGACAGCGGCGCGGATGACTATCTGGTCAAGCCTTTCGCCTTCCCAGAGCTGCTCGCGCGGGTGCGCGCCCTCGGCCGGCGCTCGCTGACCGCCGTACGAACCAGCGGTTTGCAGGTCGCCGACCTGAATCTCGATACTGCCACGCGCACGGCCCGCCGAGGCGAACGGGCGATCGAGCTGAGCAGCCGGGAATTTGTCCTCCTCGAATACCTCATGCGCAACGCGGGGCGCCCGGTCAGCCGCACGAATATCCTGCAGGCGGTCTGGTCGTATGACTACGACGGTGCCTCAAATGTCGTGGATGTGTATGTCGGCTATCTGCGCCGCAAGATCGATGGGCCGGAAGAAATGCCGCTCATTCACACCGTGCGCGGCGTTGGATATCGATTGTCAGAGTAAGCAGCGTTGGGTAATTTCCTCCGCAGCATCCGCTTCCGCCTGACAATCTACTTCGTCGCGGCAATGACGCTGGTGGTCATCGCAGTGTTCGGGGGCATGTATTTCGGCATCGAGCCCCGTCTTCTTGCCTCCATCGACGAAACGCTGACCGATGCCGCCAACCGCTCCGTTGCCAGAACAGAGAGCGGTCTGCCGGGGGATGCTTCACGGCAGATTCGCCTGCTCACAGTCGCCCCAGCCCGCCTGCTGTCGCTGGACGGCGAAATACTTGCCGCGGATGCCAACTTTCCGATCGAGATGCCGTTGTCCGCCGAGATGGCCGCCGCGGCACGCACCAAGGCGCGCCGCATCGAGACCCTGCAGCTCGGTGATGTCTGGTATCGCGTCCTCACCATCAGCGTGGTGAGCGATGACGCACCCGCTGCCATCATTCAGGTCGCACAGGATATCGCTCACGAGCGCAGCCTATTGGCCGATCTACAACGCTTGCTCTTCACGACCATCCCGGCTGCCATGACCATCGCCGGGCTCGGCGGCTGGGTGCTGGCGGGGTCTGCGCTTGCCCCTACGGCGCGGGTGCGCAAGACCGTGATCGGCATCGTCGACAGTGGCGACCTCTCGCGGCGGGTCTCAACCGACCTGCCCAGCGATGAGATCGGGCGGCTCGCAGCGACGTTTGACACGCTGCTCGAGCGCACCGAACAGGCCATGGCCCGCGAACGGCAGTTCACCGCCGACGCGTCGCACGAGTTGCGCTCGCCGCTGACCGTGATCAAGGGCGAAATCTCGGTCGCACTCTCGCGGGAACGCACGGCACAGGCCTATCGCGCGACACTGTCCGACCTCGAGCTGTCGGTGGACGAGATGTGCGTGATGGTCGAGGACATGCTCACGCTCACGCGCGCATCGGCCAAACAGGCCCCGACCCGCATAGACCCCATCGATGTCGGCATCCTGGTCAGCCAGATCAAGACCCGCATGGACGTCATTGCCGAGGCCAAACGTATCGATCTGCTCAGCAGCCAGTCTGGCACGCGGCCCGCGATGGTCTACGGCGACCGGTTGCGCATTCAGCGCGCCCTGACCAATCTGGTGGACAATGCGCTCCGCTACACGCAGGAAGGCGGGCGTGTGGAGATACGGCTTTCCGGCGACGATGAGCGCGTGCACATCCAGGTCGTCGATACGGGGATCGGCATCGCGGCCGACCACCTCGACCGCGTCTTTGACCGCTTCTTCCGCGCCGATGCTGCGCGTGACCGCGAGCGTGGCGGCACCGGCCTTGGGCTTGCGATCGCCAAGGCCATCGTCGAGGGCGCAGGTGGTGAGTTGTCCGTCACCAGCACCCTCGGCAAGGGCTCCACGTTCACGGTCAGCCTCCCCGCCCTCGCGCGCGGGCACGCCGTTCTGGCCGCTCGCGCCGCAGGCACCGGAGAGGGCGCAGCTACTTGAAGGTCAGGACGTTGGAATAGCCGTCGAATTCGGTGATGACGACGGCATTGACGACGGCCTCATTCAACTCGACAAAGCCTGCGAAGGTGACGTCGCGCGCCGAGTTGGCCGGAATGTCGGGGAAAGCCTGCCCGCCAACATAGCCGTAGAAGCACACATAGGCTTCGGAACGATCAGCCTTGACCATGATCATGTACCACTGCGTGGCAGGAATCGCGTGATCGGTCAGGTTCGTCACCCGGGCGGACACGTTGAACTTGCGGACGGGTCGGCTGTTGTCAAAGCCCCCGCAACCACCATTTTTGTGATCCATGCCATACGGCCGACCCCACTGCTCGTAACCCGAATTCTGAAGCGTGATGGAGACGCGCCCGGTCGGAATGGCCGTACCAGCCTTGGCCGGCGTCGCGGTGGGTGCCACCGTTGCCGCTGGGCGGGTAGGCCCTGCGGTGGCCGAAATGGCCGTTGGCACAACCGGTCGCGCGGTCGGGGGAATCGCCGTCGCGGTTGGCGGCACGGGTGTGGCCGTCGGCGGAAGCGGCGTCTCGGTTGGGGGCACCGGCGTCGGCGTCGGCGGCACGGGGGTCGCGGTGGGCGGGACCGGCGTCGCGGTGGGGGGCACCGGCGTCGGCGTTGGCGGAACTGGAGTCTCGGTCGGCGGGACCGGCGTCGCAGTCGCCGGCGGCTGCGGGGCCGGACAGCCTGTCAATCCCAGGGCCAACGCGGCCACTGCAAGCAGCGAAGTGATTGAACGTTGCATGAAATCCTCCTGATTCGGCATGGCATCGCGGTTCCGCGCCACGGAGCCGAACACCAGGAGAGAGTCTAACCGTTTGGGTTGGGTATCGTACTGGCCACCCGGGCAGTACTTGAGCGGCCAGTGGACTTCGCGCGATGCCGTGTCTGGCATGACGATAATGAAGGCCATGACGCATGAAGCGCCAAACGCCCTGAAGCCGCCCGAGCACGCGCTGGCCGAGTTATGGAATGCCCTTGACGGAGCGCCAACTGCTCGATCCACCGAAGCGGTCGATCTCTTGAACGCGCGTGGGCGCGTGCTTGCCCATGACGTTGCTTCCCCCCACCCCATCCCGGAATTTCGGCGCAGCATGATGGACGGCTATGCGCTTCGAGCGGCCGACTGCGTGCCCGGGCGACGCCTTTCGGTCGTTGGAGAAGTCGCCATGGGCGAGGGCGCGCCCGGTGCCGTGAGCGCGGGACACGCCCTGAAGATTCATACCGGCGGTCCGGTACCGGATGGCGCGGAGGTCGTTCTGCCACACGAAAATGCCCTTCGCGATGGCGATTGGATCGAGGTTGGAAGTGCCCTTGCTGCGGGTGACAACGTCATCGCCATCGGAGAGGACGTGCGCGCCGGCGAGCGGGTGATGAAGGCCGGCACGATTCTTCGCGAGGCGGAAATCGCGGGGCTGGCCAGCCTGGGGCATGCGCGCATCACGGTGCGCAGTCGCCTGCGGGTGGCGTTGATCTCGAGCGGCGACGAACTCGTCCCCATCACGGCGATGCCGCGGCTCGGGCAGGTGCGTGCCTCAAACGGCGTGATGCTTGCCGCGCGTCTGTCGGCAATCGGTGCCCGGGTCAATGACCTCGGCGTCGTCGCGGATGATGCCGGAGCGTTTGCCGACGCCGCGCGACGCGCCCGGGCGTCGGGAGCCGATGCCATTGTCTTCATTGCAGGCAGCTCCGCATCCGAGCGCGACCACGCGCCGGCCACCATCCGCGCGATGGGAGCGCCGGGCATACTCACCCATGGGGTGGCCTTTCGCCCGGGAAAGCCGCTGATCCTGGCGCTGTGTGACGGCATCCCCGTCTTCGGCCTGCCCGGAAACCCAATCAGCGCATTGATGACCGCACAACGCTTTCTCGTCCCCACGCTGTGGCATATGCTGGGTGCGCGGGCGCCTCGACCGGGAACGTTGCGCGGCCATCTTGTCAGGGGCGTGCGCTCGCCCGCGGCACTCGAGCATTGGATCCCGGCCCGGATCGAGGGCGACGAGGTCACTGCCATCGTCACCAAGAGCAACCTGATCTTCAATGCTGTCCGCGCCGAGGGCGCTTTCTGCGTGCCCATCGGCGTTGACCGCCTGGAAGCCGGCAGCATGGTCGAGATCGTCCCCTTCTTTCCGCAGGCATGAGCGGCACAACGCCCTCCAGCACCCTGGTGGCCGGTGATTGCCTGGCTGCGTTGGACGCTGTGCCGGCCGGAGCCGCGCGTCTGGTGTATCTCGATCCCCCCTTCAATACCGGGCGCAGGCAGCGGGGCAGGGCGAACGCTTCCTTCGAAGACCGCTTCGGCGCTCCCGCCGACTACCTCGCCTTCCTGACGCCCCGCCTGGAACGCCTGTACGAAACGCTGCACCCGGATGGCTCGCTCATTTTTCACGGCGACTGGCGTGCGATTCACTATGCCAAGGTCGCTCTCGATGCGCTCTTTCGGGTCGGAGAACGTGGCGGCGGCATGTTCGTCAATGAGATCATCTGGCACTACGGGCTCGGGGCCGCGCGCGCACAACGCACGCTTCTAACCAAACACGACACCCTGCTGTGGTATTCCCGCTCGCGCGACTACTGTTTCAACCAATTGCGCGGGCCGGCGACCGCGGCGATGCTGGACAAGTACCGCCATCAGGCGGCGGATGGCCGGCGCTTCATGCGCTCGTATGGCAAGGTCTACTATCTGAAGGGGGGAAAGCCGCTCGATGATGTTTGGGACATCCCGGCGCTGGCGCCGACCTCTCGCGAACGCAGCGGCTATCCCACGCAAAAACCCCTCGCCTTGCTGGAGCGCATCATCGACCTGGCCAGCCGACCGGGCGATCTCGTGCTGGACCCGTTTTGTGGCAGCGGCACGACACTGGTCGCGGCGCGCAAGCTCGGCCGCTCGGGCTGGGGCTGCGACATCAGTCCGCACGCCCTGGACATCGCGCGCGCGCGGCTGGCCTCGCTGCCAGGCTAGCCGCGCACGTGTCCGTCGCCCTGCACCACCCACTTGTAGCTCGTGAGTTCGCCCAACCCCATCGGGCCGCGCGCATGGATGCGCTGTGTGCTGACCGCGACCTCTGCACCGAGGCCAAGCTGACCGCCATCATTGAAGCGCGTGCTGGCATTGACAAAGACGGCGGATGAGTCGATCTCGCGCACAAAACGCGCAATCACCGCCGCGTCGCGCGACAGGATGCCGTCCGAGTGCTCGAGGCTGTGGGCGTGGATAAAGGCGATGGCCTCCTCGACATCGGCGACCACCTTGATGCCCAGCACCAGCGACAGCCATTCCGTGTCGTAGTCGCCGGGCTGCGCTTCGCTGGCCCGATCCCGCAGATCCGCCGGGACGTGCGCCAGGCTCTCGGGATCGCAGCGGAAGGTCACCCCGCGCGCGGCAAGATGCGCCGCGACCCGCGGCAGAAAACCGGCCGCGGCTGCGCGTTGCACGAGCAGCGTGCCAAGCGCATTGCACACGGTCGGGCGCTGGGTCTTGGCGTTATCGATAATGTCCAACGCACGATCAAAGTCAGCGGTGGCGTCGAGATAGAGGTGGTTGATCCCCATCCCACCGGTGATCACGGTGATCGTACTGTGCTCGCGACAGAAGGTGTGCAGCTTGGCGCCGCCGCGCGGAATGATCAGCTCGATCGATTCATGGGCGCGCAGCAGGTCGAGAATGCGCTCGCGGGCGGGGTCATCGATGAAGCCAACCGCCTCGGCCGGCAGGCCCTGCCCGACGAGCGCGGCCTTGACCTGTTTGACCAGGGCGCGGTTCGAGTTCAGCGTCTCGCTTCCGCCCCGCAGCACACAGGCGTTGCCGCTCTTGATCGCCAGTGCGGCAATGTCGACGGTGACATTCGGTCGGGCCTCGTAGATGACGCCGAGCACGCCAAGCGGCACGGGTTGGCGATGAATGCGCAGCCCGTTGGGCAGAACGCGCTGGTCAAAGGGCTCAGCCAACGGATCCGGCAACCGCGCCACCGTGCGGGTGTCGGCAGCGATGGCGGCAAGCCGTGCCGGCGTCAGGGTGAGGCGGTCGATGAAGTAGCCCTCGACCCCATGGTCGCGCGCGCCTTCAACGTCAACGCGATTGGCCTCGAGGAGGGCGGCCGCCTCGCGCTCCAGCGCGTCGGCAAGGGCGAGCAGAACGGCGCTGCGGCGGGCATCGCTGGCGCTGGCAATGGCGCGCGCGGCGCGCTTCGCATCGCGGGCGAGGGCATGGACATCGGTGACCATTTCGCGGCGATTATAGGCGGCCAGTCCCGTATAATTTCGGGGTTTATGCACCCACCGCGCGGCCTGTTTCGTGGCCTGTTCATTCTGCTTGCGCTGGCGATGTCGCTGGCATCGGTCGGCGTCGCCCGCACCGCCCTGATCGAT
Source organism: Thermoflexales bacterium (assembly GCA_019694215.1). Classification (GTDB taxonomy): domain Bacteria; phylum Chloroflexota; class Anaerolineae; order J036; family Brachytrichaceae; genus Brachythrix. The sequence continues at coordinate 6,704 of JAIBCK010000028.1, forward strand.
CACGAGAATGCCCCGGCGGGCGAGCGCAAGGTGCTAGCCAATGTACCCGCCGACCTCATTCCTTCGGGCTCGAACCTCTGGAAGTGCTCGTGCGACTCCGACGGGTGCTGGCCGGGCTGCTTCACGCTGGCATCCGCCAGCGTGCTCAAGTACTGGGCCCAACGCGAGTTCCCGAACCTGTGGGCGTTTCGCACAACGGAAGAACAGAACAACGGCCTGATCGACCTGCGTGCGCGCTTCCCCAACTTGCTCTGCTTTGGGAACGGCAGCTGGAACGGCCAGCCCGGCGACAGCGGCTATGACGCCAGCGATGTGGCGGTCGGCCTGCGCCAGTGGGCGACCGAGCGTGGCTACCGCTTCACGATCAAGGCGATCTCTTCGCCGACCTTTGAGCAGATCGTGGCAGAAATCGACGCCGGACACCCGGTGATCGGCGCGTTTGGCCAATCGCCGTGGGGCAGCCATGCCGGGACGATTCTCGGATACGACACCACCCGCTCGCATCGCACAATGATCGTGCGCCCCAACCTGCCCGACCAGAAGGATTCCGAGCTGGAATGGGGTGTGGGCTATCAGGACTTCGCCATCGTCACCGTGGTGCCGGGGGTCCGGGTCGGGGATGACGACGTGCCCGCCCAACTGGAGTACGCCATCACCGTCGACAACAACGGCGCGGGCTACACCTCGATCGGCAACTGGCAGGAAGCGGCCGGCTTCGGGCGCAACGGACTTGCCCGATATGCGACGACGCTCAACGGCGTCGCGGGGGTCGACGACAACGCTTCGGCGCGCTGGGTGCCCAACCTGCCCTTTGACGGGGTATGGGAGATCATGGCCTGGCTCCCGCGAGACAGGCAGGACGCCGAGACCAGCAGCAATGTCACCTATGCCGTGACCCACGCGGAGGGCCAAAGCCTGATCCGACGCAGCCAGCGGGATGCCTCGCAGGGCTGGATGTCGCTGGGCTACTACCCGCTGGCGCGAGGTGAGCGTGGCAGTGTCACGCTGGGCAACGCCACGGGCGGCGACGCAAACCGACGCCTATGGGCGGACGCCATGCGCTTCGTTTGGCGCGGGCCACTCATCGTGCGGGCCGAGAACGATGAGACCAACACGTATCTGATCCGCGACGGCCGGCGACGGTTGCTGCCGCAGGATGGCGGCCTGACCTTTGCTGCACTGCGGCTGCTGCCGGGACAGATCCGCAAGGTCACCCCGATGCAGCTGGCGCAGTATCCGAGCGGCGATCCAATCCCGAGCGCGCTCGGCACCTGGGTGGGCGAGTACTACAACAACACGCTGCTCAACCCACCCTCCTCCGCCATCCGCGCCGAGGGACGCCTGAACTTGCGCTGGCAAGGTCAGTCGCCGGTGGCGGGCGTGAGCGCAGTGGGTTTCTCCGCCCGCTTTACGCGCATGATGGCCTTCAGCCAGGGCGCGTACACACTCAAGGTGCAGGCGGCAGGCGGCGTCAAGCTCTGGGTGGATGGTCGGCTGGAGATCGACCAATGGTCAGATGATGGGTCCTTTGTCGAATACAGCGCCCGCGTCGCGCTCGACGGCGGTCTGCACCGGCTCGAGATCGAATACGTCAACCACACGGGCAATGCGGCCCTCGTCTTCGTTGACCTGCCGCCCAACGCTCCGATCGCCATCGATGAACCGGCCCTGCGCTTCACGCGCGCACAGACGGCCACCTTGCGCTGGATCGACACCGGCGACGCCGACGGAGCCTCCAGCGCAAGCCCACGCAGGTATCTTGTTTCGGTTGGCCAGGAGGGCAAGCCGGGCAGCGCCGACCGCGAGGTGTTCAACAGCGGCTGGGTGACCCAGACGAGCTGGGTGGCCGCCTTCCCCGCCAGCGGCACCTATGTCTGGCGTGTGGCGTCGAGCGACGGCACCACAGTTGGCGAGTGGTCGGCCCCGCGTCGGATCGTCGTCGACCGCACGCCGCCCTGGGCACAGATGGTCTCCGCGACCAACGCCGACGAGGAGGTTGGCGCGCCCGGCTTCGGTGGGCCCCGCTCGCCCGGGCTTCGCCTGCGCTGGATGGCGACCGACACCGTGGCCGGGGTGGCGTTTGTCGACATCCAGGCACGTGAAATCGTTCGTGCGACAACGGCCTACACGTTCGGCATCGAATACCGCGAGGAACCTCGCATCAGCGTTGCCGTGCAGGTGGTGGATGGCCGCGAAATCACGCAGGCCGCGATGATCACCGCCCTGGTGCCCTACACCGGCATCGTGACGCTCAAGGATTTCGTGCAGGTTCCGAACGCGCCCTGGCGCACGGTCCTACCGGGGCAAACCGGAAGTGAGGGATTCTTCACCGGAACGGTGGGGAGCGTGTATGAATTCCGTGCGCGAGGCGTTGACCGGGCCGGAAACGCCCAGGCCTGGTATGACGGCTACTCGGTGGTCGCGCAACTGGACGCCGCATCGATGGCATTGAGCAGCCCCGCGCCCATCCAGCCGGCACAGGCAACTGCAACGCCGGACGATGCCTCGCTGCACGTGGATGCCTCGGGGCATACCGCGACGCCGACGCGAAAGGCATCCGCCACGCCGACCCCAACCGCAACGCCAACACCGACGCCAACGGCCACGCGCGGCAGTAGCGCGCAGCCGGTTGGCAACGCCACGTCGTCGGTGTCGTCCGGCCCGGGAACCATGCAGCCGGCCGCGGCCACCGTGACACCAACGCCGACGGCGACACCCTCGGCGACCCGGGCCACCGCCTCGCCAACCCCCACCACGGTTCAGGTGCCAACCCCGACCGCAACCGCGGTCGCACTGCGCCCGCTCGGCCGATCCGGTTTTGACGTCGTCGAAAGCGCCCTGGTCCCGGAAAACGCGCCGCTGCTGGCCCTCCCCTCGGCCACACCCGGTGGGTCAAAGTCGACCGTTGCCAATAGCCCGTATCTTCGGCTGGAAACGCTTGCCGCGAGCGTGCGTGAAGCCGAACTTCCCGGCAGCGGCGCCTGTCAGGGGCCGGCGCAGGGTGAATACGGTCTGCGTTCGGTCTTCCAGGTGCGGGTCTCCAGCCTCTCGCCCATTGACATTCGCGGTTGGACGATCGCCGCCTATTCTGACGACCTCGCCCTGCCCGTCTGTCTCGTGGGACGGACAGCCGGCGATCGCCTGCCCGTCCTCGCACCCGGCACGCGCGCAGATCTGGCAGTCGTTGTGTATAGCGATCCAAGCCGACCCGTTACCCAGCTCGAGGCGCGCTGGCAGGCCGAGACCTTCCGTGTGTGCGCAAACGGGCTGGTGGCCGTGACTTGCACTGCGCCGCGGCCGACCGCAGCGGCCATCCCGACCCCCGGCGCCGACTTTGGCACACGTCCGGCGAGCGCGCCCTCCGCAACAGCGACCGAAACCACCAAGGCCATCCCCGCAACACCGAGCGCTGTTCCGACCCCGCTGCCCACGGCAACCCCGGCATTTCCGCGCTGGGTGGTGACCATCGACGGCTTCGATGCCTCCGCCTGGGGGCGCCCCGTCGGAGGCAGCTGTTTCAGCTACGACAACGCCGATCCGGTCGTCCGTGCCCAGGCCGGTCTGCGCATCGACAACCTGAGCCAGGATGAGTTGAGCGACCTGCGTGTGTCCTTCTTCTCGGGCAAGCGGTTGCTGCCGACCTGCTTCCACGGCTATGGCGGCGCCCTGCCCAGCATTGCGGCCGGCGACGGGCGCAACATTACGTTCTTCACCTTTGTCGACCGTGATCAGGCCGTGACCGAAGTCGTGGTGCAGGCGCTGGGCCAGTCCCGCCGCTTCTGCGTCGCGGGCCAAAACCTCGTGCCGTGTCGTTGAGTGGGTGATTGGATTGCATCATCGCCCGACTTGACATAGAATCCAGTCAGGAGTCCTCACATGCAAAACCCGAATAATCCGAACAACAATCCGCAGTATCCGCCTCCGCCTCCGCCGTATCAGCCGCCGGCTCAGGCACCCGGCTCGGTGCCCGGCTATTCGGCGCCGCAGTATCCGCCTGCGCAGCAGCCGTATGGCGCGCCGATGCCCGTCGTGCCGCAGCAGAACAGCATGGCGCTGATCAGCCTGATCGTGAGCATCGCCTCGTTCGTCACGATCCCGATCATCCTCGGCATCGTCGGCATCGTGCTTGGCAACAAGGCCAAGGGCGAGATCGCCGCAAGCAACGGCATGCAGACTGGCGAGGGCCTGGCCAAGGCCGGCGTGATCATTGGCTGGGTGAACATCGCGCTCTACGGGTTGTGCATCTGCGGCTACATCGCCTTCGTGGCTGTTGCGATTGCCACAGGCGGCTCTTCGCCGACGCGCTAGACGAATCACCGATCCCGAAAAACTGAATCGCCCCCTCTCACGAGGGGGCGATTTCGTTTTTCGACCTGGCGCCTGCCAGCTCGATTACTGTGTCACTTTGACGGCTTTGGCCGCATCGTTGGACTCTGTGGCCGCCACGATGATCCAGCCCTTGCCACCGTTGTAGTTGATCTGGAACCACTCACCGTCTGCACTCTTGCCCAGCACTTCCACGACGGTGCCATTGGCGAGGTTGCCGATGATCGTCTGCGTGAGGCCGGGGCCCTGGCGCACGTTCAGGCGCACGAGCGGGTTCGACAGGAGCACGCGCGCCTTGGGGGCCGTACCCTCGATCGAGCCGGTGACCGCGGTCGGGACCGAGGCGGCGGGCAGCGTCGGCGCGGGGGCGCCCGTGGCGGCCGACGTCAGGTTGGCATACACGTAGGCCTTGGCCCCGTTGTAGTTGACCTCGGCCCAGTCACCCGAGACGCCCGCGTTGGGCAGGACGTCGCCAGCGTTGAGATAGCCCAGCACCTCGCCCTCGAGGCTGGGGGTTGCGCGGATGCGCAGACCGTTGACCAGCGCCGAGAGCGTGCCGGCGGCCGGCGACGCAGCGGGGCGCGGGGCAGCGGCCCCGGCGGCCGGCGCTGTGGCCACCGAGCCCGCGGTGCCCATGATCTTGACCGTTGTGCCATCCGCGCGGCGGAACTCGGCAACCGTCTTGCCGGTCACCCAGGTCGCGAGCGGCGCGGCCTTCGTCAGTCCGGTCGGGCCGGCCCCGGTCTCGATGAAGCCATTGCCAAGGCAGATGCCCTTCGCGCCAGCGCTCGGCAGCACTTCAAAGCAGCTGTCGTCGGCGTAGGCATCATTGTGTTCGACGGACACGGCGGCCGTCGACTGGATGATGACCAGAACCTCGGGCGCGAGGGCGACGCCGTCGACATAGACCTGGCGCCAGGCGTCATACGGCTGCGTCCACGGCGAACAGATCACGTTCGGATCGGTCAGGTCGCGGGGACCGCCATCCTGATCGATGCACAACCGAACGAGCATGTCACCATCGCGCGACGACTTGGGCGGAATGGCCGGGTCATTGTCGTTGGACGACCACAGCTCGAGCATGGACGTGAAGCGAATCGGGCTGCCGACGGTCAGGTTCTTGACCACCTGCATGATGCCCGCACCCTTGTTCAGCGCGAAGTAGTTGAACCAGCGGTCCGAGCCGCCACCGCTCCAGACGCGATACGGATAGTCGCGCGCAAACGGCGGGCGGAACTCCGGCGTGCGGTAGTTCTGGTCGCGCGGGTCAACGCCAGGAGGCGACTCCTGCCAGAACGGTACCCAGCTCCAGGTGACATTGATCTCACCACGGCCGGCGAAATACGTTCCGGGATGCTCATGTCCTGGGTTCTCCAACAGATTGACACCCACCGGCGCGGCCGCAAAAGCGGCGCGGGGTGCCGCGATCAGGCTGGCGGCGGTAAGGGCCGCAAGCGCTGCCGCGCGAAAGCTCATCTTGTTCATTTCCTGCGATTCTCCTGTCGATGTTTGGACCACCGGCATCCGCATCGGCCAAACCCACCTGGGCGGCATGCGTCTCTCCCCGGGTCGCCTAATTCAGTCGATTTGTGCCGCGAGGGCACAAGACACAAAACCTGATTATATCAGCGCGCTTGGTGGAACGCCGCGCTACGTGCGATCAAAGCGGGCAGTGAACCAGAAAGTGGCCCCGTCGCCCTCCTCGCCTTCCGCGTGTATTTCGCCGCCCATCAGCTCGACGATGCGGCGGCAGATGGCCAGACCCAGGCCGGTGCCGCCCTGGCGGCGGGTCATGAAGGAGTCCGCCTGCGTGAAAGGCTGAAAGAGCCGCGCTTTGACCGCCGCGGACAGGCCGATCCCGGAGTCCTGGGTGGCACAGCGCACAACGACGTGGTCCGCCGCCTCCTCCAGCAGGTCCACTGACACGACCACGCCGCCATGATCGGTGAACTTGACGGCATTGCCCACCAAATTCACCAGCACCTGGCGCAAGCGGCCCGCATCGCCGACGACAAAGGTCGGCACAGAGCGGTCCACGCGCAGATCGAGAAACAGGCCTTTCTCGTCAGCACGCTGGCGCAGCATTTCCACGGTGCGCCGGGCCGTTTCCTGAATGCTGAACGGCTCGTGCACGAGTTCCAGCTTGCCCGCCTCGATGCGCGAGAAGTCGAGGATGTCGTTGATGACCGTGAGCAGGGCCTGGCTGCTTTCGAATGAGATCTTGGTCAATTCGCGCTGGTGGGCATCGAGAGGTGTGTCGAGCAGCAGCTCAGTCATGCCAAGCACGGCGTTGAGCGGCGTGCGGATCTCATGGCTCATCATCGCCAGGAATTCGGATTTCAGCCGCGACGCGACCTGGGCACGGTCACGGGCCTGCTCCAGCGCAAGCTCGGTCTGTTTGGCGGTGGTGACATCCGTAATGACGGCGACGCCACCGTCCGCGACCCCGGCGCGCAGCCGGGCGGACAGCGACACCAGGCAAAACAGCTCTTCGCCCGACGCCTTCTTGAGACAGCGCTCCGCGCTGACGGTGTCGACGACCCCGTCCTGCGCCAGCGGCAGGGGCTCCCCGGCGGGCTCGAACAGCCCGTCGAGTGGCTGGCCAAGCGCGGCCTCGGCGCGGGCGTCACCGAGCCACGTGCGCAGGCTTGGATTGATGAATTGGATGACGCCGGCACTGTCGAAGACGGCGAGGCCCTGCCCCATCGAATTGGTGATCTGCAGTGCAAGGTCGCGCTCGGCCTGGACCGAGGTGTGCAGCTGCGAGTTGTCCAGCGCCACGGCGGCGACGGCCGCCAAACGGCGCAACAAGTCCACCAGCTCGGGCGTAGCGGGATGTCTACGGTCGAGGTAGGCCAGCCCGATCGCGCCGACGGCCACGTCGCCATCCAGGATGGGCGCCACGATGGCGGAAGCAACGCGCTCAAAGCCCGGCGCCTTGAGGCGCTGGGGCCAGGCTTGATAGTCATCGATGAATACGGGCTCGCGGGTTGCCAGCGCCATCGCAAGCGCCCCGCGCGGGCCAGACCTGGGACGTGGCGGCAGTTCGCGGAACACCCCGGCCGGGACAGAGACCAGGATGTTGCCTTCCTCGAGGATGTCTATCACGCCGTGTTCGGTGTTCGCCAGCTTGCAGGCGCGGTCCAGCAGCCGGCGCAGGATGTCCTGCTTCGACTGACGGCCGACCAGGGCCAGCGTCGTTTCATTGATGGCCTCGAGGAGGTGATTGCGCCGCCACAGCGTCTCGCGCAAGGCACGATCCTGAGTCACATCGCGCAGGACGACCACCCAGTGCTTGATCTCGCCTTCCTGGTCGCGGGCGGGCACGATGCTCTGCTCGGCCCAGAACAGGCTGCCATCCTTGCGGCGATTCTCGATTTCGATGTCGAGCCCGCGCCCGGAGTCCAGCGCCGCGCGGACGCGTTCCAGATCGAGCAGGGAGGTGGTCGGCGAACGCAGCAAGCGCAGGCTGGCCCCGACGGCCTCCGCTTCGCAATAGCCCGTGAGGCGCGCAAATCCGGGGCTGACATACAGGATTCGTCTGCCTCGGTTTTCACCCGCGGCAGGTTCCAGGATCAGGATTGCGTCACGCGCGTTGTGCGCGACCGAGTCGAGCATCTGCAGGCGTTCGGCAATCGCGCGGCTGCGGGCGAGCTCAACGCTGAGCGCCTCGGTGCGTTCTGCGACGCGCCGGTCCAACTCATCACGCGCCATGCGGAGTGCGTCGGCATGCTGTTCACTCTGCATGATCGTGCGTTCGGCCCAGACGCGATACGAGACCAACATGCTCATCGTCACGATGATGGTGAGCACGCCCACCAGGCTGGCAAGCACCACTCCGGCCGGGGAGGGCTGGGCGGCGTCAATGAGCAGGACGACCACGCGCACAAATGCAATCGAGGCACCGAGACCCGCTGAGATCGCGATGCCCACCGCCGCGCGCACCGGGACGATGGGCATCGACGTCGCAGCGATGGCGAATCCGATCACGATGATGGCGGTTGCCGCATACGGCGACACCAGCGTACCCAGCACCGTGGTGACCAGGATCTGCACCATGAGCAGGATCGATGCGGCCATGAGTCGACCCCAGCGCATCAGCAGGTAGACGGAAGACAGCGATGCGAACGCCAGCACGTCGATCGCGGCGAGGGCGATGTTGGTTGCGGTCGGCCTGAAGATCGTCAGCAGGAGGTGAACTCCGGCGAGCCCCATCCCGATCATGAGCAGTGTGAACAAACGCCGTTGGGCGAAGGGTGCATTGTCCTGAGGCGACCAGGGTGGCGTGATGCGGAAAGGAGCTTGCGGTGTCATGACGTCGCGGTGATGACGCTCAGGATACCGCGGTTGGGGGTGAAAAATGGAAACGGAGCCCGGATCGGGCTCCGTCCCACGTTCGGAAGATAGGGGTGACCTAGAAGTCGCCGCCCATGCCACCGCCCGGCGGCGGAGCAACGGGTTCCTTCTTCTCGGGAATGTCCGTCACGAGCGCCTCGGTGGTGAGGATCATGCTGGCGATCGAGGCCGCGTTCTGCAGCGCGCCGCGCGTGACCTTGACCGGGTCGATGATGCCGGCCTTGATCATGTCGACATAGTCGCCGCCGATCACGTCATAGCCGAAGTACTTCTTTTCCTTCGTCATCTGGCGGACCTGCTGGATGATCACGCTGCCATCCTGGCCGGCGTTCTGGGCGATGCGGCGCATCGGCTCCTCGAGCGCACGGCGGAGGATGTTGACGCCGACCTGCTGATCTGCGTTGTCCATCTTGACATCGACGAGGGCCTTGACGGCCTGCAGAAGCGCAACACCGCCGCCGGGCACGATGCCCTCTTCGACGGCCGCGCGCGTGGCGCTGAGCGCGTCCTCGACGCGGTGCTTCTTTTCCTTGAGCTCGGTCTCGGTCGCTGCGCCGACGCGGATGACCGCAACGCCGCCGGCCAGCTTGGCCAGGCGCTCGTTGAGCTTCTCCTTGTCGTAGTCGCTGGTGCTCTTGTCGATCTCGACGCGGATTTCCTCGACGCGGGCCTGGATGAGCTTGTCATTGCCAGCGCCATCGATCACGGTGGTGTCGTCCTTGGTGGCGACGACGCGGCCAGCGCGGCCGAGGTCGTCGATCGTGACGCCCTCGAGCTTGCGACCCATTTCCTCGGTGATGACCGTGCCGCCGGTCAGGACGGCGATGTCCTGCAGCATGGCCTTGCGGCGATCGCCAAAGCCGGGGGCCTTGACGGCCAGCACATTGAGCATGCCGCGCAGCTTGTTCAGCACGAGCGTGGCCAGCGCCTCGCCGTCGACGTCTTCGGCGATGATGACCAGGTCGCGCTTGCCGCGCTGGACCAGGCGCTCGAGCAGCGGGATGATGTCCTGCGCGGCGCTGATCTTCTTGTCATAGATCAGGATGTAGGGCTCCTTGATCTCGGATTCCATCGTCTCCGGCGCGGTGATGAAGTAGGGCGACAGATAGCCGCGGTCAAACTCCATGCCCTCGACGAACTCGGTCTCGAAGTTGAGCGACTTGCTCTCCTCGACCGTGATGACGCCGTCCTTGCCGACCTTGTCCATCACGTCGGCGATGAGGTCGCCGATCTCCTTGTCTTGCGCGCTGATCGTGGCGACCTGCGCGATCTGGTCGTGCTTCTCGACCTTCAGGGCGAGGCCCTTGAGATACGCGACGACGGCGTCGACGCCCTTCTCGATGCCGAACTTGATGAGCATCGGGTTGGCACCGGCGGCGACGTTCTTGAGACCTTCGTGGACGATGATCTGCGCGAGCACGGTGGCCGTGGTCGTGCCGTCACCGGCGATGTCGTTGGTCTTGGTGGCCGCTTCCTTGAGCAGCTGCGCGCCCATGTTCTCGTACGGGTCCTGGAGCTCGATCTCCTTGGCCACGGTCACGCCGTCGTGGGTGACGGTCGGGGCGCCATACTTCTTGTCGAGGGCGACGTTGCGCCCCTTGGGGCCGAGCGTGGTGGCGACGGCCTGGGCGAGGACGTCAACGCCCCGCTTGAGCTTGGCGCGCGCCTCTTCGGTGAAAACAATCTGCTTTGCCATGGTGTTCTACTACTCCACGATCGCGAGGATGTCGGCTTCCTTCATGATGAGAAGCTTCTTCCCGTCGATCTTGATCTCGGTGCCCGCGTATTTGGCATAGAGCACCTGCATGCCGACTTCGACGTCCATCGCCTGGACCTTGCCATCATCGCCCTTCTTGCCCGCGCCCGCGGCCAAAATCAGGCCCTTCTGCGGCTTTTCCTTGGCGGTCTCGGGCAGAACCAGCTTCCCGCCCGCGAACGTGCTTTCCTCGTCTTCCATCGGCTCGATGACGACCCGGTCGCCAAGCGGCCGGAGGCTGAGCTTCTTCAGCTCCTCTCCCTTCTTAGCCATGAACGATATCCTCCGTTATGTAAGTGAATGATCAGCACTCGGAGTACCAACTGCCAATTCAGTTAGCACTCCGAGACCTGAGTGCTAAACGCGACTATAACAGTGCCTTGCTGGCTTGTCAAGAGGCGGGTTTTCCGGGGAAAAGGGGCGCGGCTTGCGGCGTGCGAATGGGCGACCCCGGCGCGGCCAACGCTATGTTTCAACCCTCGCCGACATCGTCACGGTCAGCGTCGATGATCTCCCAGTGGCGCATCATGTTCCAGAGGGAGGGCAGCTCGACGGGCCAGGATGCGGGGAAGAAGAGCGTTTCCGAGAGCAGGCTGAAGTAGACCCCCGTGCGGTCCGCCCCAATTCGGTCAAAGCGCCCGGTGCCATCGCGCTGAAAGAACTGTGTGCGATCCGGCCGCCCCACCGGGATAAACCAGGCTTCCAGACAACCCGCCAATCGGTAGCGCTCGATGAGCTCGATCAGGGCGGAGGGTGGCAGCAATGGGTCGACCAGTTCAATCGCCAAGACGGGCGCATCGTCGACAAAATCGGTGCCAAGCGCGGCCTCGAAGCCAGCTGGCAGCAGGAGGGCCGCCGGCTTGAGCGCCGCGCCGCTTCGCCCGCGGTAGCGGATGCCCTCACCCAGCGCGAGGCCAAGCCCGTAGGCGTCGCATTGGATCGACAACAGTCCAACGCACCAAGCTTGCAAGCGGGCACGGGCACCGGCCATCGGGATGCGCGAAGGCGTTGGCATGGCACCATTATCGCCAGTGTGACAAAGACGCAAGGCGCGGTGCGCCGTATACTCGGCAGGACATGTCCACTGACCGAAACCCCGGAATCCCGCTCGACCTCGACTGGGTGGCCGCGAGCCGCGTCAACCGCAGTGCGGTCGAACGCCGCGCGGCCACCCTGCCCGGCCGCCGCACGGTGAAGGCCGACTGGCAGGCAGCCTGGCTCATCCGCGCCATCCAGGTGATCGACCTGACGACACTGTCCGGCGATGACACGCCCGGCGCCGTCCGCCGACTGTGTGCCAAGGCGCGAGCACCGCTGCGCGCCGACCTCGTCGCCGCGCTCGGTCTGACAGACCGGCGCATCACGACGGGCGCAGTGTGCGTGTATCACGAGATGGTGCCCACAGCCGTCGAGGCCCTGAGTGGCTCCGGCATCCCGGTGGCCGCCGTCAGTACCGGCTTCCCGGCCGGGCTGAACCCGCTCGACCTGCGCATCGAGGAAATCCGCCGCTCCGTCGCCGCGGGGGCGGCTGAAATTGACATCGTCATCTCCCGCCGGCACGTGCTGACGGGCAACTGGCGCGCGCTGTATGACGAGACGCGGGCCATGCGCGAGGCCTGTGGCGATGCGCACATGAAGGCGATCCTGGCCACCGGCGAGCTCGCCACCCTGACCAACGTACGAAAGGCCAGCCTGGTGTGCATGATGGCCGGGGCCGATTTCATCAAGACGAGCACGGGCAAGGAGACGGTCAACGCCACCCTGCCCGTCAGCCTGACGATGGTGCGCGCGATCCGCGACTACCAGGCGCGCACCGGCCATGCCGTTGGCTTCAAGCCCGCGGGAGGCCTGCGCACGGCCAAGCAATCGCTGGACTGGCTGATTCTGATGAAGGAAGAGCTGGGCGATGCCTGGCTCTCCCCGGCGTTGTTCCGCATCGGCGCGAGCTCGCTGCTGGCCGACATCGAGCGCCAGATCGAACACTACGTCACCGGCGCGTACTCGGCAAGTTTCCGCCACCCCATGCAATAGCGCGGCCCTGCCGCGTACACAACCATGAGCAAGATCGCCCGAATTCTGGACACCATGGAATATGGTCCCGCCCCCGAAAGCGCAAAACTGGCCAATCAGTGGCTGGATGCCCATCAGCGCAGCTTTGGCCTGTACTGCAACGGCGCCTGGACGACGCCGCGCGAGGCACAGCTTTTTGAAACGATCAACCCGGCGACGAACAAGCCACTGGCGCGCATCACGCAGGCCAGCGAGGCCGATGTCGATGCCGCGGTCGCCGCGGCGCACAAGGCGCACAAGGCCTGGTCGGCGCTGCCGGGGCACGCCCGCGCGCGGCACCTGTACGCCCTCTCTCGACTGATCCAGAAGCACTCGCGCCTCTTTGCCGTGCTCGAGACGATGGACAACGGCAAGACCATCCGCGAGACGCGCGACATCGATGTCCCACTGGTGGCGCGGCACTTCTATCACCACGCCGGGTGGGCGCAGCTCATGGACACCGAGCTGCGTGACTACAGTTCGTTGGGCGTGGTGGGCCAGATCCTGCCGTGGAATTTCCCGCTGCTGATGCTGTCGTGGAAGGTGGCCCCGGCGCTGGCGATGGGCAACACCGTCGTGCTCAAGCCATCGAAGTGGACGCCGCTCTCGGCAATCCTGTTTGCCGAGCTGTGCCATGAGGCCGGGCTGCCGCCCGGCGTGTTCAACCTGATCACAGGCAACAGCGACGCCGGCGAGCTGATCGTGCGGCATCCCGGCGTGGACAAGATCGCCTTCACAGGCTCGACGGGCGTGGGCCGCCACCTGCGCGAGGTCACGGCCGGGAGCGGCAAGCGCCTGTCGCTCGAGTTGGGTGGCAAATCGCCGTTTATCGTATTCGAGGATGCCGACCTGGACAGCGCCATCGAGGGCGTGGTCGATGCGATCTGGTTCAACCAGGGCCAGGTGTGCTGCGCGGGCTCGCGCCTGCTGGTTCAGGAGGGCATCGCCGAGACCTTCTATGCCCGTCTCCGCGCGCGCATGGAGAAGCTGCGCATCGGGGATCCGCTCGACAAGGCGATGGACATCGGTGCCATCGTGGCCCGGGCGCAGCTGGAGCAGATCAGCGCGCTGGTCGAGGACGGCGTGCGCGAGGGCTGCACGCTGTGGCAGCCGAGCTGGGTGGCCCCCAAGGATGGCTTCTTCTATCCCCCCACCCTGTTCACCAATGTCGCGCCCGCCGCGCGCATCGCGCAGGAGGAGATCTTCGGGCCGGTGCTGGTCGCGATGACGTTCCGCACGCCTGCCGAAGCCGTGGCGCTGGCAAACAACACCGTGTATGGCCTCGCCGCCAGCCTGTGGAGCGAGGATATCAACCTTGCGTTGGAGATTTCGGGCCGGATCAAGGCCGGCGTGGTGTGGATCAACTCGACCAACCTCTTTGATGCAGCGGCTGGCTTTGGCGGCTACAAGGAGAGCGGGTTCGGACGTGAGGGCGGGCGGGAAGGCCTGTTTGAATACATCAAGTCGCGTCCCGTGGCTGCGGCAGCCCCGCGGCCGGCCCCTGCCGCGTCGGCCGTTGCTGCGGCCCTGGCGGCGGTGTCGCGCCTGAACGGCAGCGTCGACCGGACGCCCAAGCTGTATATCGGGGGCAAGCAGGCCCGGCCAGACAGCGGCTATTCGCGGCCCGTGCGCAACGCAGCCGGCGCGATCGTCGCCGAAGTGGGCGATGGCAACCGCAAGGACCTCCGCAACGCCGTCGAGGCGGCGCGGGCCGCCGCGGGCTGGGGCGATCAAACCGCCCACCTCCGCGCGCAAGTGCTCTACTACGTGGCGGAGAACCTGGCGGCCCGCAAGGCGGACTTCGCCGCCCGGCTGATCGAATCAACCGGCGTCAGCGCCGCGGACGCGCTTGCCGAAGTCGACGCGTCGGTGGACCGGCTGTTTACGTTTGCCGCTTGGGCAGACAAGTTCGACGGGGCCGTGCACCGGACGCCCTATCGGGCGGTGACGCTGGCCTTCAACGAGCCGGTCGGCGTGATCGGCATGGCCTGCCCCGATCAGCAGCCGCTGCTGTCGATGGTCACCCTGCTGGGCGCATCGATGGCCATGGGGAATACCGCCGTCGCGCTTGCCTCGGAAGCGCATCCCTTGATCGCCACCGACTTCTATCAGGTCCTGGACACCAGCGATGTGCCGGGCGGCGTGGTCAACCTGATCACGGGCGCGCGCGCGGAGCTCACCCGCGTCCTGGCCGACCACAACGACGTGGATGCGCTTTGGGCGTTTGGCGATGCCGAGCTGCGCAAGATGGTCGAGCTCCGCTCGATCAGCAACCTCAAGCGCACCTGGTGCGAGCGTACGGATGGCAAGGAAGGGTTGGACTGGGCGGCGCCGGGCGATGCGCTCATTCAACATGCGCTGCGCCAGGCCACCCAGGTCAAGAACGTGTGGGCGCCCTACGGCGCGTGATCAGGGCGTGCGTTCTTTGACAAGCGCACCGACGCGGCCTGCAGGCCAGTAGCTCAGCCACAACCGGCCGACCAGGGCGCTGGCGGGTACCGGCCCCCACACGCGGCTGTCGACAAAGAAGGCGCGGTTGTCGCTGAGCACGAAATACTCGTCTCCTTTCAGGGTGACTTCGAGCGACATCGAGAGCGCGATGCCGGCCGTCAGCGCGGCCGGCTGAAGGTAGGGCTCGGCAAGGGGTTGACCATCCACAAACACCTGGGCGCCGTGCAGCTCAATGCGCTCGCCGGGAAGGCCGATGACGCGGCGTGCCGCCGAGCGGGACGGGTTGGTGGGGATGGACACGGCCACCAGATCGCCGCGCGCGGGCGCGGTCAGCAGGTAGGTCAGCCGGCTGACCAGGAGGCGCTGCTCGTTCTGCACGAGCGGGCGCATGCCATCGTCGCCGACCAACATGCTTGACACCAGGGTCTGCAGGCCGACCAGCGCAAGGGCCACGGCGAGCGTCCACTCGAGCAGCGTGCGCCAGAGGGGCCGACGGGCGCGGGCGGTTGCCTCGATGACGGGCGATGCGTCGGCGGTTATGTCCGGGACAAGGTGGCGGCCCTGACGCCCCGGGATGGCATTTTCAACCGGTTGCGGAATCACGTGGCTGCAAAGTTTAACGCTAAAATCCCCTGAACTGATTTAGCGGCGTCCGCCCCGGCGGCTGCGCCAATCGAAAGGGTATCCAATGAAACGATCCAGTGGGGTTCTGTTGCATCCCACCTCCCTCCCCGGCCGCTACGGCATCGGCGAGTTCAGCACTCAGGCCTATCGCTTCGTCGACTGGCTGGTGTCGGCTGGCCAGACCCTGTGGCAGGTGATGCCGCTCGGTCCAACGGGCTTTGGCGACTCACCCTATCAGTGTTTCTCGGCCTTTGCCGGCAACCCGCTGTTGATCAGCCTCGACCAACTGGTGGCGGAAGGGGCGCTGGATGCAGCGGCGCTGGACGCGGACGCCCTCGCCAGCGTACCGGCCTTTCCTGCGACCAGGGTCGACTACGGCCCGGTCATCGAGTTCAAGAAGAAAATGCTGCGGCGCTCATACGACGTCTTCGCGGCGCGGGCGGGCAGCGCGCAACGCGCCGACTTCGCCGCCTTCTGTGATCGAAATGCCGCCTGGCTGGACGATTACGCGCTGTTCATCGCGCTCAAGGATGCCCACAACGGCAATGTGTGGAACACCTGGGAGCCTGCCATCGCGCGCCATGAAACAGCTGCCGTGCGCGAGGCACGGGCGGCACTGCGTGAGGCCGTGGAGGCGCAGGCCTACTACCAGTATCAATTCTTCCGGCAGTGGGAGGCGCTGCGTGCCTATGCGAATGAAAAGGGCGTGCGTGTCATCGGCGACATCCCAATCTTCGTCGCGTTTGACAGCGCAGACGCCTGGTCGCACCGCGATGAGTTTTACTTCGACGAGACCCTGCAACCGACCGTGATCGCCGGTGTTCCGCCGGACTACTTCAGCCCGACCGGACAACGCTGGGGCAACCCGCTCTACCGTTGGGACGTGATGGCCGCCCGCGGCTACGGCTGGTGGATCGAACGCTGCCGCGCCGCGTTCGGGCTGTACGACGTTCTGCGCATCGACCACTTCCGTGGCTTCGAGTCGTACTGGGAGGTGCCCGCCAGTGAGCCCACCGCGATGATCGGGAAGTGGGTCAAGGGGCCGGGCCTCGACCTCTTCCGCACCATCGAAGGCGCCCTCGGCAAGCTGCCGATCATTGCCGAAGACCTCGGCGTGATCACCCCCGAGGTCGAGGCGCTGCGCGACCAGGCCGGCTTCCCGGGCATGCGCGTGTTGCAGTTTGCATTCGTGGCCGACACAGCCTCGGCGTTTCTCCCGCACAACTACGTGCCCAACACTGTGGCGTATGTCGGCACGCACGACAACGACACGACTATGGGTTGGTGGGCATCGTTGGACGCGCCGACGCGCGCGCAGGTGACCGACTACACCGGGACGGAGGGCGACGACATCGCGTGGGACCTCATCCGCAGCCTGAGCGCGTCCGTCGCGAATACGGTGATCCTCACCATGCAGGACCTGCTGAAGCTGGGGGGCGAAGCGCGCATGAATCTGCCCGGCCGCGCGGGAGGGAACTGGGGCTGGCGCATCCAGGCGAAGGACATGGACCAGGCGGTGGCGGCCCGCCTGCGAACGTTGACCGCAACCTACGGCCGCAACGGGTAGGCCTTCGACCGAAACCCGGGACGAAAAAGAAACCGGCCGTCGCGATGGTCTCGCGACGGCCGGTTGCGTTTGATCGATTTGTCGCGGACTACTTGTCCAGCATGTCCTTGGCGAAAATCTTGATCAGGATGTAGACCACCGCCATGACGATGATGAAATCCACGATCGTGCTGATGAAGTGACCGTACTTGAGATACAGGTCCGTGGCCTTGCCATCAACCATGCCCTGCCCGAGGGAAACCTTGAGCGAGGCCAGGTCGAGACCGGCCAGCACCTTGCCGATCAGCGGGTTGATCAGGTCCTCGACGAGGGCCGAGACCAGCTTGGTCGACGCGCCGCCGATGATGACACCGATGGCCAGGGCAATGGCGTTGGTCTTGGTCAGAAAGCGCTGGAACTCACCGAGCATGCCGGGGGCCTGGGGAACGGGCTTGTTCATGATGTTTGAATTACTCCTTGCTGTTTGTGATGTCGTTGACCGGGCGGGCCAGACCCCGACCCGGATGCAAGGCCGAATGATAGCCCGAAATTGGCGGAATGGAGAACCCGCCTGACCTATAATCGGCGGTCGTAGAACACGCCTGATTTTCATTGACATGAACGAACTTCTTCTGGTCCTTCCACCCCTGATTTTTGCGCTTGGCGGCGTCGTCCTGTTGATGGTCGACCTGGCGATACCCCGCGAGCGCAAGTCACTCACGGCCGGCATGGCAGCCGTCGTCAGCGCCGCGGCGGCCCTGTGCGCCATTTTGCAATGGGGGCTGGCCGGCAGCGGCTTTCAGGGCATGATCTCGGTTGATGGTGTGGCGCTTGCCCTCGACGCGCTGGTCGGGGTGATCGGTGTAATGACCATCGGGTTGAGCCTGCGCTACAACGCGCTGCGCGGCATTCTGCGCGGCGAATTCTTTGTGCTGATGTTGTTTTCGTTGTCCGGCATGGCCCTGATTGGCCACGCGGCCAACCTGCTCACGATCTTCCTCGCCATCGAACTGCTTTCGATTCCCCTTTACGTGCTGAGCGGAATTGCGCGACCGCGCCTCGACAGCGAGGAGAGCGCGATGAAGTACTTCCTGCTTGGCGCCTTTGCCTCGGGCTTTCTCGTGTTCGGCATGGCCCTGGTCTACGGTGCGACGGGCCAGCTCTCGCTGACGGGCATCGCGAGGACACTCATCACGTCAACCAGTGTTCCCCTGCTGGTCGTAGGGGCGGCCTTGATGCTGGTCGGGCTCGGGTTCAAGGTTGCGGCAGCGCCCTTCCACATGTGGACGCCAGACGTGTATCAGGGTGCCCCCACGACGGTGACCGCCTTCATGTCGACGGCGACCAAGGCCGCCGGCTTCGTTGCCCTCCTGCGCGTGTTTGGCGTCGCCCTGGGTGACCTCGCCAACGTGTGGCAGCCGGCCTTCGCAGCACTTTCTGCGCTGACGATGATGATCGGCAACCTCGGCGCGCTGACGCAGATCAACCTCAAGCGTATGCTGGCGTATTCGAGCATCGCGCACGCGGGCTACCTGTTGATGGGCCTGGCCGCGGGGGGCGTCAGCGGCGTGCGTGGCGTGGTCTTCTACCTCCCGGCGTATGCGGCCGCTTCGCTTGCGGCGTTCGCGGCGATGACCGCCGCGCACAACGGTGAGGAAGATCAGTCTATCAGCGCCTACGCCGGCCTGTCCCGCACGCGGCCGGGTTGGGCGCTGGTCATGGCCGTGGCGATGCTATCGCTTCTCGGCATTCCACCCACGGCCGGCTTTGTCGGCAAGTACATGCTCTTCCAGTCCGCCATCGATGTCGGCCTGGTCCCGCTGGCCGTGATCGGTGTACTGACCAGCGTGGTGTCGGGTTACTACTACCTGCGTGTCATCGTCACGATGTATTTCGAGGCACCGCCCGAGGGCGTTGCAGTGACGAAGGGCAACCGCCTCAGCCTGCACTGGGTAACCGGCGCCATCGCTGCAGCGGCCTCCATCGTGCTGGGCATCCTGCCCGCCCCCCTGATCAACGCCGTGACGGCAGGCGTGACTTCAATCCGTTAGGCGGAACCCTTTGCAGTCGGGCGGTCTGGATCCGTGATCCAGTCGCTCCATGAGCCGGCGTACAGGCGGCCCAGCCCCCGACCCGCGCGCGCATAGGCCAGGATGTTCTGCGTGGCGCTCACTCCGCTGCCGCAGTAGAAGATCGCCTCGCTGCCCTGCGGGACAAGGCGCTCGAAGCGGCGTGCCAGGGTGGCGGGCGCATCCATCACCCCTTCGACGATGTTCTCCGTCAGCGGCGCACTGAGCGCGCCAGGGATGTGCCCGGCCACCGGATCGATGGCCTCGACGTCGCCGCGGTAGCGCTCAGCCGCACGCGCATCGAGGACGACGGCACTGCGGTTCGCCAGCGCCGCCTGCACGTCGCCGGCATCGGCGAGCAGGTCGTCGCGCCAGGCCGGGATGAAGCGCCGTGGCGGGCGCGGCACCGCCGGGGTCGTGCTGACGGGCAGGCCTTCGGCGCGCCAACGCGCGAACCCGCCGTCGAGGACGAAGACATCGGCGTGCCCCACCCACTGCAGCATCCACCACAGGCGCCCGGCCGCGAGCTGGCCAACGCTTTCGTCATACACAACGACGGTCTGCCCCGGAACGATCGCCCAGCGCGAGAGCGTCTGGACAAACGCCGCCCTGGCGGGAAGCGGGTGCCGCCCGGTGCGGCCGGGCTGATGCGGTGCCGCCAGCTGCGTATCGAGGTCGGCGAAAGCCGCGCCCGGGAGGTGCCCGGCGGCGTAGTCGCGCGCGCCCTTCCCATTGTCACCCAGCGTGTAGCGCACATCGAAGAAGCGCCAGGTCGGGTTGTCGATCTGGGCGGCGGCGGCGCGGACTGAAATCATGGGATCGCGCATCGACATCTCCGGGGCGCGTCAGGCCCGGGGGCGGGCAGCGCGCAGCCGCGCCAGCGTCGCGGGAGCGAGCAGTTTGCCAAACAGCACGACTGACATCGCAATTCGCTGCAGGAGGCTGGCGCGCTCGACGTATTCGGTCTCAGCGTTGTGCGCATTGCCCCCCACCGGGCCCATGCCATCAATGGTCGGGACGATCTGCGACAGCGCCGAGGCATCCGAGGCACCGCCCGTCGCCACGTCATTGATGCTGAAGCCAAGCTCTTGCGCGGCGTCGCGGGCCAGCTCGGCCATCAGCGCCACGGCCGGCGTCTTGACCATGGGCGGGAAGCTGAAGCCGCCGCTGAGCGTGTTGACCGCGCCCGGGATCGTCGTCCGCGCGGTGATGGCCTTCAGCGCAGCTTCGACGGCGCGCACCCCCTCGAGGTCGGTGGCGCGGCAGTCGATGCCGATGGAGGCCGAATCCGGCACAACGTTCACTGCCGTTCCGCCGCGCACGACGCTCGGCGTCACCGTGACGCCCGGGCGCAGGCCGTTGAGTGAGGCGATGTCTACGATGCGGTGGGCGAGCTCAACGGTGGCGTTCACGCCCTTCTCCGGCGCGACGCCGGCATGGGTGGAGAAGCCCTTGACTGCGAGCGTGAAGTCGCCGGAGGCCTTGCGGGCCGAGACGATGTCGCCGCTCGCACGGGCGGGTTCATACACCAGTGCGGCATCGACACCGGCGGCGCGCTCGGCGGACAGCGGGCGCGACGCGGGCGAGCCATATTCCTCCTCGCTGTTGAAGAAGAAGGTGATCGACTCGAAGCGCGAGCGGTCTGCGGCGAAGGCGCGCATCGCATAGAGGCCGGTGAGCAAACCGCCCTTCATGTCGGCGATGCCCGGCGCGTAGATGCGGCCGGCCTCCTCACGCCAGGGATGGGTGGCGCAGACGCCCGTCTCGTAGACCGTGTCGAGGTGGCCCATCAGCATCAGGCGGCCCTGCCCGCTCCCGCGCGCGACGGCGGTGTAGCAATCGCCGAACTCGGGCATGGCATGGCGCACCACGTCAAAACCCATGCTGCGGGCGCGGGCGGCCGCGAGCGCGCCGACGGCGTCGACGCCGGCCTTGTTGCGGGTGCCGCAGTCGATGGCCGTCCAGGCGCGCAGGTCGGCGAGCACGTCGTCGAGGGTGGAAGGCGGGAGGTCGATCATCGTTCTCCTGTGGGCGCGGGGGCGCGCAGCCTCCGCGCAAAAAACAGCGCCGCGAGAAAGGCCACGGCACAGATGGCAAACAGGGCACCATAGCCGCTCTGGTCGCCGATCGCACCCACCGCCGAGGTGGACAGCATCAGCAGGCCCAGCACGGTGTTGGTCAGCCCGAAGTAGCGCACGCGGTCATCGGCCGGCACGATCTCCATGAGCATCGGACTGCCGACAACGCCGATGCCGGTCGTCGCCATTGTGCTGAGCGAGAACGGCACGAGGAGCAGCAGCAATGCGAGCTGCGGGTCGGGACGGGCCAGCGCGAGCGCGGCAACGATCAGTGTGGCCGCGAGCCCGGACAACGCAATGAACCCCCCGGCGCGGGGTGCGCCGAGGCGGTCGACGATCCGCCCCCACATCAGGTTGGTAAGCAGACCCACCACTATCGTGAGCACGGCGATGGCGCCGATGTAGCCGTCATCGGCCCCCAGACCCCGACGGGCGTAGACGGTGATGAAGGGCACTGACGCATTGCCCAGGAAGAGCAGCCCGCGCAGCACGAGAAAGGCTCGGTAACGTGAATTCGTCCGAAGGATTGTGCCGGCATGATTCACCATGCTGCGCAGCGATGTCTGCGTCGCAACGGGCGGATCCGGCGGCTCGATGCTGCGACCAAACATCGCGTAGGCAACCAGAAAGCTGATTGCCGCAAGCCCGAAGATGAGGGCATAGTTGCGCGGGAAAGTCAGCCCCATCCCACCCGACAGGATAAGGGCCAGCATCGCGCTGCCGAAGATGCCCAGGATGCTGCCTGTGAACTGGCGCATGCCAAACAGATGGCCGCGATGGCGGGCCGGGATGATCTTGGCCGTAATGGTCTGCCAGGGCAGGCCGGCCATGCCAGCTGAGAGCGCGACAAAGGAAATGCATACCGAGTAGCCAATCAACAGCGCACCCTTGTCGGTGATGAGCAGCGCCATTGCGACGATGAGCGCCCACGCCACAACGCGCAGCATCGTGGTTCGGCGATACAGCACGATTTTGAGCGGTGCCCGTTCGACGGCCGGTGCAATGAAAAACTGTGGCAGAAACCAGCCACCATCCTTGATCTGCACCAGCAACGCCACCAGCACGTTCGACGAGGTGAGCTGGCTGACGAACGAAGTCATCACCACGCTGTTGGTAAAGGCGTCACCCAGCGCGGAGAGGGCGCCGTTTCCGACGTTGAGGGCAAAGTTGCGGCGAAAGACCCTGTCGCCGTAGGGGATGATGGCGTTCCACAAGCGCATGGCAGGGCGCGAGGGTATCACAGGCAAGTGCCACCGAGCGCTGGCCGCGATCCCCTGCAAGGGCGGCGCGGGTCGCCTGAAAGCCTGCGTCGCGCCAGGCCGTGGTAGACTCGCGGCCGTCGCAATGCACGGGGCTTTCTCGTTTACGGGCTATTGGTATCACGTTTCCTTTGGCAACGCCAAAGGGAGCTTACCTGGCCACGCGAGGTCCTCGCGATAAGCTGAGCGAAACAGCAAGTCAGACGGAGGGCGTGGAGCAGTAAGCTCCACGCCCTCTTTTTTGTTGGAAGGCTGCAAAGGAGAAACAGACATGGTCATCATCATGAAGCCCGGCGCAAGCGGGGCCGAGATCGCCGGTGTGATCGCCCGCATCGAGGCGCATCAACTCACCCCGCATCCGATCTATGGCGAGGAACGCACTGTGATCGCCGTGGTCGGCAATGACCGACCCGTCGACCGCACCACCTTTGAGACCCTGGCGGGCGTGGACTTCATCCAGGCCATCCTCAAACCGTACAAGCTGGCCAGCCGCGAGTTCCGCAAGGACGACTCGGCCGTGACGCTGATCGAGCGCAACGGCAAGGCCGTGACGGTGGGCGGAAATGGACACGTCACGCTGATCGCGGGGCCATGCGCGTGCGAGAGCCGCGAGCAGGTGCTCGAAACCGCGCTCATGGTCAAGGAAGCCGGCGCGCAGGGCTTCCGCGGTGGCGCATTCAAGCCGCGCACATCGCCCTATTCATTTCAGGGGCATGGCGAGAAGGCGCTGCAGTGGATGGCCGAGGCGCGCGAGGTGACGGGGCTGGCCATCGTGACCGAGGTCATGTCGCCCGAGCAGGTGCCGATGGTGGCCGAATACGCCAACGTGATGCAGATCGGTGCGCGCAACATGCAGAACTTCGCGCTGCTCAACGCGGTCGGCATGAGCATGAAGCCAGTGCTGCTCAAGCGCGGGATGAGTGCAACGATGGAGGAGCTGCTGATGGCCGCCGAGTACATCCTGAGCCACGGCAACTACAACGTCATGCTGTGCGAGCGCGGGATCCGCACCTTCGAGCAGTACACGCGCAACACGACTGACATCAATGCGATCCCGGCGCTCAAGGCGTTGAGCCATCTCCCCGTTGTGCTCGACCCCAGCCACGCCACGGGCAAGAGTGAGTATGTCATTGCCATTGCGCGGGCTGGCATCGCCGCCGGCGCCGATGGGCTGATCGTCGAAGTGCACCCCGAGCCCAGCAAGGCCATGTCGGATGGCGCGCAAACCCTGACCCCCAAGGCGTTCGAATCAATGGTCAGGCAATGCAAGCGCATCGCCGCCGCGATGGACAAGGAGATCTAGGCCATGGTCATCATCATGAAAGCTGGCGCCAGCGCCCAGCAAATCGCCGGCGTCGTCAATCGGATCGAATCAGACGGCATGCGCGCGCACCTCTCGCAGGGGGAAGAACGCACGATCATCGGACTGGTCGGCGACGAGCGGCCCGTTGACGCCGAGCAGATCGAGGTGTTGGACGGCGTCGAGCGCGTGCTGCCGATTCTGCGCCCGTTCAAGCTCGCCAGCCGCGACTTCAAGCGCGAGAACACCGTCATCACGATCAAGGCCGGCGGCCAAACCTTCGATGTCGGCGGCAAGGGTGTGGTGATGATGGCCGGCCCGTGCGCGGCCGAGAGCCGGGAGCAGGTTCTGGAGAGCGCCCGCCTCGTCCGCGAGGCCGGCGCAAATGCGCTGCGGGCCGGCGCGTTCAAACCGCGCTCATCGCCCTACTCGTTTCAGGGGCATGGCGAGAAGGCGCTGCAGTGGATGGCCGAGGCGCGCGAGCGATACGGGCTGGCCCTGGTGACCGAGGTCATGGCCCCCGAGCAGGTGCTGCTGGTGTCGAGCTACGCCGACATTCTGCAGGTCGGCGCGCGCAACATGCAGAACTTCCCCCTGCTGCACGCCGTGGGCTACAGCATGAAGCCGGTGCTGCTCAAGCGCGGAATGAGCGCGACGATGGAGGAGCTGCTTATGGCCGCCGAGTACATCATGAGCCACGGCAACTACAACGTCATGCTGTGCGAGCGCGGCATTCGCACCTTCGAAAAGTACACGCGCAACACCACCGACATCAACGCCATCCCCGTTCTGCAGGAACTGACGCACCTGCCCGTGATCGTCGATCCCAGCCACGGCACCGGCAAATGGGAGTATGTTCCCGCCGTTGCGCGCGGCGCCGTTGCGGCGGGGGCGGACGGGCTGATCATCGAGGTGCACCCCGAGCCCAGCAAGGCGCTTTCGGATGGCGCGCAGTCGCTGACCCCGGCGAAGTATCAGGCCCTCGTCGCTCAGCTTCGGGCTGTCGCGGAAGCCGTTGGGCGCAAGCTGCTGGTGTGATGCGCACACGACCCGCGACCCTCGGGGATCTGGCCGACCTGCGTCGGCTGCATGCGCTTCTGCAGACGCACCATGCCGCCGCTGATCCACACTGGTTCAAGTCACCGACCGATGGCGAGACAGGACCGAACACGTTTGCCGAGCTGATGGCGCGCCGGGACAACCACTTCATCCTGGCCGAAGCCGGCGAGCCCCCGCGCCCGATCGGCTATGCCTGGGTTGAAGTGGTCGATCAGGCCGAGACACCGCTGCGGCGCCCTCACCGCAGTGCCTATCTCCATCACCTGATCGTCGAGCCCGCCGCACGGCGAGGCGGTGCCGGCGGGGCGCTGATGGCGGCATTTCGGGACGTGGGGGCACGCGCCGGCGCGGATCGGTTGATCTTGAACGTGTGGGAGTTCAACGCAGCCGCGCGCAATTTCTTCCGGGCGCAGGGCTTTGAGCCACTGCAGACCCGGCTGTGGGCGCCGCTCGCCGCCGCGGACGGCTTGATATCCTGAGGCCATGGTGACACTTCCCCTGCCCAATCGCATCTGCATCGTTGGCCTCGGCGTCATGGGCGCGTCGCTGGCGCTGGCCCTGCGCGAGCGCGGCTATACGGGGCATCTGACCGGCGTCTCACGCACGCTGGCCACCCGCGACACGGCGCTCGGCCGGCGCATGGTCGACGCCGCCACCATCGACCTCGCCGAGGGCGTGCGCGCCGCCGAGCTGGTGGTGCTGGCCACGCCGGTGCGGCTGCTGATCGAGCAGATCGGGCAGTGCGCAACGTCGTGCGCGGATGAGGCGATCATCACCGATATGGGAAGCACGAAGGCGGCCATCGTCACCGCGATGGACGCGCTGCCGGAACGGCTGTGCGCGGTGGGCGGGCATCCGATGTGCGGCAAGGAGACCGCCGGCATCGACGCCGCAGACGCGGGGCTGTATGTCGGCGCGCCCTGGATCCTCACCCGCAGCGCCCGCAGCACGGACCCTGCCTATGCGAAAGTCCGTGCCCTGGCCGAGTTTGTCGGGGCGCGGCCGCGCGACCTGGCGGTCGCCACCCACGACCCGCTGCTGGCCTATGCCAGCCACCTGCCCTACGCGCTGTCCGTCGCGCTCGTCACAGCCACCGCCGGCTTTGGCCAGGCGAACCCGGCCGTGTGGGAGATCATGGCCGGCGGGTTTCGCGACACCAGCCGCGTCGCCGCCAGTGACGTGACGATGTGGACGGACATCCTTCTGACCAACCCCGGGCCGGTGTCCGACGCGCTCGATGATGCACAACGCGCCATCGACACCCTGCGTGGGCTGATCGAGCGGCAGGATGCCGCCGGCCTGGCCGACTTTCTGGCGCGCGCCGCCAGCGCACGCCGAAACCGTTATTCACGATGATCAAGACATTGACCGCGCCAAAGCGCCTGGGGGGTCGCCTCCGCCCGCCCAGCGATCGCAGCATCACCGTCCGCGCGGCGCTGCTCGGCGCCGTCGCCGAGGGCGAGACCTGCGTCCTGCAAGCGCTCGACTCGGACGACGCGCGGGCGGCCATTGACTGCGCGCGCGGGCTGGGCGCCGCGATCTCGTATGACGGCACGCTGCGCGTGCACGGGCGCGGGTTGCGCGGCCTGCGCGCGCCGGACGAGCCCCTGCACTGCGGCTCCTCGGGGACCACCATGCGCCTGCTGGCCGGGCTCGCCTCCGGGCTCGGCATCGCGTGCGTCATCGACGGCAGCCCACAGCTGCGCAAGCGCCCGATGCGGCGCATCAGCGAACCGCTCTCGGCGATGGGGGCCGCGATCACCGACACGGACGGCTGCGCGCCCCTGCGCCTCGCCCCTGCTCGCTTGCGCGGCATCGACTACACCCTCCCTGTCGCCAGCGCCCAGGTCAAGTCGGCCGTTTTGTTGGCGGGGCTGAACGCGGCTGGCACGACCGTGACACGCGAGCCTGCCCCCACCCGCGACCATACCGAGCGCATGCTGCGCGCGATGGGCGCAGATGCACGCACAACGGGCCCGGTCACCATCCTGACGCCACCCGACCGGTTGACCGGCATCACGCTGACCGCGCCGGCCGACTTTTCCTCCGCGGCGTTCTTCCTAGCGGCGGCTTGCCTGCACCCGGATGCCGACCTCGACTTGCACGACGTCGGGGTCAACCCGACCCGGACGGGTTTTCTGGACGCCCTGCGCGCGATGGGCGCAAGCGTGGACGCGAGCGCCGAACGCGAAGAAGGCGGTGAGCCCCTCGCCGCGTTGCGCGCGCGGAGCGCCGCGCTGCACGGCATCGAAGTCGCCGGCGACCTCACCGCCCGCATGATCGACGAGCTGCCGATTTTCGCCGTCGTCGCCACGCAGGCGTCTGGCACAACGGTCGTTCACGACGCACAGGAGCTGCGGGTCAAGGAAAGCAATCGCCTCGAAGGCCTGGTCGCCCAGCTGCGTCGGCTCGGGGCGCGGATCGAGGCGACGGCCGACGGCTTCATCATCGAGGGCCCCACCCCGCTGGCCGGCGCCGATGTGGACGGGCTCGACGACCACCGCATGGCCATGTCGCTGGCGGTCGCGGCCCTCGTCGCGCACGGCGAGACGCGCCTGCATGGCGCGGAGTGCGTGAGAAAGACGTACCCCGGGTTCTTTGACGACCTGGCGCGCCTGTCGGAGGTGTGATGCGGGTCGGGCTATTCGGCTTTCCGGTCGCGCACTCGGCCTCGCCGCGCATGCACAACGCCGCCTTCGCCGCGCTCGGGCTGGCGGGCTGGCAGTATGAGCTGTGGGAGACGGCGCCCGATCAACTCGTCCGACGCATCGCCGCCTTGCGCGCTGATCCTTCCATCGCAGGGGCCAACGTCACGGTCCCCCACAAGATCGAGGTGATGGCCGCGCTGGACGGCGTGACCGAGCGCGCCCGCGCCATCGGCGCCGTCAACACGCTCTACCGGGAGGGGGACCGGCTGCTCGGCGACAACACCGACAGCGCGGGCTTCATTGCCGACCTGGCCGCGCACGGTGTGACGGTCGATGCGCACACCCAGGCGCTGGTGCTTGGCGCAGGCGGCGCGGCGCGGGCGGTCGTGCATGGCCTGCTGTCGCAAGGTGCCCGGGTGCGCATCTTCAACCGCGCTGCGGGCCGCGCGGTCACGTTGGCGGCTGATTTCAAAACGTTGGGCGATGTGCGCGCCGTCGATGATCTTTCGGCCGCGGGCGACACGCCCGCAACGCTGATCGTCAATGCCACTTCGGCCGGCATGAGCCCGAACGAAGACGGCACCCCATGGCCGCCGGGCCTTCGCTTCCCCGGCGGCGCGACGGTCTACGACCTGGTCTACAAGCCGGCCACGACGCGCTTGATGCGCGAGGCCGCCGCTGCTGGTGCACGCATCATCGGCGGAATCGGCATGCTCGCCGAGCAGGGTGCGCAGGCCTTTGCACGCTGGACGGGCAAGCCCGCCGCGGAGGCATCGGTTATCATGCGCCGCACTCTGGGAGCAACCCCACAATGACACAGCAAACCCCTGATTTTTCAGTCTCCGCCGCGCATATCGAGCAATGGACCGCGCAGCTCGCGGGCGATGCCAGACACCGCCTCGCCGTGAATGCCGTCACCAGCCGCGGCCTGAACGAGGCGACGTTGAACCGCGACGTCGTCAAGCGCAGCAACCATGTCTACTCGCACTGGCTGAAGTCCAACCCGGCGACCTCGCAGAAGCAAACCGGGCGCTGCTGGTTATTTGCCGGCCTCAATCTGTTCCGCGTCGAAGCCATCAAACGGCTGGAAGTCGAGGATTTCGAGTTCTCGCAGGCGCACCTGATGTTCTGGGACAAACTTGAGAAGGCCAACTTCTTTCTGGAGTCGATCATCGCCACGGCGGGGGAGCCGCTGGATGGCCGCCTGGTGCAGCATCTTCTGGTCAGCCCCATCCAGGATGGCGGCCAGTGGGACATGTTTGCCAACTTGATCCAGAAGTATGGCGTTGTGCCCAAGTCGGTCATGCCCGAGTCCTTCAGCAGCAGCCATTCGGTCGTCATGAACAACCGCATTACCGCCCGGTTGCGTGAGGATGCTGCGACGCTGCGGATGCGGGCCGCAGGCGGCGCGAGTCGGGCCGCGCTTGCCGACGAGAAACTCGCCATGCTCGCCGAAATTCACCGCATGCTGGTCGTACATCTGGGCGAACCCCCACGCAGCTTTGAATGGCAATGGCGCGACAAGACCGATGTCTTTCATCGCGCCGGCGTATTGACGCCGCAGGACTTCTTCAAGCGTTATGTCGACTACCCGCTCGATGCGCTGGTGTGCCTGGTTCACGATCCGATGCCAGATCGCCCAACCAACACAGTCCTGACCATCGACTACCTCGGAAACGTGATCGAAGGCGCACCGATCCGCTACCTGAATGTCGATCTGCCCGTTTTCAAGCAGGCCGCCTTGGACATGCTGGTCAAACAACAGGAGCCAGTCTGGTTTGGCTGCGATGTCGGCAAGGGCCAAAGCCGCGAGGTCGGCGTGCTCGACCTCGACGTCTTCGATGCCGCGCTCGCATACGGCTTCACCGAGCGCGCCACGAAGGGCGAGCGCCTGAGCTATGGGCAGAGCCAGATGACGCATGCCATGGTGTTGACTGGCGTGGATCTGGACGCCGCCCGCACGCCGCGCAAGTGGCGTGTGGAGAACAGCTGGGGCAATGACTACGGCGACAAGGGCTACTTCGCGATGACCGACCGATGGATGGACGAGTACTGCTACGAGGTGCTGGTTCGCAAGGAAGTTCTACCTGCCGACCTCATGGCCGCGCTCGACATGCCGGCGCGCCATCTGCCGCCGTGGGATCCGATGGGCGCGCTGGCGATTTCGGTCTAAACGCCCATGCTGCGCTTTCTCACCGCGGGTGAATCCCATGGCCCGAGCCTGACCGCCATACTCGAAGGCCTGCCG